>NZ_CP034159.1:1292040-1615051 GCF_003860585.1 Kaistella carnis | reverse complement strand
TTCTTTGTTCCAATAACGAAGATAATTTTATTCAGATCGATGAAAACGAAGTACGCTTCTGGATTATCAAAATCAAGCCAATCAAATCTGAAAGAACAGAATTTCTGCGTGACCTTAACGCTGAAATTCCATACTTCTTAAACTACTTGATACAAAGACCATTTTACAGCCAGAAGAAAACAAGAATGTGGTTTACTCACACGGAACTTAGAACGACTGCCTTGCAAAAATTAGTCTGGAAAAATAATAACAAACTTGAATCCCGGATCATTGAATTACTGTTTGAATTTTTTGAAAGTGTAGAAGATCAAGAAATAAATGCAGTTCCACAAGATATTCTGAATATGCTTAACAAAATGTTCAAAAGCAGTTACTGGACCATCAATGATGTGCGAAAATTATTAAAAGAAATCTGGAAACTCGAACCGCAACAAAATTCTTTGGCTTACATCAAATATGACATGGATTATGGTGGAAGTTTTTTTCAGCAAAATAAATTAGGTCGCTATTTTTCCATAAAAAGGAATTTTATTTCTGAAAAATTTGATGAAATGATGAGATAATTGATAATGAAAAGAAAATCAATGAATTACTACTCATCAAAGTACTCATCAAATTTGAAAACACTGTTTTTTGATGAGTGTTTGATGAGTAAATAAATTGAAGTTTGATGAGACGATGAGCGTTTGATGAGTGTGTAACTAGGTTATATACAATTAAATACAGCGTTTCCTCATCAATTCATCAAACTTTCCCCAAAACTCAACCCCAAAACTTTACTGCAATGAACTGCACACAATTTAATAAAATATTGGTGGAAGAAGTCCTGCAATCTCTCGGACATTTTCCCACGAAACAAAATGAAAAAGAAGCATGGTTTATAAATCCTTTTTCCAAGGAAAACAATGCCTCCTTTAAAATTAATAAGACCCTCAATTATTGGTATTTATTTTCCGAAGGAATTGGTGGAAATAACATTGATTTGATGAAGAAATATTTAAACGCTTCAATATCTGAAGTTTTGAAGTGGGCAGAAAACCAGAATTTTTCTTCTTTTCACCAGCAAACCAAAAACCAAAAATTTTTCAACCTTCCCAAAACATATGAAATAGTAGAGGTGAAAGAAATTCAGCATCCTGCATTAATTCAATATTTAAAAAGCAGAAGAGTGGAAAATCAAAAACATTTAATTCAGGAAATTCATTATCAAATGAATGATAAAAAATATTTTGGAATCTGTTTTAAAAATGATTCCGATGGTTATGAAATTCGGAACGCTTATTCTAAAATTTGTCTTGGTAAAAAAGACATTACCACCATAAAAAATAACTCAAAATCGCTTCTGGTTTTTGAAGGGTTTTTTGATTTTCTCTCCTTTAAAAATATTGAAGAATCGTTAGAAAATGAACCTTCAGATTACATGATTTTGAATTCAGTTTCAATGATAAATAAGATTAAAAATTCACTTGAAACTTATGAAAAAATAGACCTCTATTTTGACAATGACGAAGCAGGAAATCGCGCCGTTGAAATCATCAAAAATGAAAAAATTGAAGCCGAAGATTGCCGGGTTTTGTATTCCGATTTTAAGGATTTAAATGATTGGTTGATTCATGGAAACCCAAATAATGAAGTTAAAATTCAATATCAATCAACATTTAAAAGATGAAAAATATTAATCTCTTTCCCTCAACTTTATTTCAAAAAATTTTTGAATTAAATTCTAAGAACAAAATTGGCTCAAACACAATTGTTGTTTTTACATTTATACTTTACAAATGCGAAGAACTTCAAAAGGAAATTGTACTGTCGGATTACGAGATGGCAAGAGAACTTGGACTTTCCAGACAAACGGTAATTACTGCGAAAAATAAACTAAAACAATTGGGGATTTTAGATTATCACAGAAATCCTGGTTTCCCGAATCGTTTCGTTTTGAATGAAAATGAATTACCCAAAGAAATTCCGAAAATAGTTGAGACAAAAGAAATTTCGATTGAAGAATTATATCGAGATCCAGAACCAAAAATTATTGCAAATAGTTCATTTTCTCGATATCCAACATTACAACAGTTTATGAGTTTTTCCAAAACGTTACCAAATTATTCCGAAAAATTAGATGACGTATTGATTCACAAATTTCATCAATGGGATAAATCGGATTGGAAAAACGCCATCGGAAAACCAATCTTAGATTGGAGATCTGTTGTTGAAAAAAATATGATAATGTTTGAATCCCATAGTTCTTTGCAAAACAAATCTGAACTGAAAATTCCAAATATCAAAAGACCGAAAGTAGACTAAAATATACTTGTAACCAGACTAAAATAAGGTAGACTAAATAAAATTTCTTACTTCTGAAAAAAGTACTAGCAAGATGTGTCTTTGTGCATACAAAATTTACATTTTATACTACCAAAGACTCTCTTGCCTTTTCTTCGAAAAGGGTGAAAAAACTTCGGAACTCGTTTTTTTTATAGTACAACTTGCAGATGATGAGCATAGCAGATAATTTCAGTATTTTGACGGGTTATCATAAAACTCTGAAAAGGATTTTAATTTAGGAAGAGAAGGACTCCCGATTCAAATAAATGAATCGGGAATTTGAGCATCAATTACTATTCATTGAGTGTGATATTAAATGGACTTATTCTGGCTGTCAAGAATTTTATCTTTGAAGAATAAAACTTCTTAAAATGACAAAAGATTATCCTAACGCAACTGATTTTCCGAAGACAAAAGTTTATTTCGGGATCGGCATCGAAAACGCTTTGCAAACTCAAAATATTGGAACAATATGGCGTTCTGCTCAAATTATGGGCGCAGATTTTATTTTCATTATCGGCGGAAATTATAAAAGAATGAAAACTGATACTATTGCGGCACATCGACATATTCCGTTGTTTTATTTTGAGAATTTTCAGGATTTCTATAAATCTTTACCGTTTGAAGGTAAATTAATCGGTATTGAATTAGACGAAAAAAGCGTTCCGGTCTCTGAATTTAAACATCCAAAACAAGCAGTTTATTTATTAGGTTCAGAAAAAATCGGATTGTCGGAAGAAGCAAAAAAAAAATGTGATCTTCTGGTACAATTACCTGGCAAACTTTCGCTGAACGTTTCTGTTGCTGGTTCAATTATTATTTATGACCGATTAATGAAACCTACATTTTATAACATCTAAATATTAAATTTATAATTATAAAAGCAAATAGCCATGTTTCGTCCGTTTGATTGAATACATTTGTAGTATAAAATAAAAACAATGGCAAGAAGAGATCAATTGTTGCGTTTGATGCATATTTCAAATCTGCTTCAATCAAAGAGTAAAAACGGTGCAACTTATCACGAAGTCAAGCAATATTTAGAAAATCAACATTACAGCGAAAAAGGATACGATAATGATTTGCCTTTCAGTGAAAAAACATTTAAGCGAGATCGGAATATACTTTTAGAATTATTCGGAGTTGAAACGCAATATAAAAGATCAACCATGACGTATCAAATTATTGATGATGAAAATTTAGAAAACTCGAAAGGTATTTTTGAAAATATTTTGTTGATAAACGCATATAAAAAAACGACGGATCATTCTAAAATAATGCTTTTTGAAAAAAGACAAGCTTCTGGACTTCAACATCTGGATGGAATTATTCATGCCATTAAAAATTCTAAAGTCATCAGTTTACAATACAGAAAATATTGGGAAACTGCTTCTCAGAAGAAAGTTTTGCAACCTTATGCATTAAAAGAATTCAGACATCGATGGTATCTTTTGGCAAATGAAGATGATGGAAAAGAATTTTTGCTCAAAACTTATGGTTTGGATCGAATGACCGATTTTGAAATTCATGCCAAGACTTTCGCAAAACAAGAAGTTAATATTGATGCACTTTTCATTAATTCTTTCGGAATTGTTTCTACATTGAACGAAAACCCAGAAACGATTATTTTGTCTTTTAATAAAAACCAAAGTGGATTTGTGAAATCATTGCCTATTCATCATTCCCAAAAAATTCTCGTGGATAATAATGAAGAATTTAGAATTGAAATAACTTTAGTTCCGACCTACGATTTTTATCAAGAATTATTAACGCACGCTGAAAGGTTGAAAATTTTGGAACCAAAAAATGTGAGAAAGAAATATTTGGAATTTATTCAGAAATCGATGGAAATGAATAAAATATCTTAATCTTAAAAACTGAATTATGAAAACTCTTTCTGCACTGGTAATTTTACTTTTGACCATGATAAGTTGGTCGACTAAAAACCCAGACTTCACTTCTTCGGAAACTACAAAGCATGAAGATTCTTTAAAACAAAGAATTGAAATTTTTAATAAGGAATTAGAAAATCATGTTATTGAACCCAATTTCACAATAAATATGGATTCTTCAACCGTTACATTTCTTGATTTTAAAATTGACAGTTTTAGTGATGAAAATGGATTGGTTATAAAAGTAAATAATGATGAAATAAAAACCTACCGTTTACAAACACAGAATATTGTTTGGACAGCAAAAGATTCGGTACAATATGCCAATCAAATTTCTCAAATCAAATATTATAAATACGAGAAATTATTGCTGTTTCAGATTACTTATTATCCTTGTTCTGGTCTCGGTTGCGGAGCGAATTATCAGATTATTTACGATTTAAAAAACAAAAAATCATTTGCTTTCGGGAGATTTCGAACCGGATTTGATATGAATTTGTACCAATATCAGACTGATGAAAAAACTTATTATTTGAGTAAAAGTTTCCAAGGCAGAAATGAACAATTGAAAGACACCATTACCAATGAACTCTTTGAACTCACTCCGAACTTACCTTTAAGACTTTCCGAATATTCCGCAAAATTCATGTATGAAAATGATTTCGAAAGAGAAACAAAATTTGAATCAAAATGGATAAAATAATTAAAGACAAATTTAAAAATATACCTATAGATGACGATACCATTGTTTTGTATTCGCAGGAAGCTAAATTTGGAGAATTAGATGTTTTGTACGAAATCTGGATTTTCGATCGGGTTGTAAAAGCGCAGAGTTTTATATTTCTTAAAGATGATATTTCCCATTTAAAAAATGAAGGCCTCATAAAAATGATCAATGAATCGACAAAACATTTGACGTAAAAATAAATGAAGTTAATGAAAACTATGTTTTTGCTAATTTTGGATATCAACTTTTAAATGAGTTTACTTTGGAAGTTATTGAGAATTAAATTTAAAAACATCCTTAAAGATTAAATACAGTAAAAATTTTAACAGAACTGATCAACAAAAGATGAATAGAAAATCATGAATAATAAAAAACTCCTCTACATCCACGGACTCGGTTCCGATCGAAACTCCAGAAAATTTCTGCATTTGAAAGATTATTTCAAAGACCAATTCCAATATAATTTTGTCGAGTGGAATAATGATTCCGACATTTCCGGGCTTTTAGATACGGCGGAAAAATGGTTGAATTCCGAACCTGAAGATCAAATCGTTTTGGTGGGCGATTCAACTGGGGCAAACTTTGCCTATCAATTGAGAGAAAGGTTGAAAGCAAATACGATAAAACCGATTCTTGTACTGACCAGTCCTTTGTTGAACATTGCCAATAGAACTTCAGATTTTGAATTTCCAAAAAATATTCTTCCCCAATTGTGGAAAATAGAAAATCCGGAAGATGCGCTGATTATTGCAACGCAGCAAGATGAAGTCCTCAACCAAATTCCTTTGTTTGAAAAATCTTTGAACAACGTTAATCTGATAGCTGTTGATGACAGTCATCGCTTATTGAAATTTGAAAATTATCTAGCCGATATCGAGAATTACATTCAATCTAAATCATAAAAAAAATGCAGGAAAACAAATCCTGCATTTTTCATTTAAACTACTTTTCCAGCTCGTTTATTTTTTCTAAAAATTCTTTGTCTTCCAAATAGAAAAGTTTGGGATTTAATTCTTCAATCTTTGCCAACCATATTATTAATTGTCCAAATCTATAATCTGGATTTTTCAACCACAATTGTTCAATTCTAACTAAGAATGGTTTTATTCTTTGTGGATCTCTCATCGTTTTTTACAAATTTTAGTAATTGAAAATCAATAATCTTTTATTCAATTTTTCCGCTTTTTTAATGCTGTCATGCGTTCCTTTTGATTTACCATCCCAAAATGCAAATACAACATCCGATTTTTGAATGATTTGAGTATTTCGTGCAAGAGCAGCACCTCTTCCAAATTTTTCAAAATCAGGTTTGAAGACAATCATTTCAACATCCATTTCAGTGGCAAATTTTTCCGCCAAAGTATCGGCTCCTTTCGCACCGCCCGAAACAATGTAATTAAGTGAAATACTATTTTCTTCAGTAAATTTCGATAGTTCTTTTTTAAGTGATTCATAGTCATTAAAACCGCGACCACCAACAATTCCTATTTTCATAAAGCTTTATTTTAAGCGAAATTAATAGTGGCAATAGACGAATGGTGTCCATTTGGAATTTGGGTTTTTTTAGATTTTTGTTTGCAGAAAGGTAAAGGAGAAAAAGAAATCATGGTAAGCGCTTTAATATCGAATCTGAAAAGAATTCATTATTCTGCACAATTGATTTTTTATTTAAGTAAGACTTAAATTGGCGTAGTCAATTTTCATCTTTGTATTCTAAAACAAAAGAATATGGAGACAAAAGAGAATTTCAACGCAATGGAATGCATCGAGAGTATTTACCAATTTTCTAAAGACAGTAAACTTCAACCGCCGCTTTTTGAAGTAGTAGAAAACGAAATCAGGTTGCTTTCAAAATATTTGCAACTTAATGACATTGAAACGGTTTTGTTTGCCAATGCATTTGTAATTTGTTTTGAGAAAAGCGATTTTACACAGGTTTTTGAATATTTCGACTTAGCCAAATTTCAGGTTTTGAAGTATCGTGCGCCCATCGAAATGTTGTACAGCCGTAATCTCTTGATCAATAAAAATTCCCACAAAAAACAAATTTCCGCGTACGACCTTTCACAAAATATGATCAACAGTATTTCTAACAATGAAGTTATTAAATATGCTAAAATAGAAGAATCTTCAGACGAAAAAAACTTCGTAGATCTGCTCGAAGACTTCGATAAAAAAAGTGATCAGCTGAACGAAGGATTAATTAGTCCTTACGATTTCAGAGAATTTATTTCGACTCTGTGTGAGGGAAATTTAGACCTGCCTATATTTCGTGAAATTAAAAATTACCAGCTCAATGCTTTCGAAACTTATTTCTTTTTAGATACGATTTGGGATGCTATTCAATATGGTGACAATGATTTTCATACCCATGTACAGATGACTGTAAATGATTACTTTACACGAAAAAGTCAGGCAATGAAATTTCAAAAGTTAATTATCAACAACGAAACTAAACTTTCAAAATTCAATTTAGTTGAAATTTCAAAGGAAAATTTTCAAGATCGGAGTAGAGCGAAACTGACCAGAAAAGTCACCGATTTTCTAAAAAATAATGAAGATCTGCTAATTGACGATATTTCTAAAGACGATTCAAAATTGATCAGAGCAAAAGACATTTCAACAAAAAAGCTTTTTTACAATGCGGACGAAAATACTCAACTGCAACAGATTTCAAATGTTTTGCAAGATGATAAATTTAAAGAACTGCAACGACGTTTGAAAGAAAAAGCTATGCCGATCGGAATTACAGCAGTTCTTCATGGCGTTCCCGGCACTGGAAAAACAGAAAGCGTTTATCAACTGGCAAAAAATTCGGGTCGGAATATTTTTAAAGTAGATATTTCCGAGACCAAAAGCATGTGGTTTGGTGAAAGTCAGAAATTGGTGAAGAAAATTTTTACTGAATATGAAATAATGAAACGCAATGAGGAACTTTGTCCCATTTTACTTTTTAATGAAGCAGATGCAATCATCGGTAAACGAAAATCTGCAGGAAGTTCCAATGTTGCCGACACCGAAAACGCCATTCAAAACATAATCCTGGAAGAAATGGAAAATTTCGACGGAATTCTTTTCGCTACCACAAACCTTGTCGAAAATATGGATGCTGCTTTTGAGCGCAGATTTTTATTTAAAGTAAAATTCGAGCAACCATCTTTAGAAAACTCTGCTAAAATTTGGAAAGAAAAATTGCCGATTCTCTCTTCAAAAGAAAGTAGAACTCTCGCCGAAAAATTTCAATTCTCAGGTGGAGAAATGGAAAATATTGCCCGGAAATGTGCGATGCAGGAAATTCTGCATGGGTATGCTCTGAAATTTACAGACATCGAAGGTTTGTGCAAAAATGAGAAGTGGAGTAGTGAAGAGAAACGCAAAATTGGATTCTAAAAACACTAATGATGAAAAAAACTTTTAAAATCTTTTTTGAAAAAATTCCGGCGGAGCAATTAATTCACGAAAGAATATTGACGTGGACAATGTTGCTTCCAAAGTCACGAGAAAATGGAGGTTTAAAATTTCTCAAAATAATCCTTCTTGTATTTTTTACATTTTTGATGGTGTTCTCATTATCAATTATTGTAGCGATAATATTTAGAATACGATAAATCAAATTTAAAAATTGCAAGTATGTCACAAGTTATTTACATTGGAATTTTACTCATCAAAATCCCAGCTGAAAATCGATTTCAGTTAATAAGTTCGGATAATGCCGGGATTTCTTGGCAAATTATTTTTGACGGATCAAATGAAACAGGAGAGTTTTTTGAATTGGGAACGAAAGGTAAAATTGTTTTTGCGAAAACCTCAAACGGGAAATTTCGATCGGTCACAGAAGGTAGAACTTGGACAAAAATAAGATAGACTAGGAATATTACTCTGAACTACTTTAAATCAGAATTTCATTCTGAGTTATTAAAGAAATAAAGAAGAATTGTTACATTAGGTAAATTTAATTTGGAAAATAAATCATAATTGAAGCCACTCTCGCAGTGGCTTTCTTCTTTTCAATAGTAACAGAACCACTTCCGTAAATGTTGGGATCTCCTCAAAAATAAATGGAATGATAAAATGTTCTTGAAGATCAATAACTGCATATTTTACCTGTCCTCGAATGTTTTTCCCTACAGCAAAAAGCGATTTCCCCAGATGTTTTCCTTTCAGATAGTGATCTGTAATTTTGATTTCACCGTTTCGGTTCACGAATCCAAAGCTGTTTCCATTTCTACTTACACAGGCGTATTCGTTACAAAAAGTAGTAACATGCTTGAATTCTATTCCGTTTATTTCAATGTTTTTAAAATTGTAAAGTTTCCATTTGTGATTTTTTCGAGCCCAAAAGTGAAAATCAAACGCGGGAATAATTTCTTCATAAATCGGTGGAATGATAGATCCAAAATCGTCTGCAATAAGACCTAACAATCCTTTTGAGGAATACACGAACACTCTTTCAAATAAACAAATGTCTGTTAGTGGTGTTTGATAATCCAGTCTTTCTATTTTTAAAATTGGGTATTTCATATTGCTTCAAAAATAATACACTTCTAAGACAAAATGAGTCATTATTCTCTTCATCAATTTTAATGAATTTTTTTTTAAGTGTCCTGTTTTGTCTTACCAGTCAATTAAATTTGCTTCCTAATTTTAAAAAGGAAATGTCGCAAATTATAGAATTTAAAGGAACATTTATTAGAATCTGCCCTACAAATCCATCGCATTTGCTTCAATTGAAAGATCGTGGAAAATCGTGGAGTTTGCTCTATGATGGATCAGAAACGATGAACTCAATAATGCAAATTGCTGCTGACAATACGATCATTCTATTATTTTGCAATAAAGGTTTTTTTATTTCCAAGTCGGGAATTGTCTGGACAAAAATCAGAGATCGACAACAGCTTGAAGATTTAAAGACTGATTACGAAATTTAAAAGACTAAAATGGAAAGAAAAAACTATCTTTAATTCAAAACAAAAACCAATAGAAACGCTGTGGAAACGATTGATTTAATTAAAGAACTGAAACAAAATATTCTTCATATAGATAGTACGGAATCTCTTGATGACTTGAAAGAATCGGAGTTCTATGAGTTTGAAATTATGGATGCTGTTTTTCAATACTGTCTAAAAAATAAATATTCAACTGAAGGATTCCCCGAGAAATATCAAGATCTCTTGGATAGTGAGGATGAAGATTTTCAGGATTTTTTAGATTTTAGCGTGAAATCATATTATGTTTATAAAGTTTCTTTACAACAAAATGATGTTTTCAAAATGGTGAAACTTTATTGTAATGATTCTGAAGTTGTTTACAGCGATCAAGATTGTAGGAACGATATTTTAGTAGCGATTAAAATTCTTGAACAAGAAGGTGTAACTTTAGTTTTTAATCCTGATCTTTTTGTGAATATTCCACTTTTTAGACCTAAACTTCCAGGATAAATGTAAGAAGAATCTTATTAATTTTAAAGATAAACAACTTTAATGAAAATCGTTTTTATTTCCGACACTCATGGGCAGCATCGCAAACTTAAGAATCTCCCAAAAGCGGATTTGATTATTCATGGTGGCGATGTTTCAAAATTGGGAAAAGCTCATGAAGTTGAGGATTTTATCTACTGGTTTCTTAGATTAGATTATGCTCACAAAATTTTTATCGCGGGAAATCACGATTTCTATTTTGAAGATTATTCTCGCGATTTTATCCAGAAAAAACTAACTTCAAACTGTCATTATCTTTGCGATAGCGGCGTTGAAATTGAAGGTGTTAAAATTTGGGGATCACCGGTTACGCCCACTTTTTTTAATTGGGCTTTCAACGTAGATCGTGGAAAACCCATTCAGAAATATTGGAACATGATTCCCTCCAATACCGATATTTTGGTAACCCATGGTCCGGTAGGTGGGATATTAGATAGAACGACGTCCAACATCAATGCAGGTTGTGAAGATTTATTGAAGACGGTAACAAAAGTAAAGCCTAAATTTCATTTGTTTGGCCATATTCATGAAGCTTATGGAAAAGAGAAAGTAAAAGAAACCACTTTTGTCAATGGCAGTTTGTTGAATGAATATTACAATTTGGTGAATAGTCCTTGGGAATTTGAGTATCCGAAAGAATAGATCTTTTTTTGTCTAAATTTGTTCAAAATGGAATAGAATGAATAGAAAATTTCTGAGAATGACCTTAGTCGTTCGGACAATTTTAAGTGAAAATGGAAAGCTAAGTGTTGGAGAAATTCTTAAAAAAGTCGAAAAACAATTTGAGGCTTATGCTGACATGGTTGACCTTAGATATGAAAATTATTCTCCTTCAACGTTTAATAAAGATAAATCAGCAATCAAAGAAGCCTGGAAGATTGATCTTGAATGTGATAGCCGGAATCGATATTATATCAATTCAGACTTTGAAGGCGTCTTTCAAAATGACTTATTAAATTCTGCCATCTTTTTAGCCTCATTAAATACAGACATGTTGTTGCCTGCCTTTGTTATTCCTGAAACAAGAAAGAATACAGGCATGCAGCATTTCTATCAAATCTCGAGAGCAATTGAAGAAAAGAGCGAACTCAAAATTTCTTATTTCGATTATATTTCTGAACAGGAAAAAAACAAAACGATTCAACCTTACCGTTTGAAACAGAAAGATTTTAAATGGTACGTTTTAGCCACGGATTTGAGTGAGGTTCCGTTTAAAAGTTATGCTTTGGAACGAATTCGTGATATTGAAACTGCAGGAAAATTTAGACCTAAAGAAATTAATTTTGAAACCCCTTTTCAAAATGCGGTCGGAATGTTTACCAATGAAGAAGCCACAAAAGTGATTTTGGAGTTCGACCACCGCGACGGACATTATCTGAAAGCCAATCCAATTCATCCTTCTCAAACAATGCTTTCTGAAAATAAGGAAACCATTCAGTTTGAGTTTTTTATTAAACCCAATGAAGATTTTATCATGGAAATCATGAAACGATCCTGGTCTTTAAAAGTGATTGAGCCGAAATTTTTGAGAGAGAAATTTCTGGATTATTGGAAAGCTGCGTTGCAGAGAAATGAATAGGAAAAGCCAATAACTTATGGCTTTTCCAAATGTACTGATACAGATTTAAATTTATTTACTTCTTATTTTTCCAATTTATTTGAATATTATTAGAAATAATATTTGGATTATTGACTTCTTTAATCATTGCCATATCTTTAAATTCATCGTAAATTTTTGGAAACTCTTTAGATATATAATTTTCCACATGTTGTAGTAATTCTTGTTCTTCCCCAAGTCTTTTCCCAAAATATTTTATCAATTTATTTTTTGGTATCAAAAAAGAGTTTAATGGATGTATTAATCTGACAAAGTGTGCTTTTATTTTTTTTATACTTTCATCATCAAATTCTGTATTTAAATCTATTCTTGTATTATGGTCGTTACTCCAATCGTTTCTATCAGAATTAACTATAATTTCACTAAAATTACAAAAATTCACGGTGTGTAAATGTGAAAGTTGCCATCCGTTTGCATTAAATTTAGAGTTGGTAATAATTGCTCCTGCATTTTTGTAGAAAGATAATTCTCTTTCTTCTTTTGTTGTTATAAAAGCACATATTAGTTTATTTTGATTAAATAAATTTTTTAGGTTTTCCATAGAATAGCTTAAATCAAAAAGTTTCATTGCATTAAATAACATAACAAATGTATTATCACAGAAAGCTATATTCAAGTTTTCTTTTTCAAAATATATTTTAAAGCCTCTTCTAAGATTATGATAATTATCTTTTGATGCGGTATTATAGTTTCTCAAAAAAAATAAATTTTCCTCGTCAATATATGATTTTATAGTATTATGAATTTCTCCGATTGTTATTTTATTTTCAAATTGATTTTTAATTAATTTATCAACTAGATCTTCATACGAGTTAGCACTTCCTTTTTGCACTTTTGGATAGGTGTGTTTTTTTACTTCGAAAAATTTTTCCATAATTTTTATTTTTCTCAAATATACATTTTAACTTAAAATGTCCAGCTAAGAAAAGTTCTTATCTAAATCTAAAACATTACCCGTTGCGCACCGATAATAAAAATGTTCATTATAAAAGCAATCTCTGCCACTTTTTGTTATAGTAATTTCTAAAAATTGACGCCCCAGCAAACTTCTTTTTTTAAACGTAAAATGATCCTGTTCAAATGGGTAAGATAAAGGAAGTAAAAGCTCCATGATAAAAGCCATTCCTCGAACGAGATGCTGATCTTTTTTATCGTCCATCGCTTGGTACTGACCGAAAATTATGGTTCCTCCTTCAGTGTTTAAAAAGGCGCAGCTGCTTTCTAAGAGCTGCTCCAGACTTTCTTTTGCGCTAACATTACCTATAAAATCTATTTTTTCTAAAGACGTTTCTTTAATTCGATTAAGTTCCGCCATTGATTGCAGTCGTTTTGCTGTACCTGCAAGGTTCTCTTTTTGGTTTGCGTCAGACTTTATTTTTAATAATTTGAAATATTTCTCTTCTGTGTTCTTTCCCAATTTTAGTCGATTCTTATCCCGGGTTGAAAGGTCGAAATGCCCTCCAATAATGTAGAGAGTCTCAGCTTGATCTACAATGCCGAATTTATTGACATCCTCATTGATTCGCATATAAATTGCAATTCCCCGATCATACTTTTCGGGATTTTTATAAGTGATTTTACCAGAATTTTCATCGATTTCAATCTCGTTTTCACTTTTTAAATATCCGATGGCTGCCTCATAATACTCAAATGCATTTTGTCGGGCAGTCAAAATGTTTTCATAAGTAAATACTTTTTGATATAAAGTTTTTAAGCCGGCTTTGTTAGTGACATACTGCGTTTTTACAACGTAACTCAGGAGCGGTTTTTTGGTTTCCATAATTCTTATTTTTAAATGATTTCGATAATGTTTTGTAATTTCTGGTCAATAGCCGGCATGTCGGTCAGGTCGGAAAAAGTGGTATTTTCATCAACTTCTTTTACGCCATTTTGATCTCTGATATACAGTTTGCCTGTTTTCGAAAAGGTGAGTGCGCAAGAAACAGGATCGTGCTTATAAACATAAAATTTAACTCCCTCAATTTCTACAGCAGTATGAAATTCATATTCATTTTCAGGCGAATAAGTTTGTACCAGTAAATCAATGACAGCCGTTGCATTTTTATGAAAATGTTCTGGTACAAAAAGATATTTAGTAATGATAAACGTATTTTGAAAGGATAAGAAAATCCTTTCAAGCGCTAAAAAGGAGTTTGTATTTAATATTTCCTTTTGATAATTATTATTTTGATCAAAATATAATTGTTTAGCTTCCTGTATTTTCAGTTTTTCGAAATAATTGAGGTTCATATTTTCGTTTCTTTTGCGCACGAAAGGATTGCCACTGCTTTCTCTTTCTTCATTTTTAATTTTAATGACTGTTGATCTGGAAGGTTTGTCAGATTGATTTTCGATCAAAGCGAAAAAACCGTAGGATGCTATTTTTTGGGAGGGACTTCCATGACGGTGCCGATTGAACACCGCATTTTTTATAATGTAACTGTTAAATGTGTATTTAATTTTACATTCAAGAATTCTTTCAAAATTGAGAATTCCATTTTCTTCTGCATAAATGGAACTTTCCAGATTAGTAATTTTTTTTAGATCTGCACTGACTTCATTATCAAAGTCCCAAATTTCAATGATTTCTTTTTCCACCGCATCCCTTAAAACTTTGGATAAGTAAGAAAGCGCTTCATTTTTTGCTGCTTGTGGTTCTTGATGTTTAAAAATAGCTGTTTCCAAACCTAGAAGTAGATAATGGATGGGTGGAATCTCGACCGTGTAAGTAATTGATGACATAATTTTCGTTTTAAATTCTTTCGCAAAGAAAAGCCGAGAGACTTCCAAAAACGGGTAGTCAAAAAATAATTTTGATATTTTTTAGAACGGTCGCTATTTAATTGGCCTTAATTACCAGTGTTTGAAAAATATCATCTTGTTTTCTTAACCGCCGTATTTTGTCGTTTAACTTTTCTATCTTTACCTAAACTTAAAACAATGGCAAAAATTGAACAAATGCTTCGGATGAAATTTATCGAAGATTTCCTACGAAGTAGAAAAAGTACAGGCGCTTCTTACGAAGACATTCAGGATTATTTGGAAAAGAAATATCAGGAAGATGATATCGATTTGGATGATTTAAAATTCACGAAACGGACATTTTTGCGAGATAAAGTAGCAATTTCTAAAGTTTTAAAAACGAGTATAATTTACCGTCGTTCCACCAATACTTACGCAATTGATGATGAAAATGAAAATGAATTTCAAGAAGATGTTTTTGATAATTTATTGCTTGTAGAAGCCTATCGCAATGTAAAAGGCAAGAAAAACATCTTGCTATTTGAGCAAAGAAAATCCCGAGGTTTGCATTGGTTAAGCGGTTTGATTCACGCAATTACCCATCAAAAAATCGTCACTTTGCAATACACCAAATTTTGGGAAGGCGTTTCACACACAAAAGTTCTGGAGCCTTATGCGGTGAAAGAATTTAAAAATCGGTGGTATCTTTTAGCTCACGAAAAAAATGATGAAAAATATTTTCTCAAAACTTTTGGTTTAGATCGGATTTCAGAATTAGAAATTGCACCTTCATCCTTCAAGCCAAAGAAATACAATGTCGAAAAAGATTTTGAAAATTCTTTTGGCATTATTTCAACCTTAGATGAAACGCCAGAAGAGATTATACTTTCCTTCGATTCTAATCAAGGGAAATACATCAAAACACTTCCGCTTCATCATTCTCAGGAAATTTTGGTTGATGATGACGATGAGTTCCGAATTAAATTAACACTCGTTCCAACCTATGATTTCGAACGGGAAATTCTTTCTCATGGTAGTTCCGTAAAAATTATTTCGCCAGAAAGTTTTAGAAATTCGATGAAAGCAGAAGTGGTAGAAATGTTAAGAAACTTCAACTAATTTTTTTTAACACATTAGTTGATTTTTGAGACTTCATAATTTAGTAAGCATTAGTTCACACTAGTTTTGTAAATCTAAGATTTTCAACTAATGTTTTCTAAACTATTTTCAAAGCAGAAAATCTAAATCTTATGTGACTTATGTGTTAAAAATTTTAAATAGTTCCATTTAAAAACTCAAACTATGAAAAACCTCTCCAAATCTCGCTTCGTTTCCGGAATCCAATGTGACAAAAAACTATGGTTTGATTTCTACAGAAAAGATTTGAAACCACAAATAGATGATCAAACTCAAGCCGTTTTTGATCTTGGACATCGCATCGGAACTTTGGCTCAAGAAATGTTTCCCAACGGAAAAGATGCAACACCAGAAGATTTTTCCAATTTCCAACCATCTATTGAAAATACGAAAAAATGGATTTCCGAAAAAGTAGAAACGATTTATGAAGCCACTTTTAGCGCGAATAATACTTTTTGTATGCTCGATATTTTGCACCGAAAAGATGATGAAGTCTGGGCAATAGAAGTAAAAAGCAGCACTTCTGTAAAAGATTATCATTTTACGGATGCCTCTCTGCAATATTTTGTGATGAAAAATGCAGGTTTCGCTCCAGATCGATTTTTCATGATGTACATCAATAATCAATACGTAAAACAAGGAGAATTGACCAGCGAAATTTTCACACTCACAGATATTACCGAACAGGTTTTGGCAAATCAAGAATGGGTTGAAGAAAACTTGGATAGATTATTGAAAATGTTGGAGATTGAGCAAGAACCAGTGGTGGAAATTGGCGGTCATTGTTCCAGTCCTTTTGGTTGCGATTACGCTCATCATTGTTGGAAACATGTTCCCGAATATTCTGTTTTTAATTTATACCGAGGCGGTAAAAAAGGTTGGAATCTCTATGACCAGAATATCTTGCAAATTGAAGAAATTCCTGATGATTTTACCTTAACCCATTTTCAAAATCTTCAACGAAATGGCTTGAAAAAAGATGAAAGTTATATGGATCAGTTAGCAATCAAAAATATCATTTCACGATGGGAATTTCCTTTGTATTTTTTCGATTTTGAAACTATTTTCCCAGCGATTCCGGTTTTAGATGGAACTAGACCTTATCAGCAAGTTCCTTTTCAATATTCGCTGCATATTTTAGAAGAAGATGGGAAGTTGACGCATAAAGAGTTTCTCGCCAGTCCAAAAGATTTTAGCAATGGCGAAAATCCTTTAAAACAAATGATAGAACAACTGAAAAAAGATTTTGGCAACACAGGAAATATTGTGACTTACAACCAAAGTTTTGAAGTCGGTCGATTGAATGACTTGGCAAAATTTTTCTCGGAAGATGCCCATTTTCTATATCAATTAGTAGATAGAATTGTAGATTTACTTCCCGTTTTCCAGGGTGGACATTGTTATTTCCCTGCGATGAAAAATTCGGCTTCCATCAAATCTGTTTTACCTGCGATTGCGCCAGAATTTACTTATGAAAATTTGGAAATTCAAGATGGTGGATCCGCAAGTTCTTTGTTTCATCAATCCATAGAAAACGGAAATTTCACAGATGAAAATTTGAGAGAAAATCTTTTGAAATATTGCGAAAGAGATACTTTGGCAATGGTGATTATTTATCAGTTTTTAGTTGATTTAATATTTTAGCTACGACGCAATTTGTCTGACTAACAACTTACCTTTAGCTCAATAAAAATTAATAAAATGGAAAAGCAACAAGTGACTTCATTCGAAATGCATAATAATGAAATTATCGTGGCGATCAAATGCCTCGAAAAGGAAAATGAAGTGGGTTTTGATTATTTTCTGGAATTCACCCCAATCAGTAATGAACTAGAAAAAATAGCGACAGATCAAAACCAGATGCACGACAGTTTTTACGGTGCATTTGATGAGCTGAATGAGCGTTTTCCCTGGCATGATTTTCAACCCGTAGATATTGATGAGGATTTTTCGGAGTATGTCGCAGACCTTTTGGTAGAGAAGATCAACGACAGCAACAGACTCTTTCGCAATGCGCAAAAAAAAGAGTTTGAAGAAATTTTAGGCATTCATTTAAAAACCAGAGAGGTGGAGGTAAAAACGGGCATTTTTTCAATCGATGTCGAAAGCCTGAACAAAGTAACCGAATATGATTATCAGGAATTTGTAGATTCTTACGCGCAAGAGATCGGGCAGAAATTTAAATTGCAGAGTACAGTGGAAAGATGGGAAACTTTCAACGCAGAATCTTTCGAATTTGTGGGCAATATTGAAATCGCCGGAAACTCCGTCATTCTCAAAGACAGTGATAATGATATTCGGTATATTTTAGCTGCTGATAAATATAAATTCACGGTTGATCCTTTGACATATAGTGCGGAGAAATGGGAATGGGTTTCGGTGAGAAAGTAGCTTTTAATATGGACGGAAGTTTTATTTAACTAAACCTTAAAAAAATCGTTAATTTTTCTTAAATTTCAACTTCTAATAAATAATTTATCAATTCAATATTTACTTCCTAATGAATCATATTTCCACCCTACTTCAGGAAATGAACCTGGAGCAAAAAAAAGCTTTCGTTCAGATATTAGGTTTAAAGCAAAATGATGATAAAGAAATTGTTTCTAAAATCTCAAAGCTGTTACTTCCGGCAAAGGGATTGTTTCAGGATCCTTTAAATTACAAACAGTTTATTATTTCAATTGCTGAAAAAAATGGTGAAAACATTGATATTAGCAAAGGAATTCTTCATGCTGAAAGAGAACTTTATTTAAAATTATTTCAAAATGAATTTGAAAAACTAAGTCAGGAAGAAAAAGACAAAATCATTGAAGAGTTGGGAAAAGCGGGATTAGATAAAAATCAAATTGCTTCTTTAAGTGGAATTGGTGCTCTGGGAGCAGCTCAACTCTCTGGCTTTGGTATTTATATGTTGGCGAGTTCTACGGTCGGTGCAATTACTTCTCTTTTGGGGATTACGCTGCCCTTCGCTTTATACACCGGAATGTCTTCTGCTATTTCTTTCGTCATCGGTCCTGTCGGTTTTTTGGTTATGGGTGTTATGCTGTACCGCAGTTTCAAACATGTTAAAAGCTGGAGTGAAGCCCAGGAAATATTGCTGGCAAGTTGGAATGAATTAGGAACGCTCGTAAAAGGTGATTTTGCAAAAGGAACGCAGATCTTTAAATATATTGCCGCTTCCCGAATTGTTTTGGAAACGAATTATGCCAAGGAAATTGAAGAAAATGAAAATAAAATAGAAGCGTTTAGTCGTAAGGCGGAAAATTTACAAAACGAACATTTAAATATGGAGTCAAAAATTTCTTCAGTTGAAAATGAAGTGATGGAAATGAAATCATCAGTCAGTGATCTTAAAATAGAAATACTTCAACTGGAAAAACAAATCAATAATATCGGTTTGGAAATTTCGGATTGTGAAGCGGAAATGAATAGTCTTAAAAATAGTCAGACAAAAATTGAAGATGAAAAGCGCTCTCTACTCTCAGAGAGTAATACTGTGAAAATGAAATCTTCTCAGCTTACTCAAAAAATAAAAAATATTACTGAATAACATTTACCAATTTTAAAGATTAATAACAATGGCGAAAAAAATTGATGCTCCAGAATTTTATAAAATAATTACTAAAAAATGCGTAGAGGAAGCAATCGAAATGCTTTCTACAGGAAAACATGATTTAAAAAAATCTACGAAATATGATGTACTTCTAGCCAATGGGGATGTTTTGCCCCCAAAAGAAGTAATGAAACACGCTGCATTAAAAATGGGTTATGAACTAAAGCGAGGAACTGTATTTGGTGGCAAGGCAGTAAATAATCCCCTCAAGAAACTAGGATTTAAAATTGTAGATAAAAAAGGAAATCCAATTTAATTTTCAAAATTAGAATTCAACTTTAAAAAGAAAAATGACCCAATCAAACATCAAAAAACTCGAAATAGAACTTTGGGAAGCCGCAGACGAACTGCGTGCGAACTCTAAACTCACGGCTTCTGAATATAAAGATCCTTTGCTGGGATTAATATTGCTGCGTTTTGCAGAAAATAAATACGAAGAAGCTAAAGAAAATTTAAGCCAAACTTTACCCATCAATCCTCGGACAAAAGAAAGACGTGAAGCCACTAAAGAAGATTTTGCAGCTGCAGGTTCTATGCTTTTGCCGGAAAAAGCACAATACACTTATCTTGCATCTTTGCCAGAAAGTGAAGATTTGGCAGAAGCTGTAAATACTGCCATGAAACTTATCGAAGCGGAATATGAAGAACTGGCTGGAATTTTACCAAAAAATTATCAGGATTTAACGCCGGAAGACGATTCTGATAATAATCTTTTAGCAAATCTCATCCGGATTTTTAATTCCGATTCGGTGCGGAATGCAAAAGGTGATGTTTTCGGTCGCGTTTATGAATATTTCCTGATGAAATTATCCATGATGGGCGCCGGTGCGCAGGAAGGCGGTGAGTTTTTTACGCCACCATCTTTGGTACAGCTGATCGTCAATTTCATTCAGCCCAATCACGGGATTATTCATGATCCGGCGTGTGGATCGGGAGGAATGTTTGTGCAGACCGCGCATTTTATCAAAGACACCGAAAACAAAAGTGTCAACGAAGCCATCACCGTTTATGGCACAGAATATAAAAGCAACACCACGCGTTTGGCGAAAATGAACTTAGCCATTCACGGCATCGAAGGGAAAATTGCGAACAACAATTCCTTTTATTCCGATCCGTTTGAGTTGTTTGGCAAATGCGATTTCGTGATGGCGAATCCGCCCTTTAATGTGGATAAAGTAGATGCGAAAAATAAATTTTTGGCAGAAGATCAGCGTTTGCCTTTTGGTGCGCCTTTAACGGGGAAAGGTACGATTGGGAATGGCAATTATTTGTGGATTCAGTATTTTATGTCTTACCTCAATCCGACCGGAAGAGCCGGTTTTGTAATGGCTTCTTCGGCAACGGATGCCGGAAATGCGGAGAAACGCATTCGGGAAGAACTCATCAAAACGGGCAATGTGGACTGTATTGTTTCCATCAGCAACAACTTTTTCTATACGCGTTCTCTGCCGTGTCATTTATGGTTTTTCGATAAAGGAAAATCGAAGAGCAACCGCGACAAAATTTTAATGATTGATGCCCGAAATGTCTATCGGAAAGTAAGCACCACCATCAACGATTTCTCGGAAGAGCAGATGGAAGGTTTAACCGCCATCATGGCGATGCACCGTGGCGAAGAACCCAAAGTTACGAAAGATAATGCCTGGTTCAACGAGCATTTCCCAGACGGAAAATACCGCGACATCGAAGGTTTGTGCAAAGCGGTGACTTTGGACGAAGTTGCCGAACAGGATTACAGTTTAACGCCGGGAAGATATGTAGGCGTGAACATCGATATTGATATGGATTTCGATTACAAAAGCCGCATGGAAATCTTGCACAGCGAACTGGCAGAACTGAATACCGACGCCAATGATTTGATGAACCAAATTCAATCTTTTAAATTATGAGAGAAGGTTGGAAAGAGGTGAAAATTGGTGATTACTGTAGAGTTTTATCCAGTAAAAGAGTATTCGCTAATGATTATGTAGAGAAAGGAATTCCATTTTATCGGTCTAAAGAAATTATTCATAAAGCAACTGGCGTATTTTCCGGTGATGAAGTTTTTATATCTGAAAAAAGATTTCGAGAATTTAAAGAAAAGTTTGGAGCTCCTATAAAAGGAGATATTTTAATGTCATCGGTCGGAAATCGATCTGGTGTTGCTTATTTTGTAAAAGAGGAATATGATTTCTATTTTAAGGATGGAAATTTAATCTGGATGAAAGACTTTTCGAAAGGATTATGCTCCAAATATTTGGAATTTTATTTAAGATCTCAATTAGGTGAGAAATCAATTGAATCAATGATGATTGGTGCTGCTCAAAAAGCATTAACAATTGATGGTGTAAAAAAAATTAAACTAAATCTTCCACCTATTGAAACCCAGCGAAAGATTGCTTCTATATTATCGGGTTATGATGATTTGATAGAGAACAACTTGAAGCGCATCAAAATTCTGGAAGAAATGGCACAACAAACCTACGAAGATTGGTTTGTGCGAATGCGTTTTCCGGGCTATGAAACTGCAGTGATGAATGAAGAAACGGGATTGCCGGAAGGTTGGGAGAACGGAACTATTGAAACTGTAACCAAATATTTAAGTGGGTTTGCTTTTAAAAGTGCACATTTTAAAGATAATGGAAATGGTGTAATTCGTATTAAAAATATCGGAAACAATACTATAAACCTGTCAGATGTTGCTTATGTTGATAATGAATACGCTTCTAAACAAAAACGCTATTTGCTAAAATCAGGTGATTTACTGATTGCAATGACTGGAGCAACTATTGGAAAGGTTGGGATTATGCCTCATTCCAATGAAAGTTTTTATTTAAATCAGCGAGTTGGAAAGTTTGTTACTGAAAATACTGCATTTTTAAATTGTTTTTTTAATTCAACTTACGGTATTAATCAAGTAATAAATATTGCTGGCGGAGCAGCGCAACCAAACATTAGTGCACAGCAAATATTAGATATTGAACTAGTTGTTCCTTCTAAGCAAATTTTAGATCAATTTTCAGATACATTTAATAAAGGAATTTCAATAATTATAAATCTTCAATCTCAAAACCAGCGATTACGCGAGGCGCGGGATCTTTTGTTGCCGCGGTTGATGATGGGGATTGTGGAGGTGTGAGGAAAAATGAATTTAAAAAATAAAAAACATAAATAATTATGAATGAAACGGGTCTTAATGAACTAGAATTGATAGCCATACCAGATTTAATGGAAAGAAATTTTTTCATTCCAGATTATCAAAGAGGTTATCGATGGGAAGAAATACACATTTTTCAATTGCTTTCTGATATTTGGGATTTTACTAATAAGAATAGTGGAGATTTCTACTGTTTACAGCCAATTGTAGTAAAAGAATTAGACCCTACAATTGTTGCAGAAAATGAATTAGAATCTAAATATGATAACAACAGATGGTTTGAAGTAATTGATGGTCAGCAAAGATTGACTACCATAAGACTTATTATTCAAATGAATAATATTATAACCCCTATTTCTAAAATTAAAAACTGCTACAATCTATTTTATCAAACGCGGCCAGAACTTAAAGATGTTTTTGAAAAATTAAGTATTATTTCAGAAGATGATAATTTAAGTGTAGCAGTTGATAGAACAAGTATCGACTCGTTTTATTTAACATCTGGCTTAAAGCATATCGTAGATTGGTTTAATCTACCAGGGAAAGATTATGAAAAAAGAGCAACAATGCAACAGTTTCCAAGTTTTTTTTCAGTGTTTTTTGGGCAAAAATCTTCAGCAGATTCTCAAAGGCAAGGTAAGTCTACACAAGTAATTTGGTACGAAGTTAATCAAACTGAAAAAGACAGTGCGTTAGATTCTAAAAAATTGTTTAATAGATTAAATGATTCCAAAATTCCGTTGACTAATTCTGAATTGATAAAAGCATTATTTCTCTCAGAAGACAGTAAATTTAATTTAGATTATCTACTAAGCAATAGTGCGAATGAAGATTTGCAAAATACTGCATTGAAAATTGATAAAGCTAAAAAACAAAATCATATTTCCAAAAAATGGGATATGATTGAACATTCTTTGGGAAGTCCAAGATTTTGGAATTTTGTAACCAATAAAGACATAACAAAATACAGTTCAAAAATTGAATTGTTATTTGATTTAGTTTCCAAAAAGTATATTAAGAATGAAAAATTTAGTGATCTAAATAAAAATGACAACTTATATACTTTCTTATATTTCGACCGAAAAATAAGAAAAGGTAGTGATTTATGGGAGATTTGGATGCAAATAGAACTTTATTATGAAACCATCTGCTATTGGTATGAAGACCGAGACCTTTACCACAAAATTGGATATCTTGTTTGTATCATGGGAGATACCATTTTGATAGACTTATTAGCCAAAGCATCAACACAGAATAAAAATGATTTTTTAAAACATTTAAAAAGTGTAATTACAGGAAGTGTAAGTTTTGATTTGGCAACAATAGATTATGTAGCAAATTATGAAGAGATACAGCGCATTCTTATCTTGTATAATGTAGAAACGGTTCGCAAATTAGAAAGTTTAGATTTTTATCCTTTCCACCTTCATAAAGAAATGAAATGGACTTTGGAGCATATTCACGCCCAGAATTCTGACAACTTAAATAAAGATGAAAAAAAATCTTGGTACAATTGGATTGATGAGCATATTCCTGTTTTATCACATTTTACAACAATTGACACTATTTCAGATAAAAATAAATCTGAACTTCAACTAATATTAAAAAGTTTAGGAACACAGCGTGAAAATTCCAAATTAGATTTCTCAACATTTTTAAATGAATTTAATAGAGTTATTAAATTTTTAAATTTAATAGATACATCAAGCGGTTTAAAAAATAAAATTCATTTGCTTTCAAATATGGCATTACTTGGAGGTTTAGAGAATACGGTTTTAAGTAATTCTATTTTTGAAGTAAAAAGAAAAGAAATCCTTAGAATGGATGCAGAAGGAAAATATATTCCACTTTGTACAAAAAATCTATTTTTGAAATACCACAATGTAAATGATGAAAACTTTCTTAATCAGCAATTATATTTTTGGAGTGAAAATGATCGTAAGAATTATTTGTCGCACATAAATTTAATTTTAAGCGAGTATCTTGAAATAGAAAATCTCTCGCCAATAACAGAAAGCCTAAAACCAGAATTAGTAGAAGAATGAAAAATAGAAAATACACTTTTTGGTCACTATTGCAAAGAGGTAGGATCGTAATACCGCAAATTCAACGAGATTATGCGTATGGAAGAGATACAGAAAAAGCAAACAATGTTAGAAAAGATTTACTAAATGCCATGTTTGATGCTCTTAAAAATGATACAGCCAGCATAGAAGAAACCCTTGTTTTAGACTTCATTTATGGAAGTATTTTGAAAGATAAAAGTATGACACCGATTGATGGGCAACAAAGATTAACGACTTTATTTTTACTTCATCTTTATGCATCTTTAGAAAATGGACTTGTTAAAAATAAAGAGTTGTTACTGTTTTCATACGAAACAAGACATTCTGCAAATGAGTTTTGTAAATCTTTAGTTAATGATTTTATTTTTGATTTAGATTCCAGTAAAACTATTTCAAAACAAATTCAAAATCAAGCAAAGTTTTTAAATTCTTACAACGATGATCCAACGATACAATCAATGTTGGTTGTTTTAGATGCTGTACACGATCAATTTTATAATGTAGATAAATTATGGGAAAAACTTACTCAGCAGGAAAGAATAATATTTTATTATTTAGATCTAGAAAAATTTGGACTTACTGATGATTTATATATAAAGATGAATTCTAGGGGTAAAAGTCTCACTCGCTATGAGATTTTCAAATCTTCTTTTGAAAAGTATCTTGAAGAAAAATTTCCAACTTATAAAGAAGAAATATCAAATAAGCTAGATGTTCAATGGACAAATATGCTTTGGAAAGAAGATTGTAAAATTGATTCTGGTTTTTTAAATTTATTTAAAAACATATTTACAATTAGATATTACGTACTAAATTCTGAAGCAAAAAAAATTGAGGATGCAGATAAATGCTTTCGAGAAATGCTTGCTACTGAAGAAGATTTAAAATTTTTCATTCAGTTTTTAGATTCATATTATAATCTGTATGACAAAGATAGAAAAGGAATCAGCGAATACTACAATAATTATTTTTACCATTCTACTAAAGCATTGGGTAAATCTGATTTAATTAGAGTTTTTTGGCAAGGTGATGAAAATCTTTTTATAAAAGCAACTACATCTACCTTACGTTATGCTGAATTAATCATGTTCTACGCATTAACTCTTTCATTGCAAAACCCAGTCGATCAAAATGTTTTATTTTTTAGATTTAGGCAGTTGCGAAATTTAATTTCAAACAGTGGTTTTGAAATGAGACCCGAAAATATGCATAGTTTCTTATTACATGTAAATGATCTTATTTTATTCGGAAAAATTCCATTTGATACCTTTAATCAAAATCAAATTGATGAAGAAAATTTAGAGGAGAAATTAACAGATATAGAGAGTGAGCTTTTAGCTTATGAAAACCACGATATTCTTCGCGGTTCCTTATCACTTTTTATAAATCATAAAAAACAAAATTATCATAGTATATTAGAGAAATTTGTTGAGGTCTTCGATAATGATTACAAAGCAGAAACACCATTAATAAGAAAGGCTTTACTTTCAACTGGTGATTATTCCAATCGTGACAAAGATGTACGCAAAAGATTTTTAATTCACAAGAGTGATGCTTGGCGAGATTTCTTTACAACAAATCAAAGAAGATTCGAACAAGAAAACATTGTTAAAACGTTAGATGAAATAAATATTGGAATAGATCTAAAACAATCACTAGAAAATACTTCTGCTGATTATCTAAATGTATCTAATAAAGACTGGAGGTATTATTTTATTAAATATGATAATCAATTGCATTACGCTGAAACTCAGGGTTATTACTTTTGGAAAAATCGAACTGAAAATCCTTTAGAAGTAATAATGCTAAATAGTAGTATGGAATCTTCCACTAATTTAGAATGGAATATTTTCAATTGGATATTGTTTGACAATAATAGACAAATAATTCATTTGGATTATCATGGTGCTTCGAAAATGCTTTTGCTAAAGGCAGGATTAACAATGGATGCAAACCCAAAAGGTTTTAAAATAGAAATAGCAAATGAGCAAAATAATTTATTTAATAATTTATTGCAAGAAAATTTAGTAACTGAAGAAGGTTTTTATAAAGTCGAACTTAATGAAGATTTTATTGAAAAAGGTCAATTATTAATTGATAAAATAGAATTAATTTTACAAGAAATGGTAGTTTTAGATTAATTGTTAAACTGTATTATATGTCCTACGAATACTCAGAAGACGCACTCATAGAGCAAGCCACAGAAGACGTCCTGAAAGAACTCGGTTGGAAAGTGGTAACTGCGTGGCAAAATGAAAGTTTTGGCGAGCAGGGTTTGTTGGGTCGGGATAACAAAACGGAAGTGGTTTTGGAACGGTATCTTTTGGCAGCTTTAAAAAGATTAAATCCTGATTTGCCGGAATTAGCGTATTCCAGAGCCATTGAAAAACTGGTGCAGCACGAAGCAGATAAAACCATAGCACAACAAAACAAAACCAAATACCAGTTTCTAAAAAATGGGGTAGAGGTTTCGTTTGTGAATGCAGAAGGTAAATCTCAAAAGAAAATCTTAAAAATATTCGATTTTAAAGATTATAGAAATAATGATTTTTTGGCGGTTCGTCAGTTGGAAGTCAGTGGCGAACTGCATAACCGTCGTCCAGATGTCGTTGGTTTTGTAAATGGAATTCCTTTGGTTTTCTTTGAATTAAAATCGCATGCAAATGATTTAAGATCTGCTTACGATGATAATTTTAAGGATTATAAAGACACCATTCCGCATTTGTTCTACCACAATGCTTTCGTAATTCTGTCTAATGGTACTGATGCAAAAGTTGGTACGATTACAAGTCCTTATAAATATTTCCTGGACTGGAAACGAATCACGGAAGAAGCGGAAGGGATAGTCAGTTTAGATACCATGCTGCGTGGAACTTGCGCTCCTGAAAATTTGATGGATCTTTTTGAAAACTTTTTGCTGTTCGATGAAAGCAATGGCAATATTGTAAAACTGATGGCTAAAAACCACCAGTTTATTGGTGTTAATAAAGTGCTGGATAATGTTTCCAACATCGAGGATCTGGAAGGGAAATTAGGGGTTTACTGGCATACGCAAGGTTCGGGAAAAACCTATTCCATGGTTTTTCTGTGTGAAAAAATCCACCGAAAATTTGGCGGCTCATATACTTTCTTAATTGTCGTAGATCGTACTGAATTGGAGAATCAAGCCTACGATACTTTTTCCGGTGTTGGAGTAGTCAATAATAAAAATGTAATTGCAGGTAAAAAGAAAGGAATTTCCGGCCGCGATCATTTGCGGGAATTATTAAGTGAAAACCATAGATATGTATTTTCTCTGATTCATAAATTTTCGATTGATCCAAATTTGGAAACCGAATATCCATTGATTACAGACCGAAAAAACATCATCGTTATTTCCGACGAAGCACACCGAACCCAAGGTGGAAAATATGCCCGAAACATGCGCTTCTTCGGTTTGCCAAATGCTTCTTATTTAGGATTTACCGGAACACCTATTATCAAAGATGAGGAAGAAGTTACTAAGAATATTTTTGGAGAATATGTTTCTGTTTATGATTTCAAAAGAGCAATCGAAGATGAAGCAACCCTTCCATTGAAATATCTGAATCGGGGCGAAAAATTAAACATAGAAAATCCTGCTTTGGATGAACAAATGGCGGAGATTTTGGAACAGGAAAATCTGGATGAAGATCAGCAGAAAAAACTTGCCTATCTCTTCAGTAAAGAATATCCGATATTAACCGCCGAATCCCGTTTACGCGCCATTGCGAAAGATTTAGTTTGGCATTTTAATGAAAGAGGTTATCAGGGAAAGGCAATGTTGGTCGCACTGGATAAACCAACTGCTGTTCGGATGTATGATTATGTAATGGAATACTGGCCGGAATATTTGGCAGAATTACAGCAACGCATTACAAAAGCCGCTGATATTCAGGAAGAGCAGGAATTGCAGCGTAAGTACAATTTAGTGGCGGCAACTGAAGTTTGTGTGGTCATTAGTTCAGAGCAAAATGAGATCGACAAGTTTAAGAAAATGAATTTGGAGATTGAGCCGCATCGCCGGAGAATGGTAGAACGCAATCTGGAAAAAGAATTTAAAGATGAAGAAAATCCATTTCGTTTGGCAATCGTTTGTGCAATGTGGATTACTGGTTTTGATGCACCTTGTGTTTCTACCGTTTACCTAGATAAACCGATTAAAGGACATACTTTGATGCAGACAATCGCCCGTGCCAATCGTGTGTATGATGATGAAAAGGAAAACGGATTGATCGTTGATTACGGTAATGTTTATCAGCAGTTAGAAAAAGCTTATGCCATTTATGGTGAAGGTCAGAAAGGAAAGGGTAGCGACGATGGAAAAAAAGACACGAAACCGTTTGAGCAATTAAAAGCAATGGCTGCCGAAATTCAATCCGCGATTGAGGAGGTGGAAACGATGTTGAAGGAAGAAGATTTTAGTTTGACTGCTTTGATAGAAGCAACAGCGATGGGAAAAATTGCAGCGGTAAATAATGGAGCCAATGCCGTTTGCAGAAATGAGGAATCACGGGCGAAGTTTGAGATCGCGGCTCGAAATGTTTTTCGCAAATACAAAGCGTTATTTCCCGAAAAAGAAGCCAGGAAATTTACGAAGCAGTACAATGCGATTGATGCGATTTACAATAAACTCAATCAGAAAACTAAAAGTGCCGATGTTACAGAAATCATTATGAAACTGCAAAGTGTTGTAAATGATTCCATCGTCATCGATACCGTTTCTGAACCTATAAATATTGCCATTGATTTATCCAATTTAGACGCAGATGCATTACGAAAAGCTTTTGAAAAAGTACAGCGTAAAAATGAACTGGTTTATGATTTGAATAAAGCAGTTGAGCAGAAATTAGAACAAATGCTGAAAGAAAATCCTTTGAGAATGGAATTTTACGAACGCTATAAAGAAATTGTAGAAGCCTATAATAATGGTAAATCCGAAGCAGAATTAAAGCGAAGTTTTGAACAATTGACAGCTTTTGTTCAAACCCTCTCTAAGGAGGAGAAAAGAGCTTTTACAGAAAATTTGGATGAACCCACTTTATCGATTTTCGATTTACTCATTCAAAATAAAGAGCTTTCAAAGTCAGAAAGAGAGCAGGTCAAAAAAGTTGCAAAAGACACTTTGGAAAAACTTCAGAACGAAAAATTAAACATTCCGAACTGGAAAGAAAGCCGGGAAATGAAAGCCGGAATAAAAACTACGATTTACGATCAATTGCTTTGGTTACCTGAAGATAAATATACCGATGAGGAAGTGAGTTTGAAAAGTTTGGCGGTCTATCAGCATGTTTATAGTTATGCTTATTTTTAATATTGCTTTAATTAATATTTGTGGCAAGTGAAAAGAAATTGATGAATTAGATAAAGTGTAGCTTTTCATTAAAACGGTTACCTCTTATTGTAAAAAATTCTATATTAAAGTGATTGAAAATCTTTTAATTACTAAAGAAATTACTTAAATTCACAAAGCAATTACAACCGATGAAAACAGAAAATCAAATAGAAATTTACGAAAATATAGACTCTGGTGTTTCACTTGAAGTGCAGTTTGAAGGAGATACTGTTTGGTTATCCCAAAGTCAATTGAGCGAATTATTTAAGCAAACAAAACAAAATATAAGTCTGCATATAAATAATTGCTTCAAAGAAGGAGAGTTAGATGTAAAATCAGTTGTCAAGGATTCCTTGACAACTGCAGCAGATGGAAAGAAATATAAGACCAAATTTTACAATTTAGATGTCATAATCTCCGTGGGCTACAGAGTGAAATCCAAACAAGGAACACAGTTCCGAATCTGGGCAAATAGTATTCTAAAAGAATATTTAGTAAATGGTTATTCCATAAACGAAAAAAGATTAGAACAAAAAGAACAGGAAGTTCAACTTTTGAAAAATGGTATTCAGATTCTAAGCAGAGCTATTGAAGAGAAATCTGAAGAAAATGAATGGCTATCGATTTTCTCTAAAGGACTACAATTATTGGATGATTACGACCACGAAGAATTGGATTCCAAAGGTTTAACGAAAAAACAAGCACTTTACCCGACCAGAGAAGATTATCAAGAGCTCATTAATGAAATGGTTGTCGATTTTGATTCACAAGTATTTGGAAAAGAAAAGGATCAAAATTTTGAAAGTTCAATTGCCCAAATAGAAAAGGGATTCGGAGAAAACGATTTTTATCCAACCTTGGAAGAAAAAGCGACGATGCTTTTGTATCTCGTGGTGAAAAATCATTCTTTCGTAGATGGTAATAAGAGAATTGCCGCAGCGTGTTTTTTGAAATTTTTGCAAACCAATAAAATGCTTTTCAATGCGCAAAATGAACTAATTATTAGCAATGACACTTTGGCGAGTTTAACACTGTTTATTGCTTCGAGTAAACCTGAAGAAATGGAAACTGTAAAGCGATTGGTGATTAGTGTATTGAATCGGAACAAGTAAAAACTTATGTCAGTGCATTAAAGATATAGAAATAGTAATTTATTCTGTCGTAAATATATCCCAAATTTGCGACAAAATAATTAGAAAATAAGTATGTAAATAATTGATTTTAAAATAGTTGAGAAAATTTAATAAGCGAGTAGGAGTTCGCTATTTTACCAAAATTATTTGATGGGAATAACTACAGAAACATCCGAGGGTGATTATACTTTCGTGACGATACAAATTATATTCAAAAATTACCTAATCAAGAGATTACTTTTTCGATGCCGGTTTCAGAAAAAATTTATAAGGAAAAACGAATTTTTCCTTTTTTTGAAGGATTAATTCCTGAAGGTTGGTTGTTAGAAATTGCTGCAGAAAGTTGATTATCAGTATCCGGTATTTTCGAAGAAGTGAAATAATCACCTGCCAAACCTTTAAGGAGTTGAAGAAGTAGAAATTTTTGTTTCCCTCCAATAATTCAAAATAAATATCTGATAGACAAAAATACAGCGAACCGCTAAAAGACGTACCTGTTGTACATCTGCAATTGCCGGCTTACTTTCATAAAAACCACCTCTTTTATAGCTATTGAATGGAGTTTTCTGGTGGTCTTGTGGTCGAGTTTCAGTCCAACTAATCTGAATTCCGCTTTTACTATTTTTTCCATAAGCCTATAGGACGGACGAACATCACAGCAGACTCTGCCGAACTTATTGGAGATCAGGAATTTCGTGGCACAGGTGACTGAACAATTTTGACTAAAATTTTGACCGTAGGGAGTTTTGAACACCTGGACACCTATTTTGTTGGCCTGAATGTTTATGACTTCAATACTTCCGCAATCCAATCATATAAAAACGCCGGTTTTAAAGTTGAAGCTGTTAACGGCGTAATAACCCCAGCAAACAACGAGCACTGGACCTCCTATAAAATGATGGTTAGCCGAGAGGAATTTATGGTTAAGGTTAGGTATAAGGTTAAGGCCTTCGAGAAACGGCACTCTTGTTCAGAACAATCTTAAATCATTATATTTGCTTAAAATGCAGACTTTGGAATACCCTATCCAGATTTTTGATACCGGGAATATTTTTGATTTTATCGCGGTGGGCAGGCCGCATCATCCTAAAAATCCCGCTTTTCTTATTCTGAAAAAAGGAAAGCTTATTTTTACCGAAAGCCTGAACAGCATCAAACTCGGCGAGAATTGTGTGGCACTGATCGATTCGCGACAGGTATATGAACTTCAGGAAATAAGCGAAAACCCGGAAATACTGGTAATCGCATTTGCGCGTGAATACACAGAAAAGCTCCCCCTGAAGATCAACCGGCTGAATGCTTTTGTCTATTTCCGAAACGAACTGGTTCGCAATTTCTGTCTTGAACCTAAAGCCTTCACCAGAATCTGGAATAATGCAGAACTTTTGCAGAGCATGCTTGAAAACGGGGATTCATCTGCCAATCGCGAGGAGATTATCCGGCATCTCTTTTCGGCCGCGGTGTATCAGTTTGGGGATATTATTTCCCAACATTCTAATTTTTCAAAAAATAAGGTATCACGTAAACAGGAAATAACCCTGCAGTTTCTGAAAAACGTTGGTGAACATTTTCTGCAGGAGCGCGAAGTAACTTGGTATGCTGAAAAACAATTTATTACTTCCAGACATCTCTCGGCGCTTTTAAAGGAAGTGACTGGCAAAACGGCAGGGCAGATTATTGCGGCCTACGTGATGAAGGAAGCAAAAGCATTGCTTTCTTCCACGGAAAAGAGTATGTACGAGATTTCCATGGATCTTAAGTTCAGCGACCAGTATTCATTCGGGCATTTTTTCAAGAAGCACTCAGGCGAAAGTCCGGCTGTTTACCGCAGGCGTTTTAAAAACTAAATCTTACTTTTAAACATTTTATTCGTTCTTTCCGTCATTTTATGGGGTTGCATATACCGGTAGCTTTGCACCGTTAAATAAACCACAGAAAATATGAAACTGAAAAACACGCTGACTTTATTATTGCTGAGTCTGTTTTTTTTCCAAGCCACCGCTCAAACCACGGAACGCACCTTACAGCTGGACGAGGTGGTGCAAATGGCTCTCGAAAATCATACGCAGCTTAAGCTTTCGTCAGAAAACATCCTGATTGCGCGCCAGCAGACCAAAAATGCAGCGCTGCAGAAACTGCCCAGCATCACCGCTTCTGCCAACGCCTTTTATCTGGGTGATGCGCTGATCCTCGATAAAGACCTGTCTAAAATTGCAACCGTAAGCATGCCGCATTTTGGCAATACCTACAGCATTCAGGCGTCTGAACTCATCTTTAAAGGCGGGCTCGTGAAAAAATCGATTGAAGTTTCAGAACTGCGCGAACAACTTGCTGAACTCGATCTTGAGAAAGATGAGCAGAATATTAAGTTTCTTGTGATGTCGAATTATCTCGATATTCAAAGGATTATCAACCAGAAGAATGTGTTTCTGAACAACCGCAAACTCGCTACTGAACGCCTTGAGAACGTAAAGAAATTTTATAAGCAGGGCATGGTGACGCGGAATGAGATCATACGTGGCGAACTGCTGCTGAAGAACCTGGAGCAGGGAATACTGTCGCTCGACAACAACCGTGCAAGTTTAAATTATCAGTTAGCTACCGCTATAGGACTTTCGCCCGATGTTCTTATTGTGCCCACTGCATCACTCAGCGTGGTGGCGGCCGATGAGGGGCTGAACTATTATTTAGACCGGGCTCATCAGAATCATCCGGCCTTACAATATGCGCAGACCGGAATTGAACTCGCCAACAAAAACATCGAGATCATCAATACCGATAAAAAACCCACCATCGGGGTCTTTGGCGGCTACGATATGGCGCGGCCCGTTACAAGTTCGCTTCCTGCGCAGGATTTTTACACCAACACGTGGCAGGCCGGACTCAGCATCAGCTATAATATCGACAACCTTTATAAAACCAAAGAAAAGGAGCAGCTGGGGAAACTGCAGCTCAACCAGGCCAGAAACGTGCTTGTGCTGCAGCAGGAAAATCTTGATGTGCAGACCAACGCCGCCTATCTCAAATGGCAGGAAGCGGTGCAACAGGCGCGTCTTAACAAAGAAAGCGAAGAACTTGCGAGTGAAAATTATAAAATCATAGAAGCCAAATACCTTAACCAGCTCGCGCTACAGGCCGATATGATCGATGCTACAAACGCCAAACTCGAAGCCGAACTGCAATATGCCAACAGCGAGATCAACGTGCAGTACCAGTATTACAATTTATTGAAAACAACAGGAACTTTATAAAATAAAATTACAGCGATGTCAGACAAAACTCCCGATAACGAAAATATCATCCAGCCCGGAACTGAAGCAAACGTTTCACACAAAAAGCATGAAGAAAAAGCGCCGCAGCCGGTGAAAAAGCCTAAGAAAAAAAGCAATAATGTGAAAACAACGGTGATCAACCTGCTCGTTTTTGCCATTGCGGTGGGCGGCTTCTACTGGCTGGTGAAACATTATTTTCACCTTGGCGACGATAACTTCACGAACTCCGCACAGGTTGAAGAATTTATCAACCCCGTCAACACGCGCGTTGCCGGGTATATTAAAGAAATAAAATACACCGAACATGAGGCCGTGAAAAAAGGCGATACCCTGGTCATACTGGACGACCGCGAGCTCCGTACCCAATTGGCGCAGGCCGAAGCGGCGTGGCAGAATGCACGGGCTTCGCGGGACGTAACTTCCTCCTCAGTAAATACGGTTTCAAATAACGTGAACGTTGCCAATGCGAACATCGCCGGCGCTAAAGCCCGACTTTGGAATGCAGAACAGAACATGAACCGCTACAAAAACCTGCTGGCTTCGGAAGCGGTGACAAGGCAGCAGTATGATCAGGTCAAAACTGAGTACGATGCGACCAGAGCGGCTTACGAAACATTGCTGAGCCAGAAAAACTCAGCGAGTCTTGCCACCGGCGAAACCCGAAGCCGCCTCGGGGTAAATGACGCCGAGATAAAACGAACCTCCGCAATGCTCGACATGGCCAAAATCAACCTTTCATACGCTGTGATTACCGCCCCTTACGACGGCGTGATGGGCAGAAGGCTGATCAACGAAGGGCAACTGGTACAACCCGGGCAGCAGGTAGGCACCATCGTGCTGAACGGCCAGAAGTGGATCACCGCAAACTTCCTCGAAAGCCAGATGCCGCGCGTTAAAATTGGCGAAAAGATGAATATCACTGCGGATGCTTTAGACGGGAAGAAATTTATCGGTACCGTGACGGCCATTTCTGCTGCTACTGGATCGAAATATTCGAATGTTCCGGTCGATAATTCCACAGGAAACTTTGTTAAAGTACAGCAGCGGATTCCGGTTCGGATTGAATTTACCGCAGATAATAAAAAAGAAGATGTGGCGCAGCTCCGTGCCGGGATGAATGTGAGTGTGACTTTAAATAAACCGCAATAATGTCGGATTATAACAAAGGGCTATATAAAAGTTGGGTACCTAAACCATTGCAGCTTCTGCTTATTCTGGTATTCACCATTCTGATCATGACGCTGAATCCGGTGAACAGCGGGAATATCAGTATGATGGTCGGCGATCTCGGCATTATGCCCGACTATCTGATGATGGCCAATTTCGCCTCTTTTATCGGAATGGCCACTGCAATGCCGCTGATACTGAGGGTGAAGATGAGATTCCGGACTAAAGAAATCATGGTGACTTCACTGGCCGTGTCGGCGGTGCTGTCTTTCGTGATCGCTACGACCAATGTCGCAGAAATCATTATTGCTTCAGCACTCATCATGGGATTTTTTAAGATGTTCATGATGCTGGAATTTATCCTTCCTTTGATGTTCATTTTAAGTCCGGACGGCAAACGGGGCCGCTTTTACGCGATATTTTACCCTTTTTCCATCATCACCGGAAATGTTGCGGGCTACTACCTTTCCAAATTAGCCTATCACACCACGTGGCAATACCCGCACCTGCTTACGGCGGGGCTTTGTCTGGTGCTGATCATGATTACGGTGATCTTCCAGCATAACCAGCGTTTCGCACGCAAACTGCCCTTCTCGCAGGTCGACTGGCTGAGCATGGTCTTTTTTGCGGGCACATTTCTATTTATGGCCTATTTTCTGTCGTTTGGTAAAACCCTTAACTGGTTCGAGGATTCTGCGATCCGTGTTTCGTTCTGGGGTACGCTGATCAGTTTTGTGCTGCTCGCACTGCGCCAACTCAGTTTAAAAAGAAGTTATATCTCCTTTGGCATCTTCACCAAGAGCAATGTGCAAAGCGGCTTGCTGATGCTGCTGTTCACCGGCGTATTTCTGGGCGCGAGTTCGCTTCAGAGCTCATTTGCCGTCGGAATACTCGGTTATGATATGGTGACGAATTCGTCACTGAGCATCATGATGATTCCCGGGGTGATTTTAGCAGGAGTGGTGGCTTTCTACTGGTTTAAAGCCGAACGGTCCCTGAAGATGTTGGTATTCTCCGGTTTTGCTGCTTTTTTCCTCAACAGTGTGATGATGTATTTTATGATGGTACCGGAACTCAGCTACATCAGTTGGCTGCTGCCCATGATTCTCAAAGGTTACGGCTTATGTGCACTTTTTATCGTAGTGTGGTATTATACGTGCGATAAGCTGGAGATGGAAGCAATGCTTCAGGCCATTGGGCTGATCCTTGTATTCCGGAGTTTCGTGGCGACGGCAGTATTCTCATCATTCTTATCCTGGCTGCAATATCAGTTCCAGTGGGAAAGTGTACAAAATCTGGCGGTGTATATGGACGGAAATTTAATGTCGGCGCAAACCGCTTTATCAGGTTACAAAAGCATACAGCTCAACGCGATCTTAGCCGCCAACAAAAAGGTTTACGGCCTGATCTGCATTGCGGCGATAGGAATGATGATCTATGTACTGCAACATCATTTCGGAAAAGTGAGATTCTTGAGGTTCCGGTGGGCTAAAGCCAGATTTACCGGAGCCTTACGCAGGAGAAAAATCGTTAACGTAAAAATATTTCGTGAAAGAATAGAAGAGTCAGAAGACGTCACGGGGGCGTAAAGTATTGATTACTAGTAAATTGGATGTTTTTCGGTCTAAAAACAACCATAAATCAATACCTTATTTGTACCATTAAATCACAACCAATTGATTATCAGTATCCGTTATTTTTGAAGAAGTGAAGTAATTAAATAACGAGAATGCTTCAATAGCAATGTGTTGACATAAAGATTCCCCGAGTGAAAACTTGGGGAATTTTATTTTAAATAGTGCCAAAAAATATGCCTCAATCGAGGCATAATAATTATTGATTTAAAAATGTATTAAGTTTTTTCGCTTCTTCGTTTGTCGCATCATATTGTAAAGATTTTGCAATATGTTGTTTTGCCTGCTCTTTGTCAGTCTCCTGAAGTTTATAAGCCACAAAGAAATGTGCGTATGCTAAATTCTGTTTATTCGCTTCTACCTCTTCCGGTTTAACAGCAGCAATATACTTTTCGTAGGACATTTTTGCGTTATCCTCATCTTTCATATTTTGAAACACATAAGCTTGGCTATAATACGATGCCGCCCAGTCTGGCAATAGCGCTGACATTTTGTTCCAAGTTGCTAATGCATTTGTCCAGTCTTTAGCATCCTGATACGCGGTCGCCAGCTTTACGATGGCTTCTGTATCGTTCGGATTGGCCTCAATTTGCTTTTTCAAGGCTTCGACTGCGGGATTTTGTCGCGTAGTTTGCGCTTGCTCCGTAGGAGTAGCAACGGTGTCAGTGGCTTGAGCTGTTTCCTGTGCGTAACCAAAAGTAGTCGCACCAAAAAATAATGCAGCAATTACTGCTTTCTGTGTGTTAATCATTCTTTCCTTTTTCATATTCAATTTTTTTTTGATTAATATTTATAGCGGTTTCTGACATCAACAATAATTCCACGTCTAAAATTTTTTAGAAAGTTTAATACAATTTATAGAATCTTAACTTTTATGAAATGGTTTAGAAAAAACAGTTGTATTAAGGATGATCACGAAGGGTTCAAATAAAATCCCCAAGTAAAAACTTAGGGATCATTTATTTAAAGATAAATAGGTTAATATTTAATCAACTTATTGCTGACTTTTTTACCGGATTTGGTGGTGTACTGAATAATGTAGTTTCCTTTTGTTAAAAATGATAAATCTACGGTATTCGCATTTGTTAATATCGATTTTACAGATTTTCCAGTCATGTCGAATAGAGAAATTTGCGAAACTTTTTCGGCAAAGGTAATGGTGCTTTTAACGGGATTTGGATAGAACGCCAACTTGCCGAATTCAGTATTGTCAACTCCAAGAACTGCGCAGTTACCTTCCAAAGTATATACGACTTCCTCGCCAACTCCGTTTAGCATCCACACTTGTGAAGTACTGGAGTTTCTATACGCGAAATTACTGCCCGATACTACGGCATTTTGATTTTCCCAAGCCCTTGCATCGCTTTGAACTTCCATCCAGAATTTCGTTCCGCCGGAGAGCGTGAGTGGTGCAGAAAGGTTGACCGTATGCCGATAATAATCAAATCCATAGTTCGTCCCAATCATTACTGAATTTGTGTTCACATTATTTAAGATGTCAACAACTGCTCCCGGTTTCCCGTCAATATCACTGTAAAAGATCAAATTTACAAAACTGGAAGCTCCAATCAGATTAACTTTAATGCTGGAAATAGTAAAGCTGTCTCCAGACGGTACCAGAATGTCTGCTGCAATCGCCTGATTGATTACATCTCCTAGCACTGACCCATTCTGAAGGTTATTTGAGGGTACTTCTTGAATGCACCCTGCTACACTTTTAGAGACCGTATGGTAAACCTGTGGGTTGCTTGAGCTTATATCTTTTACTAAGTTTTGTTGTGCAAAACTCATGGTAAAAAGACCTGCACTTAAAACAGTAAAAATCCTTTTCATAATATTTAAATTTTGTCGTTAAAAAGCAGCAAAGGTAAATTAATGTTTTCGATGAGGGTGTCTTTTGTTAGTAAGTTATAACATTATTTACATGGCTTAGATACGAGCCTAAAAAAGCTTCAATTTTTGAATTTTGTTGCGTGGTTTGCGCTTGCTTTTTTGCAATGGCAACATTATTTATAAGTTGAGCCATGTCCTAATCATAACCTAAAATAATTTTTCTAAAAAAATAGCAAGTAGGTCCAAATAAAAATCCCCAAGTAAAAACTTAGGGATCATTTATTTAAATATAAATTGTTACTCTTTAATCAACTTATTGCTGACTTTTTTACCGGATTTGGTGGTGTACTGAATAATATAGTTTCCTTTAGCTAAAGAAGATAAATCAACTGCGTCCGTATTTGTTAAAAAAGATTTTACAGATTTTCCCGTCATGTCAAAAATAGTAACATTCGAAACCTTCTCTGCAAATTTAATGGTGTTTTTTACCGGATTCGGATAAAATGCCAATTTGCTTACGGATGAATCATCGACACCTAAGACAGCACCACACTCTCCCTCTAAAGTATAAACCATTTCTGCTCCGCTACTGATTAGCCACTCTTGGCTGGTGCTGTTATTTTTAAAAGCCATTTTGGATCCTACTGTGACCAGCGTTTGGTTTTCCCAAGCGAATGCATCGCTTTTAACCTCAAACCAAAACTTGGTGGCATTCGACAGCAAAATCGGAGTTGGTAAGTTAATCGTGTGACGGTAGAAATTATACCCAAAATTAGCGCCGATCACCGTTGAATTAGCGATTTCAACATTGTTTAGCGTTTGTAAAACAGTACCTGGCTTACCATTGATATCACTGTAAATTACCAGATTTATATAAGTTGCAGGACCTGCAAGGTTAAGCTTAATCGTAGATATTTTATATTGCTCTCCTGAATTTACTAAAATATCTGCAGCGATTGATTGATTGCCAGTTCCAATAAATAGAGAACCATTTTCAAAATTATTAGAGGGTACATTCTGAGTGCATGACGCTAAAACGGTTTCAACGTTTTTGTAGATGCGCGGATTGGAAGCTGTTTGGCCATTTGATAATTGCTCCTGTGCGAAACCCAGAGTAAACATTCCTACACTTAAAAAAGTAAAGATTCTTTTCATTTTATAAATTTTTTGATTAATGCGCCCAAAAATAATAAACTATTTTTAAATTCATTATCACTACTGTAATGAAATTTCCATTTTGTATGCGATATGATATTCTGATCCCTTTCTGAGAAATACTTTGGTCGAAGCCTTTTAATAAAATATCTTTGCAGACCAAAAATTTTTTTAAAAATGCTCACTAAACTCATCATTCATAAAGTAGGAAACAAAATCAATCAAGATTCTCTTATTCTGTCGCAGCAAGAATATCAGCTCGATGAAGAATATCGCGAAATGTTGGAGGATTTTTTTCTGAAAGCTTTTAAATCCGAAGAGCAGTTTCAGTTTTACGGCGATTCTTATTTGGTGAACAATCCCATTTACAGCTCGGTTTCAGAGATTTTCGAAGACTTGGCAAAATTTCAATACGAATCTGAAAATATTGCAGAGCATCTTTATGATATAACTGAAAATCCACGCGTGCAAGCCGGCGAACTGTTCATCGCCCACTTTGAAGGCGAGGAAACCGAGGGGGTCAAAATCGATTCGATAGGGATTTTTAAAACGGAGAATAAAACCCCTTTCCTGAAAATACAACCTGAAGGGGAAACATTTGATATTGAAAAAGATTACGGGATCGGACTTACAAAATTAGATAAAGGATGTATCATTTATAATAATTTTAAAGAATCCGGCTATGCCGTTTCGGTGGTGGATAATAATAAAAATGGGGATCAATATTATTGGTTTGAAGATTTTTTGAAAGTAAAACAGCGTGATGACGAATATTTCCATACCCAAGAAACATTGGCGGTGTACAAAGATTTTATTGTCAAACAACTTCCGCAGGAATTTGAAACAACGAAAGCAGACCAGGCAGAATTTCTAAATAAATCAATTGAATTTTTTAAAGAAAAAGAAAAATTCGATTACGAGGAATTTACCAAAGAAGTTTTACAGGATGCAAATGTCATCGAAAGTTTTGGCAATTTTAAATCGGACTATGAACAGGAAATGCAGGTTTCTATTTCAGAAGATTTCGCCATCAATGAATCTGCGGTTAAAAAACAAAGTCGTGGCTTTAAAAGTGTTATTAAACTCGACAAAAACTTCAGTATTTACGTTCATGGTGACCGCAAAATGATCGAGCAGGGAAGTGACGAAAAAGGAAAATATTACCGACTTTATTTTGATGAAGAAAAGTAAAGTTTTTTAAGACAAGTACGAATTAGAAGAGTATAATCTTTATTTTTGACCATCCTCAGAAGCAAACAAAATAAAATATATATTATGGTTCAATATTTTAAAGATTATTATCATAATAACTCCGCAAAATTGCCGATATCAGTGCTGTTCTTTGTTCTGGCAATTGTCATTTTCGCCGTGATTACGGATGAAGTTATTTTGGAGAAAGAAGAAACAATTGATTTTTTGGTTTTTAAATTTTTTAAGAGATATATAATTACAGATCACTTAACACCGCAAATGTATATGATCAGCCAGTTTTCTTCGGTAACTTTGATGAAAATTGCGTATCCATTTTTAATTGGGATTTTACTGGTTTTTAAATATTACCGCAAAGCGATTTTTACATTTTTTGCCGGCGTAGGCGGATTAGCTCTTATTTATTTCATGAAAATGTTTTTTGAAAGAGCACGGCCCTTGGATCCCATCCTTTACCGGGAAGAAAGTTTTAGTTTTCCCAGTGGTCATGCAACTTTCAGTTTTATTTTTTATGGGACAATGGCTTATTTTATTTGGCTCACGAACTTGCCCAAGATTTGGAAAATCATAGCGATGACCTTCTTGATATTGCTTTCCCTAACGATAGGATTTAGCCGAATTTACCTTCATGTACATTATGCAAGCGATGTTTTGGGCGGATTCTGCCTTGGCTATTCCTGGTTGTTTTTGATGATTTATACATTTCGAAGATGGTTTCCTTTGACTTAATCAAAAGAGCTTTTATCAAAGAAAGCTGAGAAAAAATCTCTACTTTTGTTAAACCAAGAGCAGTTAAATTAAAACAGATTATGCCAGAAGGACCTTCCATACTTTTTCTTAAAAATAAACTCCAGCGCTACAAAGGAAAAACCGTTTCAGAAGCTTCGGGCTATGGCGAAATGGATAAATCGCAAATCAACAATATCAAATTGCTGGATATCGAAACATACGGCAAAAATTTGCTTTTTGTTTTTAAAGACTTTTTTGTAGGCGTCCATTTGGGTTTATTTGGCAGTATGCTCGTGAATAAAAGGAAAAAAGTGAATGCCAGCTTTGCGCTTCATTTCGCTTCCGATGAAATTAATTTTTATGTGGCTAAAACCAAATTCTATGAAGGCAAGCCTACGGATCACTTCAATTTTAAAACCGATATTCTAAAACCGGAGTTTGATGAAGATTTTGTCTTAAATGAACTTCAAAACAAACATGCCGAGGAAATGATTGGTGATGTTTTAATGGATCAGCATTTATTTGCAGGCGTAGGAAATATCATCAGAATTGAAGCGCTCTATCACGCAAAGATCCATCCTGAAAGTATCGTAAAAGCCATTCCGGAGAAAAAATTAATTTTCCTTCTCAAGATGATCGTGGATTATGCGGAAGAGTTTCTGAATTTACTCAAAACTGACGGTGTGAAAGAAGCTGCTCTTATTTATGGCAAGAAAATCTGCCCGAAAGACAAAACGGAACTGATCATTGAAGAAATGGGAAAAGTGAAACGTAAAACCTATGTCTGTAAAAAGTGTCAGAAATTATTTACATAAAAAAATCCTGCCATAGCGCAGGATTTTCAGTTTAATTCTATTAATTTTTAAAGTTACCCTTTGTAACTGTTTTCTTCAAAGAGTCCTTCTACCGACCAGTATCGTTCTCCGGTATCGTAGTTAAAAGTAAGGATTTTAGATCCTGCAGGAATTTCTGCCAGTTTTTTGTTAACCGCTGCTAACGATGCACCGGTGGAAATTCCACCTAAAATTCCTTCTTCACTTGCCAGTCTCCTTGTAAACTCAAAAGCTTCTGCCTTTTCTACTTCGATGGTTCCCTCAAGAATTTCCGTATTTAATACTTTGGGAACAAATCCGGCTCCGATTCCCTGTAAAGGATGCGGACCTGGAGCGCCACCGGAAATAACCGGTGAATCTTTCGGCTCAACAGCAAAACTTTTTAGACCGGGAAATTTTTCTTTCAGCACTTCAGTGACTCCCGTAATATGTCCACCTGTTCCCACTCCCGTGATGAGGTAATCAAAACCTTCCGGGAAATCATTTAAAATTTCCTGAGCTGTTGTTTTTGCATGAATTTGTGGATTTGCATCGTTTTCAAATTGCTGAGGAATCCAGGAGTTTTGTATTTCTTCTGCCATTTCCAGGGCTTTCGCGATGGCACCGGAGGTTCCTTTTTCTTTTGGCGTCAAAACGAAGGATGCTCCATAAGAGCTCATGAGTTTTCTTCGTTCAACACTCATGCTTTCGGGCATCACCAAAACCAACTGATATCCTTTTACAGCGCAAACCATTGCTAAACCTACGCCCGTGTTTCCGGAAGTTGGTTCAATGATCAAGGTGTCTTTATTGATTTTTCCGTCTTTCTCTGCTTTTTCAATCATGGCCAAAGCAATTCGGTCCTTAATGCTTCCGCCCGGATTTTGTCGTTCCAGTTTCATCCAAACCTCGTGGTCAGAAAAAAGTTTATTAAGTTTAACGATCGGCGTATTTCCGATGGATTCTAATATATTCTGAATTTTCATATATTGTATTTTAAAGTTCTATAAATTTATTTTAACTAACTATTTTTTAAATACTGAAAATGATCGGTTCATTTCCCGGGTATTTATTTTTCACCGTCACTTGACCTTTATGGAAAACTACAGAATTTGGCGCCACACTTTCTGTAATCCAAACGTTTCCGCCAATCAATGCATTTTCTCCGATGACCGTTTCTCCACCCAGAATTGTAGCGTTCGCGTAAATAACAACGCCGTCTTTAATGGTAGGGTGTCTTTTTTTATTCTGCATATTTTTCGTCACCGAAAGCGCACCCAGAGTGACGCCCTGATAAATTTTCACATGATTACCAATGATGGTGGTTTCTCCAATGACAATTCCTGTGCCGTGATCGATGAAGAAGTGCGTTCCAATTTCTGCACCGGGGTTAATATCGATTCCTGTTTTGCTGTGTGCAAATTCCGTCCATATTCTGGGAATGAGCGGAATGTTACTTTTATAAAGTTCATGCGCAAAGCGATACACCGCAATACTGAAAAATCCGGGGTACGAAAACATCACCTCTTCCATGCTTTTTGCAGCGGGATCATTTGCTAAAACAGCTTTTGCGTCGTTTTCGAGCATTTTATAAATAGCAGGAAAACTGGCAAAAAATTCTTCGGTCTTTACGGTTTTGTTTTCTTCGGTAACGGAAGACAGGATCTCATGAAACTCCGTTCTAAAATCGTTTAAACGTCGCTCAATATCAATCAGTTCTGAACATTGCTGATATTCCAGAAAGAAAATGAAACGAAAAAAACGATCGATAAAATCTTCAATTTTCTTTTTATCGATATCATATTTTCGGTTCGAATATCCTTCATGCAGTCTTTTTGCAAATCCCATTTTAATGTCTAATTTAAAACAAATTTAGCGCTTAATAATTGCTAATTTGTTGATTTAGGGTAATAAATTTGGTTCAGCTCTATTTACTAATGATCTTGAAAAAAGATTAAGAAAACTTTAATAACAACAATTTTTGCTCACAACTTTAACATTTCGTAAATTTGAATTCTTAAAGAATTAGAAAATCATTCGTAATAATATTGGACGATTAAAAGTAACTAAAAAGGAAAACGAAAGTATCAATATCATCTTTAAAAATTAAAAAATAAACAGGAGTTCGCAGGATTCCATATTGTCTTTAAAAATCAATAAATAAATAAATATGAAAGTTACCGTAGTAGGAGCAGGAGCAGTTGGCGCAAGTTGCGCAGAATACATCGCGATGAAAGATTTCGCAGCAGAAGTTGTTTTGGTTGATATTAAAGAAGGTTTTGCCGAAGGTAAAGCCATGGATTTAATGCAAACTGCTTCGTTAAATGGTTTCGATACTAAAATTACCGGGACTACAGGAGATTACAGCAAAACTGCTGGATCAAAAGTGGCCGTAATTACTTCCGGAATTCCAAGAAAACCAGGAATGACGCGGGAAGAATTAATCGGGATTAATGCCGGAATTGTAAAAGATGTAACTGCAAACTTGGTAAAACATTCACCAGATGTGATCATCATCGTGGTTTCTAACCCAATGGATACTATGGCTTACCTGGTTCACAAAACTTCAGGTTTACCGAAAAATAAAATTATTGGAATGGGTGGAGCTTTAGATTCTGCACGTTTCAAATACAGATTGGCAGAAGCTTTGGAATGTCCGATTTCTGATGTTGATGGAATGGTAATCGCTGCTCACAGTGATACAGGAATGCTTCCTTTAATGAGCAAAGCAACCAGATGTGGAGTTCCGGTAACCGAATTTTTAGACGAAGCAAAACAAAATCACGTTGCTGAAGAAACCAAAGTTGGAGGTGCAACGCTCACTAAATTATTGGGAACATCAGCTTGGTATGCGCCGGGTGCAGCAGTTTCGGTAATGGTTCAGGCGATTCTTTGCGACCACAAGAAAATGATTCCGTGTTCTTTAATGCTGGACGGAGAATATGGCGAAAGCGATATTTGTCTTGGAGTTCCGGCGATTATCGGCGCTAATGGTGTAGAAAAAATTATTGAAATCAGTTTAACTGATGCAGAAAAAGAAAAATTTGCAACCGCTGCAAAAGCAGTTCGTGAAGTGAATGGTGATTTGAAATTCTAAGATAATCATCATAAAATATAGGAACGCATCTTTTCGAAGGTGCGTTTTTTTTTGGAGCATGTAGACAGGGACTTCTTTCCAAAACAGGTCCCGCTTTCCACTCTATCTTTTTTGTAATTGCGAAGAAAGATAATGTGTTTTTTGAAAATGTTGGGCAACGCAATAACAAAAAAGGATGCCGTTTCAATCGCGGCTAGAATTACAGTCCGTTTTTCTTTCCACCTTCTCTTTCCTCTCATTTCAAAAAATTCACAAAAAGTTCATTTTCTCTTTCAATTTTAAACCCTTAAATTTGACCTTTAAAATTCATCATCTGTAAATTTCTTATTATGTTAAAAAATCTCGGAATTACCTTTTTAACCGTTCTGTCAACCGGCTTTACTGCTCAGAAAAATAAATCCGCACAAATCGAAAGACCAAAATTGGTGGTTGGTTTAGTGGTTGATCAAATGCGGTGGGATTATCTGTATCGCTATTACGAAAAGTACCAGAATGATGGTTTCAAACGACTTTTAAAAGAAGGATATTCCATTAATAATGTACATATCAATTACATTCCAACGTATACGGCGATTGGCCACACCACGATTTACACGGGCTCTGTACCTGCGATCCACGGCATTGCCGGCAATGACTGGTTCGACAAAACAACCGGAAAAAATGTGTACTGTACGACGGATGAAAGTGTAAAACCAGTGGGCACCACGGATGTGAAATCAGGAAGTCATTCCCCAAAAAATTTATGGTCCACCACCGTCACAGACGAACTTTTATTGGCGACCAATTTTCAGGCAAAAGTAGTGGGCATTTCTTTAAAAGACAGAGCCTCAATCCTGCCTGCAGGTCATCATCCTACGGGTACTTATTGGTTTGATGATACCACCGGAAATTTTGTCACCAGTTCTTACTACATGAATCAGTTGCCAAAATGGATGAATGATTTTAACGCGCAAAAAATGCCGGATCAGCTTGTAAAAAATGGGTGGAATACTTTGCTTCCGATCGCGGAATATACCGAAAGTTCGCCGGACAATTCCCCGTGGGAAGGACTTTTGGGAAGCGCCAAAACGCCAACTTTTCCCTACAGTAATCTGGCGGCAGATTATCAGTTGAAAAAAGACAATATCCGATCAACTCCTTTTGGAAATACTTTGACCTTAAAAGCTGCGGAAGCTGCAATTAAAGGTGAACAGTTAGGCGCGGACGTCATTACGGATTTTCTTGCTGTGAACCTGGCTTCTACGGACTATGCCGGACATAAATTCGGTCCCAACTCAATTGAAGTGCAAGATATTTATTTAAGACTGGATCGTGATCTGGCAGAATTCTTTAAATATCTGGATGATAAAGTAGGGAAGGGCGAATACACCGTTTTCCTGTCTGCAGATCATGGTGGAGCGCATTCCAAAGGCTTTATGGAAGAGCACAAAATGCCAACAGGTTTTTATGGGGAAGACAATAAAGAATTCAATGTAATGTTGAAAGACAAATTTAAGGTGGACCAATTAATTTCTAAAATAACGAACAATCAGGTTTATTTAGATGATAAATTGATGAGTGAAAATAATTTAGATGCCGAGCAGGTAAAACAATATTTGATTGATATTTTGAACAAAGATCAATCGGTATTATTTGCGGTAGATATGAAGAAAGCAGGCTCCTCTTCAATCCCGGAACCCATTAAAACGCGAATTGCAAATGGATACAATTGGCAGAGAAGTGGCGATATTCAAGTCATTTATCATGATAACTGGTTGCCAACTTATGCTAAATTAGGAACCACTCACGGAGCGTGGAATTCCTATGACTCTCATATTCCTTTAATTTTTATGGGTTGGGGAATTAAAAATGGGGAGAGCAATAAAGATTATAATATGACCGATATTGCACCCACAATTTCTGCGTTGTTGCACATTCAATTCCCGAGTGGAAATATTGGAAATCCAATTGTGGAGGTGATTGGAAAATAATTTTCTGGATTTTTTTATAAAAATGAAAACCGCTGAAGAGCGGTTTTTTTTGGTAAAGTCGGTAGTGTTTCACTAACTGTGTAAGTTGAAAAGTTATTCTGAAAAATTTTGAGCCTTCAAAAGCTCAAAACTTTTTCGGAAATAACTTTTTACTATTTTTAAACTTTATACAGTTATGATCGACAAAGAAGAATTATTAAACAACAAGGATTTCTACAAATCCTTCAAGAGTGGAGAAGATTTAACCTCTTTCTTCAAAACAATGCACAAACGAGCCGTAGAACATATGCTCGAAGCCGAATTAGATGACCATCTGGATACCGAGAAACATCAAAAAACAAAAGACGGAAATTATCGCAATGGCCATCAAACCAAGAAGATAAAAACCTCTTTTGGCGAAGATGAAATTAAAGTTCCGCGGGATAGGGAAAGTACTTTTGAGCCAGCCTTAGTTCCCAAAAGGCATAATATTATTGAAGGTTTGGAAAATGTTATCATCTCATTTTATGCCAAAGGAATGAGTGTAAGTGATATTGAAGATCAGATCAAGGAAATGTATGATTTTGATGTTTCAACATCCACAATATCCAGGATTACCAATGCGGTTTCCAGTGAGATTGTCGCTTGGCAAAATCGGCCACTAGAGGATTTATACCTCATTGTTTGGATGGATGGAATTGTTTTTAAAGTCCGTGAGAACTCAAAAGTTATCAACAAAACCATTTATCTTGCCGTTGGTTTAAGACGGGATGGAAGAAAAGAAGTTCTGGGAATGTGGCTTGGAAAAAACGAAAGTTCCAGTTTTTGGATGAGCGTTTTAACTGACATAAAAGCACGTGGCGTAGAAGATATACTGATCACTGCAACGGATAATCTCAATGGATTTACCCAAACTATTCGCAGTGTTTTCCCACAATCTCAAACTCAGATCTGCGTGGTGCATCAGATTAGAAATGCTTGTAAATACGTAGTTTGGAAGGACAGAAAAGCCTTTACTTCCGACATGAAACACATTTACAACGCTCCCACCAAGCAAGCCGCAGAAGCCGCCTTAAATGATTTTGCAGAAAAATGGGAATCTAAATATTCGTATGCCATCAAATCCTGGAGAGATAATTGGGATGAATTAACGGTATTTTTCGAATTTCCGGTGGAAATCCGTAAAATCATTTACACCACCAATTTAATAGAAAATCTCAACGGAAAAATAAGAAAATATACTAAAAATAAAATGTCTTTTCCTACTGATGATGCGGTTTTAAAGTCAGTTTTCCTTGCCTTAAGAGAAGCAACAAAAAAATGGACAATGCCGATTCGAGATTGGGGAATCGTATTAAATCAATTTATGCTTATATTTGAAGAAAGGCTCAAGTTATAAAAAACTCAAGTCTTAAACTTTTCAACTTACACACTTTGCGGGACAGTGTCGTAAAGTCTTTTTTTGTAAGTATAATTCATATAGGAGCGATGATTCAACGTGTATGTCATCACTTTAATATTTAAAAACTATATTTTTAAATGATCCTATTTTTGGGGAAGATTACACTGCCATTAACCCGTAAAAATTATTCTACACCTTTTATTCCTAAATTTTTAGCAGTCTCTAAAGTATTCTGAAAGAGGTAAAGGTTTGCATTTATAACAGGCTTCATATTCTGTAAAACGAAAATTTGTTACCAGAGTTTTTTTGTGCTATGTTGTAGAGCTTCTTTAATAATTAACCATTATTCAAACAACTTTGAATATCTTCACTAACATTATTTCTGTTTTTTTCAACATAATCCATCAAGCCTTCAGGTATCTTACAGTTATTTTGAATAAAATCGAATTGAATCTTAAAACATTTAAAAGCTGGAATTTTCTGATTTTCATAGAGGTAAATAAAAGCGATATCCCCATCTTTTAAATTGGCAGTTGTTTTTGAACATAAAGAAATCCCTAAATCATTATTTTTTTTAACAAATTCAACTACTAATGAAGTTTTATCTTTATTTTTTAAAATATCATTATAATCTTGATTCTTTATTAAACTATTTTGGTTTTTATTCCAAAGCAAAATTATGTCCTTTGAAATATTAATATGAATAGTGTCAGATTTGCCTTCTAAATCTTTTTTTTCTGTTTGATTTATAGTAGGTTTATTGAAACGCTCTCTATTCTCACTTTTTTTATTTTGACATGATAAAAGAAAGATGGTAAATAAAAATATTAAATGTTTCATTAGTTAACGATATATAAAATGATTAGGAATCGAATTTGCCTGAGAACTATTTAATCTTACTTGGGTTCCATGCCATGAGCCATTCCTGTAAAAATTTATGTAACCCCTTGTTCTCCAATATAAAGTACTCATTTGAACAGCATCAGCATGACCATAAGATATACTCCTTTTTACTCTACCATAACCATGTCCCAACATTTCATGTGCAAGAAGTTCTGCAGGCATTGAACGTCTTGGATAATCGACACCATTTTGTGAATAAGTAAAATCTCCGATGTCTGCTTTTGAATCTAATATTACAACACTTAATGTTCCCATTCCATATGAAGTATTAACACCACCACCATAATTATCATCTGCATATTTTCCTTTTGTTCCTGCTGCCAATCCTAATTCCGAAATTGAAAGACTATTTAGTGTTTCGTAAGTGAATGTCATGTCTACATAATGTGCGTCGGCTCCATTAATTGCTAAATAATATGCATAAGCCATACATTGTATATCTTTCGAAAAACCACGAACAGCATCATCTAATACTTTTTTTGTATTGGCTTTATTCTTAAACCATTATTTTCTAATTCAAAAATTTTTTTTATTTGAGAGTGATTGAAAAATGTATTTTGAATCTCATTTAAAATTCTCATCCCTGAAACTCTACTTACACCAATGATACCACCGGTAGAAACTTTTAAAGAAACATTATGAAAACTCGTGTCTCCGTCAATTTCAGAAATAACTAATCTCCTTTCCATAAATTTATTTAATTTGTGTTTCATTAAAAATGATTGACTCCAAAAAGATTTCTTCTTTTAAATATGATATTCCTCCTTTTATTATTTTTCCCGTAAGAATAATTTCAGTTTTTCCTTTTTGGATTTCCTTATCGTCAATCTCTTTAATCTTTAAGCAGATTGTTTCGCCTTCTTCATAATTTGCAGTTCTTACTTTTAAACTTACATTAACTCCCGATGTAGATTTAGAAATTGGATTTTCGTCAGCATCTAGCCATTCGACACTTATTATCTTCTTTCCAATGATTGGCGGCTTCTTAGGCTCCCCATAAGATACACCACCTTCTTTTCCAACCTGTATTATTTTGGAACCGCTGTTTTCGATATCATCTTTCGAATATCTCTTATAATCTCCGCCGATAATTTTAGTGATATTTCCCTTAACAATTCTTGTCCTACTCATAATATCAGAGTTTTAAAAATTATTGCTTTTTTCAGAACTATTATTTTTTACTATTTTATCCGAATGCTGCTCATTTGTCCCGTTACTTTGAGTTACAATTTTACCTGCGCTTACTTCATTTCTTTCTTTCTTCGTCTCACTATGCACGTCTCCTTCTATAATCTCCATTAACTTCCCTGTAATAAACATACTCGCATCTCCCAAGACAGATGTCATCTTCATCGCACCAATACTTTGGGTCGCATTCATTCCAACCGTTTGGCTGTTGTTCATTCCAATCATTTCGCTGGCATTCATCCCAACATTTGTTGTCATATTTTCACCCACATTAATATTCATATTCTTACAGTTCAACGTCATCGTTTCGGGCGCCGTAATATTAATATTGCTTCCCGTCGTATCTAAATGAATCTCATTACCAGATTTATCGGTGATAATAATGCTTTCATCTTCTGTAAAAACGATGCGATGTCCACTTCTGGTTTGGATAGACTTTACGCGGTTACTTGCACCACCGCCCAAGCCAACCTGGCCATGAAACATTCCACCCATGACAAATGGTCTATCTGGATGATTATGCACAAAACCCACCATCACCTGATCCCCAACTTCTGGAATCGCCACATAACCGCGATTTTGGGAAACCTGATCCGTTCCGCCGGCATCGGGAGACATCATTCTGATGAAATCGGTAGTGTCGTGCAGTTGCCAGTCGAATTTTACTGTAATTCGTCCTTGTCCGCTCGGATCGCTGTTAGACATTACTGTGGCTAATTGGGGTTCTGCAATTGGAATAGTGAATTCCGGTTTTGGTAAAAAGCCCGTGTCACTCGCAATGGCTTTGAAGGTTCCTTTGTAATGTCCTAACGTATCTACATCGTGCGTAGTTTCTACGATCATTAACTAGTTAAATAGGAAGTTTAATCAATGTTCTTCTTGGTTTATAAACAAGCTTAAGTATCAGTTTATATTTTTTTACCGGAGGAAAACATTATGTATAAAAAACAGTCTTTAGATTAGATTTTCTGACATTAAATATTCTAGATTTTGAACAAAATTTGTAAGAATTTTTCTCAAATAGTCAGTTTCAAAACTGTCATATGTGCTTCTGGCAAAACGCGGACCTAAAAAACCAACAACTAATATATTAAGAAAAACCAGATTATTCTTTCGTCTTTTTGAAAATTTCAGATGAACTTTATCCCGAAGAAGTACTTTTAATGAACTATCAACTTTTAAATGAATCTATTTGCTTTTGAAAGTGACCAACTTCTTTTAAAACATCAACATTGATGCTACAACTTTCTTTTTGATTTGCGTCCACAGCCAAGTCTTTCAAAAATAAAAGATATTTATTAAGTTTTTGCTTTTCATCCACTATACTTACACCTTAGTTGTTATTTACTCTTAACTAGTCGTATTTCAACTATACAATCATTCAAATATCTGCAGAAATTTACTTATCATACAAATACGGGTTCAATAATTATGGACTCAGAAACAGCTAAACATAAAGATTACCTCATTAATTAGATTCTTTTTTATAAAAATCTTTATCACAACTGAACATATATCTTGGATTGGCTTTTACTAATGAATCTACATCATAAATAATTGCTTTATTTTTATTGAAGCAATAGCGAATGCCAATGTTTTTATTATCATCAACATCTTTAATATTAATATAAAAAATAACATTAGAAAGACTTTTGTTAATATTCCTCTGTACTTCTGATGAAAGATTTTTTAATAATATTGAATCACCTTGTTTTTCATCATTTAATAGAAACTTTATTTTGGGATCCTTTTCTAATTCTTTCTTTGAAATAGGGGTTTCAAAATAGAAAATAATTTTATCTGTAATACTTGAATACATAATAATATTTTCTTTTAAATCACCACCCCGATATTTTTTTCCATTTAATAATAAATATGAAAAATAAGGATTACTTAATTGTTCAATTCTTTTGTATTGGAAATCATTTTTTGTCCTATTTATAAGATTAAATGAAATTGGAGTACTAATAACGAGACTATCTTTTTCACCACTAACACTATTACGATAACCAACATAGGTGTAATCTAACACGAAAGGATATAGTGAATTTTGTACCTTTGTTTTTTCTAATTGTACGGATGTCACTTTATTTTTACACGCAGTAATGAACCAGAATGTGATTATTGATAATATAAGTTTTAAAATATTCATAGCTATTGCATTATAATGGTTTCTAATAAATATCGTATTTCAGAAATCTTGTCGTTTTCGGGCATAATTTTGAATAACAAAGCATATTGTTGACTTGAAGAAGTTATAGGATATTTACCTAAATCTGATTCAATATTATCATACTTCTTCCTTTTTCCTATAAGTATCTCATTTAAAACTTCTTGTGGTATATTTTCTAACAATCTATAGTTTTCAATGATCCATTGGTTAGTTCTAAACAACTTTCTAACTCCTACCAAACCCTTTAATTTGGAGTTTTCCAATTCTACCATCATTGCATTTTCGACAAAATCATCCATGTCTCGTATTACTCCTGCAACGATAGTGGCTTCAAATACAGCTAATCCAAACATCACTGCATTTGCTCCGAATGGTATTTTTATTGGGCTTCCTGCAGCTTTTGCAGCAATTTCTGCTGTATTCACTACGACTCCTACCGCGTCATAGACAGGGACTTTTTCGCCATTTGGCGATGCTTTTCAAATCATTAAAATAATCTAAATATCCCAATATTTCAAGGGATTCTTGCAAGCCTTTGAGTCCTGTTTTTCCAATATCATTAACATTGTAATAATCTGAAATGGATTTTTTAACATTTTGGGTAATGTCTCCTTCTTGAAATATCTGTTTACCATCTTTTTTAATCCTAAATTCTTTTTTTTCCGTCTCTTCAAACAAATCCTCGTGGGTATCCAAACCCGTATCCATATTATAGGTTTGTTCATAAATTTTTGTGGTGACTGAATTAAAATTTGAATGGTATTGAAACTCTTTAAACACCCTAACTTTTACAGTGTGAAAATTCTGTATGGTAGAATCAAAATCGCCCACTACGGCTCCACTTTCATTTGCCAAAAATACGATAAAATCCCCCAAAGAATCTCTGAATTCTGGCAGTTTATATTTTTCCGCAGCTGGTTTTATAAAAATGGTTCTAGACGTGTTCCTTACTGTCAAATATTTTTCCGTTGATCTTGGGAGTGTGGCTTTTTCAAATCCTATCCCTTTGTAAGTACAAATAAAATATAATTCAATTTCTACACCTGCATCTTCATCAATATATTTCTCTAGCATTTCAGTGAGATGAATGCTAAATATTACAAATCCATCAGCATCTACATATGCAATTACCTCTTTATTTTTATCTCTAATGTCAAAAAATGGTAGGGAGTCGTCAAACGGTCTTGCTTCCATTAGCATACCGCCACCTAAAGGAAGAAATATGCTACCATCATATTCCATTAATTGAAGTGTAACCGGTGTATGTAGAGGTAGATTTTGAGTTTTAATTTTAAAATATACCACATCTCCAATTCTTGCATCGCTTGTTATTTGTCCTTGTTTTTGACTTCTTTTAAATGTTTTACCGTCTTTATCTAACCATTCTCCGTCAATTATGTATTCTGATACATCAATTTGTCTTTCTTCAAAATTGCCATATTTGGAACCGGTAGTCTCCCCGTTATCATATATTTTTTTTAAAGAGCTAAATTCAATAGAATCTTCTGAATGTATAAAATGTGTACCATTGGTAATTTTTACATTATTTCCGCCTACATACCTTATTCTGCTCATTTTAGTGGGAGTTTGATTTTTCACCTGAATTATTCACAATTTCTTTTTTAGAATTTTTGTGGATGTTTTCTCCAGCGGTAACTTCTGTTTTTCCTTTACTAAATTCTTGTCGTTCTTTCATTGTCTCACTATGCACATCACCCTCAATAATCTCCATCAATTTTCCAGTGATAAACATACTCGCATCTCCCAAGACAGATGTCATCTTCATCGCACCAATACTTTGGGTCGCATTCATTCCAACCGTTTGGCTATTATTCATTCCAATCATTTCGCTGGCATTCATACCCACATTCGTGGTCATATTTTCCCCCACGTTAATATTCATATTCTTACAATTCAGCGTCATCGTTTCCGGCGCAGTAATATTAATATTGCTTCCCGTCGTGTCCAAATGAATCTCATTTCCTGATTTATCAGTAATAATAATACTTTCATCTTCGGTAAAAACAATGCGGTGCCCGCTTCTGGTCTGAATGGATTTTACACGGTTATCCGCTCCACCGCCCAAGCCAACCTGGCCATGAAACATTCCGCCCATCACGAATGGTCTATCTGGATGATTGTGCACAAAACCAACCATAACCTGGTCACCAACTTCTGGAATCGCAACGTAACCACGGTTTTGGGAAACTTGATCCGTTCCGCCTGCATCCGGAGACATCATTCTTATGAAATCTGTGGTGTCGTGCAATTGCCAATCGAACTTTACGGTTAATCGTCCTTTTCCGCTTGGATCGGTGTTGGAAATGACGGTTGAAAGTTTTGGTTATGAAATAGTTGGCTTTTAAACATTTTTAAGAATCTGTCTAAATTTTTAGTTTTTGATTTTTTTAAAATTATTTCTCTCGCAGATTTTTGTGATTTAGCAGATTTTTACGCAAATTAATCTGCAAAATCTGCGAGAGTATTTAATACAATCCTTTTAAATTAATATTTTTAGACAGTTAGTAAGATTGCTTTTATTTGTTTTATTTTATTTCACAAAAACCTTCAATATCTTTTTTTGAAAAGTTAAATTACTTATTAACATTATCATTTTAAAAGAAAAGAAACAATTAGTAGAAAAATTTGCAAAAAAATCAAAATCCAAAATAACTTTAACGAAGGTTTAGCAGTATTTGAAATAAAATCATAAAATTTTACTTTTAGAATATGAGACAATTTTAAATTTTCATCTTTGAAATTTATATCGTCTAAATTTATTTTTTTGAAACCATAATTTATTATTTTTCGCTGTAATTTAGAAGTATCAGGATCAGATTTAGTTTCTTGCAAAATTTTAGCTTGTAAGATGGCTTTGTTGGTAATTTCAGTTTTCCAGCCGTCTTTCTCTGTAAATTTGCTGGTGATGTTTTCTACTTTGTCTGAAATATAGTCACCTGCTTTGGTTTTCCATAACTGGTACAATGCATTTTGAATGGAAATTTTATTTGCAAGAATAAAATATAAGGCGAGAAAAATTGGCGCACCGATTACGACAAAAAAGGCAAAAATATTTTGGGTAAACAATCCTATAACAAGTGCAATAGGACTTCCATGCCCACCACCTGCATATTTTGCATTTGTGAAAATTGCCACCAAAAATGTTATCAAAGTAACGATGTTTCCAGTAATAAAGATAAGTAGCCATTTGGCGATTACTTTGCTACTTATTTTTGCAAATAGTTTAATATGGTCGTTCATTTAATTCTTTTAATTTTAATATATTAGTTTTTGAAAAAAATCAATCATTTTTATCGTAATATTCTACTTTTATAAATTCTAATTCATGGTTGCTAAATTGTGCAATATTACGAATGAATGTACTTTGTGAAGGACACATATCTCTTTTTTCATTATTCCAATATTCTCCATCTTCTTCTTTGGTATCGCCCCATTGATTATTACCATCTAAATTATTGTCTCGGAAAGATAAAATTTCCAAATCTTTAGATTTTCTTTTTTTATTGAGTTCCTTTAATGATATTCCGGGATTTATTGCAGAACCGTCGATAGAAATAGATTTTTTATAAGAAAGTGCAGGGTAAATTAAAAATTGTTTAATAAGTTCAATATTTTGGAATTCTCCGTTTTCGTTAATATCAAATAATTCAAGATTTTGAGTGCCTTGAATCTTATGCTTTTCTTGATATTTCCTTTGTGCCTCAAAAAAATCAAATTCATCAACGAATTTTAATTTCCCTTTTTTACCTGAAGGACTATCTAAATTAGAAAAGAATATGTATAATTGATCGTATTTTCTTATCTCATAATCTGGGCTGTACTCATCATCTTTTGTTGTTCCCACATTCCAAATAATTACACCTAAATTATCCCATATAAAAACAACATCATATTGTTTTCTTGTCGGTTTTCCAAATAGTTTCTCCCATTCTTCAATAGGTTTTCCGAAGGGCAAAGGTTTTCCTTTGTAGGTGCCACCACAATCTGATAAAGAAAATTCTGCATTGGATACTTCTGTTTTCTGGGCTTTGTTTTCTGTGCAAGACATAAGTAAAGTTATTAATATAAAGGTTATTGTAATTTTCATTTATTTGAAATATTTAATTAATTCATCTAATTTTTCTTTCCCAATAAAAACTTTTCTTTTTGCAACATCATGCGCATGAGCTATTGGAGTTGGAAAATATAAACTTTCTAAAAAGTATTTATCATTTTTTTTAAAATTTGCCCAATTCAAAACAGGAGCATCCATCCAAGTTACACTTCGCGGATGTCTGGAGTAGGTGTTTAAAATATAATTAGCAAGTAAATCTCCATTAGGATCAATTGTTCTTCCTTCCCAAATATCTTTAATTCTTTGCCCAATGTCTGCAACTGCTATCTCTGCCAATTCCGATGCTAATCCATTTAAAGGATGCTCTATTGTATCTTTTGCTATTTGGGTATGGGTAGGATTTTCACCATAATTTTTATTGGTGACCTCGGTTTGTGTTTCTTTGATGTCATCATCTGTTGATTCTATTAAAATATTAAAAATAACATTGGTGAAATTAGTCATTACTTCACCAAGAAAATGAGATATTTTATCAAAAAATCTTAAAATATATCCTAAAGGATTTTCTCCACTTTTCATTTCAAGGATATAATCGGATAATTCAAGTAGTTTATTATAATATTCAAATAATTCTACGGAGTCCATCCCCAAGTAAGTTTCATTATTTTTTGTCGGATCTTCTTTTTGCCCCTCTGCTAAATCCTTTAGTACGGTGTAAATCGTCTGTTGCCCGAAAGTTCTCTCTCTTGGTTTTGCCAATTTATATTCAGTAAAACCAATCGGCAAAAGCATATCTGCCATTTTAGGAATAATACTTGCTGCTGTGTCGTCCAATAAAAATTTTCCTGTTACGATCGGGATTTTTTTGTAATCTGTTCCTTGTTTTCCTTCTACCCAAGGATATACTTTTTTTAAGTGTACAAACTGCGGATTAGTGTACCCTAATTTGCATAGTGATAATTCCACAAAATTGGTATGAGAAAAATAATCTTCTAAAACATGAAAAGCTCCACCTAAATGCCTAAAGCCATCGCGGGTTTTGCCATATTTTACAGCCAACTTCAACTCGTTAATCATATAAGTGTCTGCTGACGGTCTTAAAGCATCTGCTTTAATAAAATCTTTTTCCCGACCCGCTTTTTTTTGTCCATCTTCACTATCTCTGTAAATATAATATTTCTGTCCAAAACTATTGGTTTGAAAGCAATCGGGTGTTTCTCCTGCATAAAAATCCCACTCTTCGAATCCATTGATTGTTTCTCTTTTAAACATGATTTCACCAATCCGATCATCAGTTAAATCTTTAGGGTTATCGATATGTTCTTCTGGTCTGTAAATACCCAAAATATCTTTGGTCATTTCCCCATATTTTTTTCTAAAAATGTCGAGATGCTTTACATAATTTTGAGTTTTCATATCTTCACCTCCCATTGTGTAAACAAATTCTTTTGCAGCGAATAATTCTATAAGTTCCACCCAACCATCGTGAGAAAATTTAGCAGTATTTCCAGCTAATAAATGATTTATCTTATTTTTATCATTCTTATTATTTTGCTCAATTTTGCTTCGTACCTCTTTCGTAAAACGTATTGTCATTGGCACCAACACTTGAGATACATCTCTGAGCCAGTTTCCATAATAAATTTGTAATACCTCTTCTTGTAAAAAAATGTTCTTTTTAAATAATGCATTCATTTCTATTCCTCCATGCGCACCTTTTCCAAAACCAAAACCAAAATTTTCTATGTCATCGTCTGTAGGATCATCGTCATACCATTGTTGTTGATCCACAAATTTTGATAAGTCCTGACTTTGCGTAGATAAATCTAAAATTAATTTTCCTGTATATTCCGGTGTTTCAGTTTCTGCAAAATCAAGTTGTGGTGTATTTGCAAAATCAACCGTTAGTAAAAAATAGGCAAATTTTGCGCCTTCATCTATTCTATCTTTATCTTCTTTGCCATGGGTCGCGTACTCTGTCCTTAATAAATTATCAATATGATGACCATATTCTTCTACCAATGAAGCCAGTAATTGCGCTTTTATTTCATTATTTTTTGTTGCTTCCTCTAAAAAACCACTACTCACTAATATTACTTTGCGCTTATTACTGTAGTTCGCCTTATAATTTTTTATGGGGTCTTTGGTTACAATAATTTCAGGTGGCTGTAATTTTTTATCACATAAGTCTTTATATAATTTTCCTAATGCTTCTATCTCTATATCATCTCCAAAAATTTGTAACATGATTAAAACAAAAGTCATTTCAGAAAGTTCTTTAGCTATTTTAAGCAATTGTTCATGAGCAAAAGGACTTTTTAACTTATATTCAGTCGATTCATATTTCAAATCGGGAAAATTAGGTTTTCCATAAAAGACACCACTTTGCTCACCTTTTTGAATGACTTTTGTGGCGGCATTATTTGTAATAGATCCTTTAGAATATATGAAATGATCTTTTCCTGTAATTTTAGTAATCTTTCCTTGTACTATACGTGTTCTGCTCATAATTATTATTTTTAATAATTATTACTTTTTTCGCCGCTATTATTTTTAACCTCCACTTTTGCATTTTGGTGAATTGTACCATTTGATGAAGAATTTTCTACTTCTGCCGCATATTCATTCCGTTCCATCTTTGTTTCACTATGTACATCCCCCTCAATCATTTCCGTCAGTTTTCCGGTAATAAACACACTTGCATCACCTACAACAGAAGTCATTTTCATAGCTCCAACACTTTGAACAGCATTTAAACCTATACTTTGGCTTCTGTTCATTCCCACAGTATCGCTTTGGTTCATCCCCACACTTGTCGTCATATTCTCCATCACATTAATATTCATATTCTTACAATTGAGCGTCATCGTTTCAGGAGCCGTGATATTAATATTGCTTCCCGTGGTATCCAAATGAATTTCATTTCCGCTTTTATCTGTAATAATAATACTTTCATCTTCCGTGAAAACTACTTTATGCCCACTTCTGGTCATAATAGATTTTACCCGGTTGTCCGCAAATCCTCCCAACGCAGTTCCTCCATGAAACATTCCACCCATCACAAAAGGTCGATCCGGATGATTATGTACAAAACCCACCATCACCTGATCACCAACTTCGGGGATCGCAACATAACCACGATTCTGAGAAACCTGATCCGTTCCACCTGTATCCGGACTCATCATTCTGATAAAATCGGTCGTGTTGTGTAGTTGCCAGTTGAATTTTACCGTCACTCTTCCCTGTCCGCTTGGATCCTTGTTGCTGATGACGGTTGCTAATTGTGGTTGTGCGATTGGAACTGTAAACTCCGGTTTTGGTAAAAATCCGGTGTCACTTGCAATGGCTTTGAAAGTTCCTTTGTAATGTCCTAAAGTATCAACAACATGATTCGTTTCGATAATTATTAATCTCGTAGAATAGGAGATTTGATGGTGTTTTCCTTGCGCAAGAATACTATCTATTTTTAATTAAATCGACTACTTTTTTTAAAATACCAATCACTAAACTTCTATTTGGATCGAAGATTATATATCCACAGACAGCACATTCTATTTTTTCTTTTTTTCTCGCACCTGTAGAAAAATCTTCTTTTTTGTAATAGGAAAGGCTCCAACTGTTTGTCGGATAATAATCAACCAAATAAGAAAAACACTTAGAAGACCCACATCTTCTACAAAGACCTAGAGGTTTATGTTTGATTATTAATTTTTGTATTTCTTTTTTGCTTAAACTAAGTTCGCTAAACAAAAATTCTTCAATTATTTTCTGTGTTTTTAGTGTTTGCTGTTTGAAACGAAATCTATAAAAGTATGCGAGTTCTTGTTCAGAAAAATCCTTTAAATGATTCTTGATGTTATCTTCTACCATTCTATTTTTTTTCCAATAATTTTTGTTTTTCCTTTTCCAAAAACTAAATTTAATTTTAATGAATCAGATTCCTTTCTCATATTTGTAATAAATTGAGGGTTGTCTTCTCGGAATTTTTTATATGAGGTTAGAGTTATTGAATCATTGTCAGACTGCAAATTGCTAAGATTTGAGTTAGGAGCATATCTATTAACTAATTCTAAAGCTTTTTCTTCTTGAATTGAAATACGCCTATCAATAATATATATATTTGCAGGGTATTTTTGATTAACTTTTTTAATGTCAAACAATAATTTTTGATTACTAGCACGGTCATAAACGGCGTAATCTTCTGATAAAGAACTGAGTTTACCGTTTGATATATAGTATATCCTCACATTTTTTATCTTTTCTGAATTGAGATTTAATGTAAATTCTAATGGTACATTTAGAACCAATACTTTTTCATCACTATCTTTTCTAAAGGAAATGGTTACGTTCTTATCAGAAATTGTTTCTAGTATGGAAGGATTTTCGCAACTTAAAAACAAATTAAAAGCTAGGAAAAAATGAACTGTTTTTTTCATTGGTATCATTTATAAAAATACAATCTATTAAATCGAAATATTCTTCAATTTGAGGCTCCTCAACCCTGTATGTAAATATCGTATGCGTTTTAGGATTTGAATCCCTTGCAATTGCAGTAATTAGTTCGTTTATTTCTTTAAAATCACCTCTTAAAACACGGTTAAGCAATTGGTGACTTAGTGATTCGTGAAAAAATCCATTTTTTTTGGCCCAATCAAGACCTGCAAAAAATCTTGCTTCTTTTAAGCCTTTGGCCTTTGAATTCTGCCATCGAATCCACATTTGTTCATCTAACCACTCGTCCATTTCCTTAATCATATCCGCTGACACCCATTCTAATACAGCAACACCAAACGCTATAATTTGAGCTCCAGGAATCATTCCTACAAAAGTTGAAAGTGCGGGTTTATTAAATTTTCCATTACTACTTATTTCTGGAATCATTTGTGCCATTTCTTCGATAATAAGATATTTATCAAGTGCTTCTGAAACAGCTTTTCCAAATTTGATTTTTTTATTTAATGAACTGTACATGGAGAAAGAATCCTCATCCATTAACGGAATTTTCTTTAAATTTTCTTCTATAAAAATATATTTTGTTCCTTTTTTAAGACACTATCCCGCAAAGTGTGTAAGTTAAAAAGTTAGGGCTTGGGTTTTATAATCTGAGCCTTTCTTCAAAAATAAGCATAAATTGGTTTAAAACAATACCCCAGTTTTGAATGGGCATGGTCCATTTCTTAGTTGCTTCTCTGAGAGCAAGATAAACGGATTTTAACACTGCATCATCTGTCGGGAATGACATTTTGTTTTTGGTATATTTTCTTATTTTTCCGTTCAGATTTTCGATTAAGTTGGTGGTATAGATGATCTTACGGATTTCCAAAGGGAAGTCGAAGAATACCGTCAGTTCATCCCAATTTTCCCTCCAGGATCTGATGGCGTAAGAATATTTGGATTCCCATTTTTCGGCAAAGTCCTTTAATGCCGCTTCTGCAGCCTGTTTATTTGGTGCGGTATAAATGTGCTTCATATCTGCTGTGAAGGCTTTCCTGTCTTTCCAAACAACATATTTACAGGCGTTTCTGATCTGGTGAACGACGCAAATCTGGGTTTGTGACTCAGGGAAAACAGAACGTATGGTTTGGGTAAATCCATTGAGATTGTCAGTAGCAGTAATCAGGATATCCTCTACGCCGCGGGCTTTTAAATCAGTCAAAACACTCATCCAAAAACTTGAACTCTCGTTTTTGCCAAGCCACATTCCAAGAACTTCCTTTCTACCTTCACGGTTTAAGCCCACTGCAAGATAGACGGTTTTGTTGATGACCTTTGAATTTTCCCGAACCTTGAAGACGATACCGTCCATCCAGACAATCAGGTATAAATCTTCCAACGGGCGGTTTTGCCAGGCAGTAACCTCGCTTGCTACGGCACTGGTAATTCTGGAAATTGTAGAAGTAGAGACTTCAAAATCATACATCTCACGGATCTGCTCCTCGATGTCGCTTACGCTCATGCCTTTGGCATAAAAGGAGATAATGATGTTTTCCAGACCCTCGATAATGTTGTGCCTTTTCGGAACCAATGCAGGCTCAAAACTACCTTCACGATCTCTGGGAACTCTTATTTCTGCCTCTCCAAAAGAGGATTTAATTTTCTTGGTTCCATGTCCGTTTCGGTAATTTCCGCCTTTGGTTTTTTCGTGCTTCTCATTGTCAAGATGTGCATCGAGTTCGGCATCAAGCATATGTTCTACGGCACGCTTGTGCATTTCTTTGAAGAAGGATGTCAAATCCTCTCCGCTCTTAAAGGACTTGTAGAAATCCTTGCTGTTTAATAATTCTTCTTTGTCGATCATAACTATGTAGGTTTAAAAATAGTAAAAAGTTATTTCCGAAAAATTTTTTGAGCTTTGAGGGCTCAAAATTTTTCAGAATAACTTTTCAACTTACACAGTTTGTGGGAGGCTACCAAAATTTAAAATACTTTTATACTTAATCTTCTATTTTACTTCCACGAAAAGGTCTAAGCGACTTTTGAGACAAAGACATTATTGTATCTTTAGAGTTATAAATTATGTAGATTTCTAAAATATTATCGTGCGAATCAATAACACAAAAAGATTGAAACGGCTGTTCTTTCTTCTTTAATAAATAAATTAGATTTTTATCTTCATTATATTTAATAAATTTAAAGTCAATAGAATGTTTTAATAGATAATCTTCAATTTTCTTTTTACTGTCAAATTCTTTTGTTTCATTTATTTTATAATGTTTGGAATAATACCTGTACAATATCGTATCATTTTGAAATACATAATCAATATATTCTCCATTCATTTCGTCTCTTATGTACTTGTTGAGGTATTGTAAATCGTATGGATCCGTAGCTTTTATTAAAGTTTTTGCTTTTCGAGGGTCATTCAAACTAGGCTCAATAGGTGTGTATAAAATAAGATTAGGATTAAACGGATCTAATAAGGAGTATTTATGATATTGCTTTTTAATAATTTCTTTATTAGGATATAAATTAATAGGTTCTTCTTGTAAAAGTGATTTATTATTTTTACAAGAAAATATTGATATCATAAATATTACTGTATATAATGTATATTTTGTCATTTATTTGAAATTGAATATTGTTTTTAAATTTTCAAATTTTTCTAATGCGTCTTTTTTCGAACCTAGATCATTTGAATCATAAGCAGGATCTAAGGTTGGGGTTTGCCATTTTTTATCCCAATTATCATCAGTAGTCATATAATTTCGCCAGTTTTTCCAATAAACATCTGATATTACTACAGGTCCTTTAAATTTAAATAGGTTATCTGATAGACGGAAGGTAGAGTCTATATCACAAAAGTAGGAAACTAATGCAACAGAAGATTGCAAAGCTTTAACAAATACTCCACCACTAATTGCAAAAGGAAGTGCTGCTATTCCCACGTAACGTTTTGCTTTTTCCAGTGCTTCTTTTTCCTCATGTGCGATTGCATAAATATAATTCATATCAAAACACCGATTGAAAATTGATACTTCTTTAATTTTTTTTTCAAAATAATCTACACTTTTCTTCCACCTTTTGTGTCGAATGGTAAAGCATTATTTTTTTTCGGAAGTCTTTTATTCTCATCTAAGGGTTCAACAATGGTATAAATATTAGATCGAAAGGAATCTGATTTTTGAATATTATCTCGCAAGTATCCACTATCATATTTGTAAAAATTGCTTTCAGAGAAAGGAACATTCTCTATAATATCAGTGTCAATGCTTATTTTTTTTGTTTGACAAGAATTAATAAGAATGAAGATAAATATATATTTGATTAATTTTATTTCAGTTGGAAAACGGGTTATTTTATATTTTTTATTTGCTCTCCCAAAACTGTTTCAATTTCTAAAAACGCATTTACAGCCGTAATTTTTTTTAGATCATCATTTCTTAGATCTGTTCCTCAAAATATTTTTTTTATGAAATTAAAAGTAAAAATTTGCTATGATATTTTTATAGGGTTTGAAGTTTATCGTATCCTTTTTATTGTAGAACAAATAACTTTCAAGCAGTCCATTATTCAAGATAATTTTATAAAATTTATTTTCTATTTCAATGTCAATTATATCTGTTTTTACGTTCCTTTTAAAATTTAAAACATCGAATTTTACATTTTTTCTTTTCAAGAATTCTTTTAATTCATTAATATTTCTAGGTTTATTGATATCCAATTGTGAATCAGCACTATAATCATAATAGACATTTCTTACAACAATTGTATCATTCTTTTCTAAGTATGAAATACTTTCCCCTTTTAATTCTTTTTGAAAATATACTTTTGAATCTTTCCAATAACTTCCGACTCCAAATATTTTTTCAGGGACATTATTATTTTCTTTGAGTGGTTTGACGTTTGAATATAAAATTGGGCTGAATTCATGACCAATTACATTATATTTTGACTTAGTAGTATATTTATTAAAATCTTGCTTATTAAAAGATTTCGTTTCAATTATAGAAGTTAAATCGTCGCTTTTATTTATATTACAAGATAAAAAAGGCAGGATTAGGACAGTGGAGATCAAAATTTTTATTTTCATTAGATTTATATATTTGGTTCTTTTATCTTTTTTATTTCATTCCCCACTATAGTTTGTATTTCTAAAAAATCATTTAGAGCACTAAGTTTCTTTAATTCAGTATTTCGCAGATCACTACCACCATCTTCTATTTTAGGTTCTGGGATAATGTCTCGTTGGGGATCGAAGTTCATATTAGTAAAATAATTAGTGAAAACATCTGAAATAACTACAGGTCCTCTAAAATCAAACAACTTATCTGATAGTTTCATAACATTATCAGCAGTACAAAGGTAATTGATCAATGTTATTCCTGTTTGCAAAGCTTTAACCCAGGCATATCCTTCAATCATTACTGGTATAGAAACTACAGCAATTACTTTTTTAAACTGTTCCCATTCTATTTGCTTTTCTTGAGCAATGGAATACACGAATGACATATCCATACTGCGATTATAGATTGAAACCGTTTGTAATAGTTTATAAAAATCAGATTGAGTATTTATTTTTAATTCTAGCATGCCTTCTAAATTAAAAACTTTATCGATAAAAATTTCTTTATGCAATAAGTTTTCTTCAGAATCCCTTTTAAATTTTCTTTGATAATTACTTTTTACAGTTAATTTCTTAGGAAGATTATCTTCGACAGAATGCATATTGAAGTTCAGTTCATGATATTGTCCAGATACTATATAACCTCCTCTATCCATATAAATTGTCAAGGTTTTAACTATACGATTATGATTTGGGTCATTTAAACCGATCCCAATACTTTCATATTCACAAAAATGATCCTCTACCCAGCTTACCGCTGTTAGACACGCATCTAAATTATCTTTGTATTTATTACCCGTATTCATTGGGGTTGGCTCGTTCAAGGTAAAAGCCACACAAAAAGAGGTACTAACTCTTCTATGATAAGGGTGTAAATCCTTCTCCACTTGCCCATGCACCAATTTTTCAGGCAAATATATTTCACTCATTTTAATAACTATTTAGTTTTTGATAATGTTTCGCCTAATATTTCAAATTCATTAGTTACTCTATAGTGTTCAGGATCCTGCATAATATCGGAACTATTATTTCTCACGCTTAAAGTTTCTGAAAGTTGTATAGGACCACGAAAAGTTTTTAAGCCTGCCAAATCTTTTACGTCACTTACTGTGCCTGTGGCATAACTAACTACTCCAAATATTTCCTTAAACAAAGTTGCACCTGCAAAGTTGTTAAATGCGAATTCCAACATAGGTGCATCCACAGCGAGTGAAATTTTATCTGCACTATCATTTATAGTATCTAAAAAATCTTTAGCATTACTAGTACCTGCGTAAATATAAGATATATCTGCTCTCCTGTTAAAGCGGCTTGCTTCTTTAAGAAAATCACCCAAAGCATCATACAATCTGAAAGGTTCTTTTGTTTTACTTCCAAAATTAACAGCTCTCTCCATACCATCGGCAAAAATCAATTTGCCATCTAAAAATATTTCATCGTGAAGCTCTTTTCCTTTAGATTTTAATTCATTTCTAGATTTTTGAAAGATAATTTTTTTACTTCCTTCTTGTTTTTCTATTTCCCTATCAGTAGAGCCTACCAAATTATTACTTTTATAGGTAATTGTATCTAGACCACCTTCAACAAGTTCTCCCCGATTATTCATATAAACTGTTAAGATAAAAACCCAGTTATGATATTTATATTCTGCCTTAGAATCCAAATCATAGCCTTCAAATCGTATAATAGAGGATATTCCAGTAAGGCACATATTCACCTCAGTATTTAATCCTAGATCGGTTATTGGCACCATTTTATTAATTGTATGTCCAAAAACACAATGATACCAATCTCTCCTAGGAAATGATTTCCATGGTTCATATTCCTTTGCAATACCATGTAATATACCATCATCAATTCCTTCCTCATGAATAGGTTCTAAGGATGAAGTTGATATGTTATCATCCGAAAACATATAGTGATTTTCTTTGGTGAGTTTTGTGTATTTACCACCAACAATTCTTGTTCTACTCATATTAATGGAAGTTAGATTTCTCACCAGAGTTATTCTGAATCTGCTTTTGTGCATGTTTTTTAATGGTCGCATCCGAACCAATTTCCATTTCACCTTTACTATATTCCTTTCGCTCTTTTTTACTTTCACTTATCACATCACCCTCAATTATCTCCATCAATTTCCCCGTAATAAACATACTCGCATCTCCCATCACAGAAGTCATCTTCATCGCACCAATACTTTGGGTCGCATTCATACCAATTGTTTGGCTATTATTCATTCCAATCATTTCGCTGGCATTCATCCCAACATTCGTTGTCATATTTTCTCCGACATTAATATTCATATTCTTACAGTTCAACGTCATCGTCTCCGGCGCCGTAATATTAATATTACTTCCCGTTGTATCCAGATGAATCTCATTTCCAGATTTATCGGTGATAATAATACTTTCGTCTTCCGTAAAAACGATTCGGTGTCCACTTCTAGTTTGAATGGATTTTACACGGTTATCCGCTCCACCGCCCAAGCCAACCTGTCCATGAAACATACCGCCCATCACAAACGGTCGATCCGGATGATTATGCACAAAACCCACCATCACCTGATCACCAACTTCGGGGATGGCAACGTAACCACGGTTTTGAGAAACCTGATCAGTTCCACCTGCATCGGGCGACATCATGCGGATGAAATTCGTGGTGTCATGCATTTGCCAATCGAAGCGAACGGTCACTCGACCTTGACCAGAAGGATCGGTGTTTGAGATTACAGTCGCTATTTGAGGTTGAGCAATCGGCGCTAAAAATGTTGGTCTCGGCATATAACCAGTATCCGAAGCAATGGCTTCAAAAGTTCCGGTGTAATGGCCGAGGGTGTCGATTTCGTGCGTCACTTCGGTCATCATGACTCTGGTGAAGTAACTGGTTTGGTTAGAATCGGTCTTACGCATTTTTAAATCTGCGACACAACCCGGATACAGAAAAGGAACCGTTGTTCCACCGGAAACAGTGAAGACTTCTACGGCTTTACTTCCCGCTGCACTCGTTTGAGAATTCACCACGTCCATATCGGTATTTGCTTTGATGGGAGCTACCTGTAGGGAAGGGGTTTTAAAGATTCCCTTGTTTTTTTCATAGGATGTTTTCGCAAGATCACTTTTATGTTTAATGAGCGTTTCTCCGGAAGTTAATTTCGCATGAGAACTGCTGTTGTATCCATAGAAACTCGGTTTTATATGAACGGCTTTTAATTCCACATTAATATCTGAGACATTGCTGCCGTAAATCAATTCAATGGCTTTGTTCTGCGGTGGCATATTTCCAAAATGTAAAACTTCACCATCATAGAAAAACTGTTCGCCATAAGCTTCGGCCATTCGTGCCAGATAATTATAATGCGTTTCTTCATATTGAGCGCTATATAATATTTGAGAAGAAGCTTTGGCATCTACTCGCACATCATATCCACTTCCAATGCCCTGTTTGATGACCCGATCTGCAATAATTCCCATATTCACGGGAGCATCGCCACCAAAACTTTGGGTATGAGGTGCAGCATCCAATAAAATGGTCGGACTGAAGCCTTTTAAAACAACATTTCCTAAAGTATGACCTTGCTGACTAAATCCAACCCCCGTAATGACTCCTACAAATACGCGTTCCGGGCTGTTCTCAATATCTTTGTGCATGATTTTTACCGTCAGTCGGTTTCCCAAAAATTGATTCGCCTGCTCCAGCTGATGGTTTTGTCTTTCTCCCAAAGCATCGTGCGCTAAGGTGAGTTCAAAACTATGGTGTCCTCTTGCACTTTGAGAAAGTTTGAAATGCTTATAATGTTTGATGATCTGTCCATCAATCACCACAGATAATTTTACCAGTCGGTTAATGCCGGCGTGATGGTTTTCTTTAATTCCATCGGCATTATTTTCCGGCGTGAATTTCTGAGGTTTGAAGAATATTGCTTCAGAGTTGCCATTCTTTTCCATATCGTAGGTGTTTGTGATTAAGTGATTTGTTGGAGATTTCTAGATGTTGAATTATTTAATTACCCCATTTGGTAAATGATAATATTTAAAACTAGTTAAAATCAACCAAGTAACTACACAAATTTAGTTTAAAATAAACAGTCCGTGTGTAGTAAAACTACTACAAAATAAAAAATTTTTAAGCCTTCGTATTTAAAAAAAAGCAGCTGTATTTTCTCAGATTTACAGTAAGAAGTCTTTTCTATTCCTTTAAAATAAAGAAAAACACGCACGGAAGAAAAAAAATTCTCCCAAAATCAAAAAGTCGTAGAATTACTACAAATTTTAAACTTTCTAAAAATGATGATTTTCCTATCAAAAAAGCATTTTATCTTTGACTTAAAAGAAATAGAAAGACCTTTTTAAGTAAATTATTCTTAATTCTCATATTATTGAGTTGGATAAAGAAATTAAAATAACATTATAAACATTTAACCTTAAAATTTAGAAATCATGGCAGCGAACAATTCCAGAGCCGTCTTAAAATTCAACAACGGCGAAGACTCAAAAGTTTTAAAACTAAATTACAGCGTAGCACGTTCTACGGATGTTTCCGGTAGAGTAGCTTCAGATCCCTCAAATGCGTTAATCAAAATAACGATTGAAGCGACTGAGAAATCAGACATCATCGAATCGTTATTGAATGGTAAATACAAACCGACCGTGGGTGAGGTGACTTTTAACAAATCTCATGAAGAAGGCACCTTGATTAAATTAAACTGGGAAAATGGTTATGTGATCCAACATGAAGTAGAATTTGACGCCATCGACAGCAATAGTATGTTGATCAGTTTTGTCGTTAGTGCAGAGAAAATTACGTATGGTGGCGGACAATACGAAGGGGTTTGGCCGGGAAGCAATTAAGACCGAATCAATCATCGTCAACTATAAAGCCTTAAATTATAGGTATTTAAGGCTTTTGTTTTTAATGAAATCAAGTGCAGTAATTTAAAGGATTAGTATTTATCAGGTTAAAAGTAAAAAGTTGTAGAATTAACAAATAGAAAGAAATTTTAATCCAGAAACCACAGTAAAAGTTAAAGGACGCCTCAATCTTTTTTCTGATTTTGATCCGATAAAAATATATCTAAAAAAGCGACAGAATTATACTGACAACTGCAACAATATTTATTGGAAAATAGGGACCAAATTAAAATTCAATTCCCCGTCACAAAACAATCCGGAAAAGAAAACTCTTCCGGATTGTTTATTATCTGATTTAAGTACAATTAAACTTAAAGATTTTAGTTCTCAATCACTTTGATAGTGGTACTCTGCGTATCAAAATTTACTTTTACAATATAAGTTCCTTATGCAAAGATGCTAAGATCAATTGTCGAATTTTTCGAGCCAGGGTCTGATTTAAAACTCTTCATCGATTGACCGGTCAAAGAGTAAACCTGCACATTATCTAGCTTTAATAGATTGTTATTCTGAATGTTCAGTACTCAAGCCCTTAAAACTAATACTCTTTAATTCATTATAAGACGATCTTTTCTCAAGTACAATTCGCTTTTGGAACAGATTAAAATTCTTTAAGGAAAAAAAAATTGAATATAAAAAAAGACCGATCTTTCAATCAGTCTTTCTCTATATTTCCAAGAAAAATTATTTTCCTCTCTGTGGCGGATAATTCGCCATGATTTCCGCAACAATTTCCGGGATTTGTTTTTGTTTCGATTTCGGAGAATCTACGGAAATTCCGCTTCCGATGCCTTGCCAAACCAATTTCTGACTTTTTGCATCAATCAAATCAACCGTCAATGCACCTTGATTATAATTTTGCGTCCAGATTCTGCTCATGCCAACGCCCCAACCATAAGGACCGCCCCAACCATACATGCCGTAAGGACGGGAACTTTGTACATCCTGAATTTTTTTATGATTCGCTTTCACATTTACAATAAGATCCGGATTGTCCGAACTCTGTAAACCTTTCGTTTGAAGTTGTTTTGAAACCTCGTTCAACACGCGGTCTTTATCAATATCGTTTAATTTCAAATCATCAATACGCAATTTATACGTTTTGTACATATTGAAATTCGCGGTTTCTGCATAATCAGATTTTACCTGAAAAGGGCTACATGAAGTGAGTCCCAGCGTGGCAGAAGCCAATAAAAGTAAGATATATTTTTTGCTCATGACCTGAATTTTTATTTATTAAAATTATAATTACCAATGATGTTGTACCGGATTGCTCATTTTTACAGACCCAAAAACTCAATCAACTCCATACTCAATACTTTCTGTTATTTTTTAATTTCCTGTTTTACTGTTTTCTTAAAAGTATCCGTCTTTTTATCGTAACCATATGGGCAATGTTTGCATCCACTTTTGCAGCAATATCCACGTTTCAGGTGGTATGCTTCCGTAAAAACTTTATAGCCCTGTTCGTTATAGTAAAAGTCTTCGTGTTCTTTGATTATTTTCTGGTACATAAGTTAAATCGGAATGGTCGAAATTAATATCTTTGTTTCATGATCCTCATTTGGCAAAGACTTCTCAAAAATACAAAAATTTCAGGGATTACTATTTTCCCTTTTATTATTCTGAAAAAGCCGGAATACAAGAAGGATCAAATACTCATCAATCATGAGAAAATTCATTTGCGTCAACAGCTGGAACTCCTGATTATTTTCTTTTATATCTGGTATGTGGTCGAATATTACTATTGGGTCTTCAGATTAAAGAACCACTATTTAGCCTATAAATCGATTTCCTTCGAGCGCGAAGCTTATGCGATGGAAGACGATTTAAATTATCTCGAAACCCGAAAATTCTGGAGTTTCTGGAAATATATTTTAGATTAATTTTTTTATTTTTTTTGGGCGCCTATTTCCGCCCTCCGTTCCCGCTTTTTTGTTCCGCTTCGCTGCACAAAAAGAGCTCCACTCAGGTCGGGGCGTAGATTTCGCGTTAAATAAAATGAGTTTTATCAATTATTTTTTTCAATTTTGCCCCAATGAAAATCCCCACCGTTTCCATTCCAATCATCCAAATCCCTCTTCAGAAAAACATCCACCTTTTTCTGAAAAGAGAAGATCTCATTCATGCCCAGATCTCCGGGAATAAATACTGGAAACTCTTCTATAATATCAATTCCTATTTAGAGCAAAGTCCAGAAAATCCTTTTATTATCACTTTTGGTGGAGCCTTTTCCAATCATATTGCTGCCGTTGCTGCTTTGGGAAAAGTTTATCAGTTGAAAACTTTGGGAATAATTCGTGGCGAGGAAATTCAGGATAAATGGAAAGAGAATCCAACTTTAAAACTGGCCCAACAAAATGGAATGGACTTTCAATTTGTAACCCGTTCAGCATATAAAGACAAATATGCTTTAACCCAAAGCCTGCAAAAAGAATTTCCCACCGCTTTGATTATTCCGGAAGGCGGAACTAACGAATCTGCCGTGGAAGGGATTCAGTTCATGCTCAAAGAGGAAACAAAAAGTTTTGATTATCTTTGCATCGCAGTTGGAACCGGTGGCACAGTCGCCGGAATTTCCAGATTTGCAGAGAAGAATCAGCAGGTTTTAGGTTTCAAGGTAGTCGACGATCGTTCTTTGAATGATAAGGTTTTAGAACTTTCAAAAAGAAAGAATTTTAAACTTCTTGAAGCGCATGATGGAGGTTATGGCAAAATAAGTGACGAAAATATCCGTTTCATCAATGACTTTAATGAAATATACAACATTCAACTGGATCCAATTTATACCGGAAAGATGATGATGATGCTTTTTAAATTAATAAACGAAGATTATTTTCCGGCAGGAAGCAAAATTCTGACTTTTCACACCGGCGGTTTACAGGGGATTTTTGGAGCCAACGAATTGCTGAAAAAACAGAACCGGGAATTGATCAGATTTTGACCTATAAAAGTCAAAGAGGATAAAGTTGGTCATTATAGAAACTGAACGATAACAAAATTGTTCTCTCTCAGATTTTAATGATATATAAAATCCGTGAAATCTGTGCGAGATTTAAATCAGCAACGAAGATTTCTGTTATTGGATTAGAAAACCTGCGATGAAAAATTCTCGATAATTAAATGATGAGAACTCAATTTCGAAGTCATTAAAAATAAAATATGAAGAAAATATTTTTTGCTCTTACCGTTATTATTTGTGCTAAATCCCATGCACAAACCTGGAAAACAGATGAGCAATATATCCAGAGATTTGCGCCGTACGCGGTAGAGGAAATGGAGAAATACAAAATCCCGGCCTCGATTACTTTAGCACAGGGACTTCTGGAAACCGGCGGCGGACAAAGCCGTTTGGCACAACAGGGAAACAACCATTTCGGAATTAAATGTAAAGAAGACTGGACGGGCAAAACAATGAAACACACGGACGATGCGCCGAATGAATGTTTCCGGGTGTACGATGATCCGCGCGAGTCTTATGAAGATCATTCGAAATTTCTCGCGTTTCGTAAATATTACGTGAATCTTTTCAAACTCGATATGATGGATTACAAAGCCTGGGCACACGGTTTGAAAAAAGCGGGCTACGCTACGAATCCAAGATACGCTTACATTCTGATCGACAAAATTGAAAAAAATAAACTTTACGAATTCGACAAAACAAATTCTAAAGAAGTGCTTTATGCCGTTTTAAAAATGTATCCTGACTTAAAGAACGACCGTATTTTTATGGCGAAACTGGATCAGAGCAATGCAACGGCGAAACCTGTAACTGTGAAGGTTCCTTATGAACAGGTTTCCTATGCAAAACAGCAGAAAAACGTTGATAAAATTGTCTCAAAGGCAGAAGCATTAAAATCAATATTGATCAAAAGCCATCCGAACGGAGGTAAAAAATTCGTTATTATTCCTGATGATTTGAGTCTGGAGGAGATTTCTAAGAAATTTGGTGTTTCTGAAAGTCGTTTGATGCAATGGAATGAACTCGACGGCAATCAACTGCGTAGAAATGATATTTTATTCTTAGAATCAAAATCTTCCAGCGGAAATGTGGCAACTTATAAAGCCCAAGCCGGCGAATCCATGCACGACATTTCTCAAAAATTTGGAATAAAAGTCAAAAAACTGTATACTAAAAACAGAATGGATTTCGGTCAGCAGCCAAAAGCCGGTCAACTGATGTACCTGCAAAGTAAAAAACCAAGAAAGTAATTCAGGTTTCAGTTGCTAGAAATTAGAGCTTGTTGTGATGGTAGTTATAACTTTAAACAACCGGAGAAATTTTCTTTAAAACTTCTAAGATCATTATTCTAGAACCTTCAACCTACAACCCAAAACCTAAATAAAAAATGTTATACCAAAGAAGTTCTGCTTTATTCGATGAAGCGTATAAATATATTCCAGGCGGTGTTAATTCACCCGTTCGTGCTTTTAAATCTGTAGGCGGTGTTCCTGTCTTTATGAAATCTGCGAAAGGCGCTTACCTGACCGATGCCGATGATAATCAATACCTCGATTATATTAATTCCTGGGGTCCTGCCATTTTAGGACACACGCATCCTGAAGTTTTAGAAGCCATTAAAAAGCAGGCAGAGAGAGGTTTTTCTTATGGAACTCCAACTGAATTAGAAACTGAAATTGCAAAATACATTGTAGAAAATGTTCCTAATATTGACCAGATCAGAATGGTTTCTTCGGGTACAGAAGCGTGTATGAGTGCCATTCGCTTGGCGCGCGGTTTTACTGGTAGAAATAAATTCATCAAGTTTGAAGGTTGTTACCATGGGCATTCCGATTCTTTTTTAATAAAAGCGGGTAGTGGTGCAGCAACTTTTGGAAATCCAAGTTCTCCGGGGGTCACTTCCGGAACGGCGCAGGATACTTTGAATGCAAGATATAACGATATCGAACAGGTTGAAGATTTATTCCGTCATAATGAGGGCGAAATCGCGGCCGTCATTATTGAACCGGTTGCCGGAAATATGGGTTGTGTTTTACCGGAAAATAATTTTCTGCAAAAACTCCGAACATTATGTGATAAACATGGTGCACTCTTAATTTTTGATGAAGTGATGACAGGTTTCCGTTTGGCATTCGGTGGTGCACAGGAATTATTTGACGTGAAGGCCGATTTAGTGACGTTCGGAAAGGTCATCGGAGGTGGACTTCCGGTAGGAGCTTTTGCGGGACGAAACGAAATCATGGATCATTTGGCACCAAAAGGTGCGGTTTATCAGGCTGGAACCTTGAGCGGAAACCCTTTGGCAATGCGTGCAGGTTTAACGACGTTGCAAATCATTAAAAATGATAAGAATTTCTACGAAAATATTAATAAGACGACCGAAATATTGGATTTCGAAATTGGTAAAATATTGAACTCAAAAAGTATAGAGCATCGCATTAACCGAAAAGGAGCAATGATGAGTATCTTCTTCCACATCAATTCGGTTTCTAATTTCGACGATGCATCCAACGCAAACCATGCTTTGTTTAATAATTTCTTCCATCAGTTATTGGCGCAGGGAATCTATTTGCCACCAAGCGGTTATGAAACCTGGTTTATTTCGGATGCTATTAAACAAAAAGAAATTGATAAAACTTTGGAGGTAATTAATAATTTCAAATATTCTTAATCTTAAAATTTTCAACACTAAACATTGCTGATTTGTCGTTTTAAATACTAACTTAAAATGGAAACCATGAAAAAAGCACTCTTAAATATTTTGGCTGTTTCCTCCATTCTGACCACAATCGGTTTTATAATAGATGCAGATCCTAAGGTGCCAAGCATGGTATTGAGATTTACAGAATTTTTTCTCATGTTGGGAATGGTCTTCTTATTTATGTCTTTTTTTTATTTTGGCAGTGTATTTATCAAACGAAGCTTTAGAAAATTAAGGAGTTAAGAAAAAATAATAAAGTAAAAAGCCAGTTCAAATAGAACTGGCTTTTGTATTGGAAAGACTAAAATTTTTAAATTCTCGCTCTTTCATATTGGTGTGGAAAATCACAATCTCCTTTCCCCTCGAACGAACCCTGAACTGCTAAATAAGGGTTTCTTAGAATTTCCCGCGCTACAAATATAAGGTCGGCTTCTCCTTTTTCTAAAATTTCTTCCGCGTGTTCTGCAGATTTTATTAAACCTACCGCACCGGTTTTCATTCCGGTTTCTTTTTTAATCTGTGCTGACAAAGGAACTTGATAGCCATCAAACAATGTGATTTTTGCGCCGTGAATATTTCCTCCACTGGAAACGTCCATTAAATCGACCTTTTTATTTTTCAACACTTCTGCAAGTTTTACACTTTCTTCGATGTCCCAACCATTTTCAGCGTATTCTGTTCCGGAAATTCTCACGAATAACGGGTGGTTTTCATCCAGCAACTCATTCACTGCATCACCAATTTCCACGAGAAAACGAATTCTGTTTTCAAAACTTCCGCCATATTCATCGGTTCTGTTATTAGAAAGCGGTGACAGAAACTGGTGAATTAAATAACCGTGTGCTGCGTGAATTTCTATAAGATCAAAACCCGCTTCCAGTGCTCTACTCGCGGAATCTTTAAAATTCTGAACTAGTTTCTTGATCTCCGGAATCGTTAATTCGTGCGGAATTCTTTCATCCTCTGCGTAGGGAATTTTTGATGGTGCTACGGTTTCCCAACCTTCCTCCAAAGATAGTTGTTTGCCATTCCAGGTCGAAGCTTTTCTCCCCGCGTGACCTAATTGAATTCCAATTTTACTTTCAGAATTATTGTGAACGAAGTTGACTGTTTTTTTGAAAGCCTGGGTTTGTTCATCATTCCAGAGACCTGTACACTTGTGTGTAATGCGACCTTCCGGAACAACTCCCGTAGCTTCTACAATGATTAATCCGGTTCCTCCCTGCGCACGGCTTCCGTAATGAACATAATGGAAATCATTAGGAACACCATTTTCGCAAGAATACATACACATGGGCGACATCACCCAACGGTTTTTAAGTTCCAGATTTCTAAATTTGATCGGAGAATATAAAATCATAAATATTTTTTTTAATTAGATCTCAAATTTACGAAAAGTGGAGCTGGGAATATTTAAATCGTTATTTATAATGTCGATCAAAAGAAAAGAGGCTTTCAACCTGAAAACCTCTTCATGAGTCGTACTTAAAAATGGAATCAGTTTTTATATCCCTGTACATGCGAGGTTAGAAATTCATCAATAATCCCATTTAAATTTTCTGCAATATATTCTTCTTCTTCCTGTGCGCTAAAAGCCAGTAGGGTAGCAGCTTTATAATAATTTAAGTTAATGGCCAAATGAGCAAGGCCACCGTAGGAGGCGATTTTATAATGCGCCAGTTTTTGTGACACCAGAATTAGTGCGATTTCCCAGTTCGCAATATCGGTTGAAAAAAGAGAAAGATGACTTAATCCTTCAGATAGTAAGGCGGTAAAAGTTGCGCATTTTTTACTCTGTATTGATTCGTCGTTTAAGAGAAATATTTTTTTTAGGCGCTCCTTATGCTTCAAGTGAATTGCATAATGGTTATGAAGAATTTCCTTTAAATTCGGCGACATGATATGATTTTCAATTCTTGCAAATTCTTTAGCGATTTGATTCTCTGCGTAGTACATTTCCTTCAAAGAGTTCAAGAAAAACACATCTAAAACAGCTCGTGAATTTGATTTTGTGCCTTTTGGAGCGGGGTGAACTGTTTTATGCAGATTTTTCATAAGGATCATGTCCATGGTTTTTAAAGGTATCGACCATGAATTATTTAGGTAAAATTACGCTATTCATTCCTTCTAAAAAGCATCTTTTTTCAGGTGATTTCACCCAATTTTAAAATTACTTTTCATAATTATTAGGAGTAAAACGAAAATTTTTCATTTTTATTGACGGAGAAGAAAAATTAAACCCTGATTTCTATACATTTTTAAATCTTGTGCCCATGAAAGAAGGCCTTTCGCAAAACAGAGGAACACCATCTTATCTCAAAGAAAATCTCTCGGTTTTACTTTCTGACTTTCTTTGATCTGCGGTGTTCTAAAAAATATAGTTATCTTTACTCTCCCATTTTTAATACATGCAAAAAGAATATACCATTAATTTTGAAGCCATCGAAAGTTACGACCACCTTGATGCAATAGAAAAAAAGCTTTTTGATAAGGCCATGCAAATTCGCGAGATCGCCTATGCACCTTATTCGGATTTTACAGTTGGTTGTGCTATTTTACTGGAAAATGGCGAGATTATCACCGGAAGTAATCAGGAAAATGCGGCGTATCCGTCGGGTTTATGTGCAGAAAGAACCACCATTTTTTATACCGGCGCTAATTTCCCGGAGGTCAAGATCAAAAAACTTTTTGTTATTGGAGCACCAAGAAACGCCACTTCATCAGTGCCAATTCCCCCTTGTGGAGCTTGCCGACAATCTATTTTGGAGTATGAAGCAAAACAGAAAGAGGAGATAGAAATTTATTTTGCCTCTCTCGGCGGTGCTATCTATAAAACAAAATCTATCCGCGAACTGTTGCCTTTTTCTTTTGATTCCTCTTATCTTTAATCAGTGATAATTGAATTAATTGCAATCTTTTTTTGATCCTAATTGCACAATCTAAGTTGATGTAAAAAAAGTTTTCCAAACCAAATTTCTATAGACTATGAGAATAGCAGCCATCGATATCGGGAGTAATGCAGCACGACTCTTAATTAATGAAGTCACGGAACCTAAAAAAGGAAAACCTCAATTCACCAAATTAAATCTTCTGCGAATTCCACTTCGTTTGGGAATGGATGTTTTCACGACAGGTGAAATTGGTCCTGAACGGGAAAAAATGGTGCTCGATTCCATGAGTATTTTTAGCAGTTTGATGAAAATTTACAAAGTGGAACATTTTCGGGCTTGTGCCACAAGTGCGATGCGGGACGCTAAAAACGGTCAGGAAATTCTAAAAGAAGTCAAAAAATCATCGGGTATCGATATCGAAATTATCACAGGCGATCAGGAAGCTGCGTTGGTTTTTGAAAATCATGTGGCTGATTCCTTAGATAAAAACTGTGCTTATCTTTACATCGATGTAGGTGGTGGTTCCAGTGAACTTACCTTTTATGAAAATGGACAAATGGTGTACGAGAAATCTTTTAATATTGGCACAATCCGATTGTTAAATGGTTTGGTGAAGGAAGATCTTTGGAAAGAGATGAAAGAAGAAATCCGAAAAAACATCAACAGTAAAAAGCCGATTGTGGCCATTGGCTCCGGCGGAAATATTAATAAGATATTTTCGATGAGCAAAACCAAAGACGGCAAACCCATGTCGAGTGCTTATCTAAAAAAATATTTTAAAGAAATGAGTGATCTCACCGTGGAAGAGCGAATGAGCAAATTCGGCTTGAGGGAAGACCGCGCGGATGTTTTGGTGCCCGCGCTTAAAATCTTTAACAACATTATGACTTGGAGCGATATCGACAAGATTTTTGTTCCTAAAATTTCCGTTGCCGATGGTTTAATTCACAGTATTTATGAGGGTTTGAAAAAGAAATAGACTGTTAATCTGATAGTCTCTTATTTCTTTCCCAATTCAATCACTTCCAGATTTTCGATTTGATCACCATTAATTTCAAAACGCATCATCGTTCGCATCTGATGCCAGCCAACTTTTCCCATCGCACCCGGATTTAAGTGGAGCAGTTTATTCCTCTGATCGTACATGGCTTTTAAAATATGAGAATGTCCTGATATAAATAATTTTGGAGTTTTTTCTTCGATTTCTTTTTTAGCTAAAGGCGTGTATTTCCCCGGATAACCGCCGATGTGAATCATCAAAACTTCAACATCCTCGCATTTGAATCGTAAAACTTCCGGGAATATTTTACGAATTTCTGTGCCATCGATATTCCCGTAAACTCCGCGTAAAGGTTTTATTTTTTCTAATTTTTCAATCACTTCCAGATTTCCGAAATCTCCACAATGCCAAATTTCATCTGCGTTTTTTGCATAATCTAAAATTCGGTCGTCTATGTAAGAATGAGAGTCGGAGAGGAGCAGTATTTTCATACCGTAAATTTCCTACTTTTTTTTAAATCACCTATGATATGGGGAGAAATTTCTATCACCTCTATTTTTTCTTAGGATAAGAAAAATTGTGAAAGAATAAAGCGGTTGCACTTTTAGCCCAGATTGTAATGAAAATCCTTTTTTGTGTCAGCAAAAAAGATTGTAATGGAAAGCTGGACTGCACTTCTGAAAAATCGATGATTTAATGCTCCTAAAAATTCTGTAAATTTGCACCCCATGCGGTATTTCATAGAGTTTTCTTATTCAGGTAAAAATTATTTCGGTTTTCAAATTCAGCCGAACCAAATTTCTGTTCAGGAAGTTTTGGAAAAAGCGTTGTCCACGATTCTGCGGGACGAAATTAAAATCACCGGCGCGGGAAGAACCGATACCGGTGTTCACGCGAAGAAGATTTTTGCTCACTTCGATACTGATAAGAAATTGGGTGAAAATCTAACCTATCAATTAAATAGTTTTTTGCCACAAGATATTTCGATAAAACGAATTTTTCCTGTTAAAGATGACTTTCATGCTCGGTTTGATGCTACTTTTCGAACCTATGAATATTATATTTCCCTGGAAAAAAATCCGTTTACCCAAGATTCATCCTGGCAGATCTGGAAACGGGATCTGGATGTTAAACGAATGAATGAAGCCTGCGAAATCCTTTTTGAGTACGAAGATTTCACGAGTTTTTCTAAACTGCATACCGATAATAAAACGAACAACTGCAAAATTTACAAAGCCTTTTGGGAACAGAACGGGTCAGAATTAAAGTTCACTATTTCCGCTGACCGGTTTTTGAGGAACATGGTTCGTGCAATCGTTGGAACCATGATCGAAATTGGAAATGGTAAAATTGAACCAGCGGATCTGCGAAAAATCATCGAGAATAAAAATCGCAATTCCGCCGGAACTTCAGCGCCTGCGCAGGGTTTGTTTCTGGTTGATGTTGGTTACGACTTTTAATCTTCAATCACTCTTATATTTAAACTCGATATTTTTGAACCTCTTGTCCCTGCAAAATTCCTTATTTTTGCAAAGAATTTTTAATTAAATATGAAGAAACAATCGACCTGGGATATTATTAAGCGACTATTTGTCATTGGAATGAAATTTCGTTCCTGGTTTATTGTTACGTTGATTATTTCTATCGTTTTATCTGTTATTTCTACCTATCGGCCATACTTGACGATGCAGATTGTAGATACGGATATTATTCAGTTACGCGATAAAAAATTGATGATGCGCCATATTTATATTTTGGTGGCTTTGGTTTTTGGCGAAACTATTCTTAATTTTTTCCTGGTTTATTTTTCAAATTTCATTTCTCAGAATGTCATCCGGGATATTCGGGAAAGACTGTATCATAAGCTTATTTATTTCCGCACGTCGTTTTTCGATAAAACCGCCATTGGACAATTGGTAACCCGTGCGGTGGGCGATGTAGAGACTATTGCGACCGTTTATACGGATGGATTTTTGATGGTTTTCGGCGATATTCTGCGCATCGTTTTTGTCTTGTTTATGATGTTTCAGGTTGATGTTCATTTGAGTTATATCTCCCTGGCAATTCTTCCTCTAATGTTACTCATTACGCGGTTTTTTCAAAAAAGATTGAAGAAAGCTTTTGGAGACGAAAGAACCTGGACTTCTAATCAAAATTCATTTGTTCAGGAAAGGCTGGCCGGAATGTCATTGGTTCAGGTTTTTAACCGCCAAAAATCAGAGTTTAAAAAGTTCGATGATATCAATATTACTTTAAAGGAAGCGCTCTTAAAAACGGTTTTTATTTTTTCTTTATTCTTTCCGGTGGTTGAATTGATTTCCTCCTTATTTATAGGATTTATTCTTTTTTACGGTGGATTTATTTCCATTACGGCCGGTGCAGTCATCGCCTTTATTCAGTTTATTTCCATGTTGATTCGTCCGCTTCGTCAGATTGCCGATCGTTTTAATAATATTCAAAGAGGAATTGTGGGAGCGGAAAGAGTCTTAGGTGTAATGGATGAAGACTTTGCGATGCCAAATCACGGGACGATTGCAAAATCTCATTTTGAAGGGAAAATAGAATTTAGAAATGTTCATTTCGCGTACGATGAAAAACAGGAAGTTTTAAAAGGAATCAGCTTCAAAGTTAATCCGGGCGAAACCGTAGCCATCGTAGGTGCAACCGGAGCCGGAAAATCCACGATCATCAGTTTAATTACAAGATTATACGATATCAACTCAGGCAAGATTCTTTTAGATGATGTGGAGCTGAAAAACTATGAACTCTACAATCTTCGAAGTCATATCGGTGTGGTTTTGCAGGATGTGTTCTTATTCCACGGCAGTATTTTCGAAAATCTTTCTTTTGGCGATGAATCCGTAACATTAGAAAAAATAAAAAGTGTAGCGAAAGATATTGAAGTCGATCATTTTATTGAAAGTCTTCCTGGCGGTTATGAATATGTCGTTCGCGAAAGAGGTTCCTCCATTTCTTTGGGTCAAAGGCAATTGCTGTCATTTTTGAGAGCTTATCTTTCCGATCCGAAAATTTTGATTTTAGATGAAGCCACGTCTTCAATTGATCAGGAAAGTGAAAAGTTAATTCAACGTGCGACTGAAAAAATTACAAAGAACAGGACTTCCATCATTATTGCACACCGACTTTCCACTATTGTAAACGCTGATAAAATTATCGTAATGGAACACGGTAAAATTGTGGAAGAAGGCAAACACGAAGATTTGCTTGAAAAAGGCGGCTATTATTCCACGCTTTACAAATCTCAGTTAAAAGTTGGGGTTGCAGCGAATTAATTCATTCCAAAAGGCAGTATCCCTAAATCAGCTATCCAGTCCGTGCTAAATTTCTCATTTAAATAATCTGAAATAATTCGATTATTTAGGAGCGCGATTTTTGAAATTCCGGGGGTGATTACGCAGTTTTCGGTTCTAACTTTGATGCCATATTTTCTTTCAAAATCTGAATAATCATTAGTGACCATACCGAATACGACAAATGTGGCCCGTTCTTCTTTCAAAAGCATATCTAAATTTGTTTCGTCTGCATAAACTAGGAAGTCATGTCTATGTACGGCCTTCGTTTCCTTAGATTTCATTTGATCGAGGCCAGCTGTAAAATCTTGATTGATGTCAACTTGATTACTTTTTGTGGAACAGGACAATAAAAGTGAAATTCCCAAAAGAGTAATTAATTTTAGAGAGTTCATAGATTGGTTTTAAAGTAGACTTGTATTTCTGCAAAAAGTTAAACCGACTTCCAAATTTTCGCAAAAAAAATCCGCTTATGTTCTGAAGCGGATTAATTTTTAATGAATATCTAGAAATGGAGAATTAATTTCCGACCACTGTTTTTACGTTAACAAATTCCTTCAGTGCAACCATAGAAAGTTCAGTTCCATAACCTGAAGATTTTGCACCGCCAAACGGCAAACGCGGATCAGAACTTGACCCCTTATTAATACTCACACTTCCGGATTCTAGATTTTCTATAAAAAACTGCTGTCTTTTTTTATCTTTCGTCCAGACCGAATCCGATAAGCCGAAAGGAATGTCATTGGCTAATTTTAGAGCGTGCTCATCGTCCTTTGCGATCATGACCATTCCCAATGGTCCAAAAAGTTCTTCCTGTAGAATGGGATTTCCCGCTTTTACTTTGATTAAACCCGGCACAAATTCGTTGTCTGAAATACGTTCAAGAGGTAAAATAATTTCGGCTCCATTTTTAAGGGCTTTGTTGTACTGCTTTTCCAGATCGTCAGCCAAATCTGCTCGAGCCATTCCCGCCATATTTGTTTTCTTTTTTAAAGGATCACCGGCCACGAATTTCTGGTATTCCTTTACAAAAACAGGCATAAATTCTTTTTCAACATTTTTCTGAATGATGAATCGTTTCGCTGCATTACAGGCTTGCCCACAATTCAGTAATCTAGAACTCGCGCCGGCTTCAGCGGCTTTTTGAAAATCAGCGTCATCCAGCACAATAAATCCGTCGCTTCCGCCTAATTCCAGAAGTGATTTTTTTATATTTTTCCCTGCGATAGACGCTACTTCAGCACCAGCTTTTTCACTGCCGGTTAAACTAACTCCTTGCACGATGGGGTTTTCCAGAACTGTTTTAACTTCCGCATGTCCAATCTCCAGATTTTGAAAAACCCCTTTCGGAAAACCGGCTTTCAAGAACAACTTTTCAATTTCATTGCCGCTTCCAAAACAAATCGAAGCATGCTTTAAAACAACCGTGTTTCCGGCCAAAATCGCGGGCACTGCAAAACGCAAGACTTGCCAGAAAGGGAAATTCCACGGCATCACGCCTAAAATTACGCCTTTCGGAACGTAGTGAATTTCTGAAACTCTAAATTCGGTTTTTATTTTCTCCGGTTGTAAAATGTTTTCTGCTTCTGCATAATAGCGAACCATCAATGCACATTTTTTAATCTCTGCTATGGATTGTGAAATGGGTTTATTCATTTCCTTCGTAATCACTTTTCCCAGCTTTTCCGACTCGTCATCCAAGAGTTTTGCCAGTTTTTTGAGCGCCTGTTGCTTCTCTTTAAAAGGAACAGCTTTCCACGTCTTAAAGGTTTTTTGTGCTTTATTGAGTTTACGTTCTATATTCATTATAATAGGTTTAAGTTTTGCGACGGTTTTCTTCAATAGAATTAAACTTCTGCAAAATGAATTTTATCTTTAGAGTTAACAAATTTAAGAAATTGAGTGAGAACAAAGGATTGATACCGACAATAATCATCATATGTATTGATAGACGTGTAATTTGGATGAAAAAATAATTAAGTTGTACTTTATTCCATTGAAACTTTTGAAGATCACATAATTTTAATTATTTTTGAACCATAAAATTTAAAAAAATGAATGCACCGGCTGAACTAAAGTACACCAAAGACCACGAGTGGGTTAGAATAGAAGGAAATACCGCTATTGTCGGGATTACAGATTTCGCACAGGGAGAATTGGGCGATATCGTTTTTGTAGATGTTGATTCTGTTGACGATGAGCTTTCTGCAGGAGATGTTTTCGGTAGTGTAGAAGCAGTAAAAACGGTTTCTGATCTATTCTTGCCAATAAGCGGAACAGTTACTGCCTTCAATACAGCGTTGGAAGATCAACCAGAACTTTTAAATACCGATCCTTATGGAGAAGGTTGGATCATTAAATTAGAGATTGCAGAAGGTGCAGATCACTCAGAATTAATCACGGCAGAGGAATACCAGGCATCACTTGGATAAACTCACGAAAATATGTAGTAAGATTTTGCCCATTTATTGGGCATTTCTTACTTTTATGCTGCTCAAACCCGGCGTCGAAAATCTCGAATATCCTTTCATGTTCCCTGGAATAGATAAAGTCTTGCACTTGGGGATCTTTACCTTCTTAGGGTTTTCTTTTATGGCAGCCTTTCCGAAGATTAAATTCATCTATTTCATCCAGATTATGCTGATTTATGGCATGCTCACCGAAATATTACAGGATGAAATGCATTTCGGGCGTTCCTTAGAAGGATTGGATTTGGTAGCCGACACCATCGGCATTTTGATAGGATACTTTATCTTGAAAAAATTACAGCGTACTATTATATAGTGCGTTTTTTTATTTCTTTGGGCGGTTCCCCTCCTGGCTTACAAAAGGTCTGCATAACTTTCCCTACGCCAGGGGACCGGGCTCTTCGTTACAATTCCTCGCGCCTTGCAAGTCCTGCGCATGCTGTGGGATTTCCACTGCGATCCCTACCGCAGGTTTGGTAAATGTCCTCATTTCTGGATAAAATAGATAAAGTGGAAAACTTTTTAAGTTGGTATTTCGCTGTAAAACAATTTGTTATAAAATGAATTCTTTGAATGTTAATAATAGTTCACAAAAGAGTTGCGAGATTAGTTAAGTGGGGTTACATTTGCACCACTCAAAAAAACAGAGTAGCGAAGTAGAATAGTAAGTGATAGGAGGTAATGAGGGGATTAATAAATTTTCATGATTATCAAAATAAAAGCTTGCGAATTAAGAAAAACTTCTTATCTTTGCAGTCCCAAATCGAGAGAGAAGGGGAGCGAAGTAGGAATAGATTGAATGATTAGAGAGGAGAGTTATTGGTTACTTAAAAAACTTTTAACAATCTTTATAAAACATTTGGTCAATTAGAAATAAGTTTATACTTTTGCACTCGCAAATCAAATCACACGACAGAAAGATGATTCGGTGTTAAAGCGAGAAGAATAGAGATCATTGACATACAAATAACAACCAAAAGAAATTAAGGAAAAACAAAGCGTCAATAACTTTGAGTGAGTCAGACAAACATACAATGGAGAGTTTGATCCTGGCTCAGGATGAACGCTAGCGGGAGGCCTAACACATGCAAGCCGAGCGGTATGAGTAGCTTGCTACTCAGAGAGCGGCGTACGGGTGCGTAACACGTGTGCAACCTACCTTTATCAGGGGAATAGCCTTTCGAAAGGAAGATTAATACTCCATAATATATTAGATGGCATCATTTAATATTGAAAACTCCGGTGGATAGAGATGGGCACGCGCAAGATTAGATAGTTGGTGAGGTAACGGCTCACCAAGTCAATGATCTTTAGGGGTCCTGAGAGGGAGATCCCCCACACTGGTACTGAGACACGGACCAGACTCCTACGGGAGGCAGCAGTGAGGAATATTGGACAATGGGTGAGAGCCTGATCCAGCCATCCCGCGTGAAGGATGACGGTCCTATGGATTGTAAACTTCTTTTGTATAGGAATAAACCTACCCTCGTGAGGGTAGCTGAAGGTACTATACGAATAAGCACCGGCTAACTCCGTGCCAGCAGCCGCGGTAATACGGAGGGTGCAAGCGTTATCCGGATTTATTGGGTTTAAAGGGTCCGTAGGCGGACCGATAAGTCAGTGGTGAAATCTCATAGCTTAACTATGAAACTGCCGTTGATACTGTCGGTCTTGAGTAAATTAGAGGTAGCTGGAATAAGTAGTGTAGCGGTGAAATGCATAGATATTACTTAGAACACCAATTGCGAAGGCAGGTTACCATGATTTAACTGACGCTGAGGGACGAAAGCGTGGGGAGCGAACAGGATTAGATACCCTGGTAGTCCACGCCGTAAACGATGCTAACTCGTTTTTGGGGCGCAAGCTTCAGAGACCAAGCGAAAGTGATAAGTTAGCCACCTGGGGAGTACGTTCGCAAGAATGAAACTCAAAGGAATTGACGGGGGCCCGCACAAGCGGTGGATTATGTGGTTTAATTCGATGATACGCGAGGAACCTTACCAAGACTTAAATGGGAAATGACAGGTTTAGAAATAGATCCTTCTTCGGACATTTTTCAAGGTGCTGCATGGTTGTCGTCAGCTCGTGCCGTGAGGTGTTAGGTTAAGTCCTGCAACGAGCGCAACCCCTGTCACTAGTTGCTAACATTCAGTTGAGGACTCTAGTGAGACTGCCTACGCAAGTAGAGAGGAAGGTGGGGATGACGTCAAATCATCACGGCCCTTACGTCTTGGGCCACACACGTAATACAATGGCCGGTACAGAGGGCAGCTACACAGCGATGTGATGCAAATCTCGAAAGCCGGTCTCAGTTCGGATTGGAGTCTGCAACTCGACTCTATGAAGCTGGAATCGCTAGTAATCGCGCATCAGCCATGGCGCGGTGAATACGTTCCCGGGCCTTGTACACACCGCCCGTCAAGCCATGGAAGTTTGGGGTACCTGAAGTCGGTGACCGTAAAAGGAGCTGCCTAGGGTAAAACAAGTAACTAGGGCTAAGTCGTAACAAGGTAGCCGTACCGGAAGGTGCGGCTGGAACATCTCATTTTTGAGACTCTTCGTTAGGAGAGTATAAACAAACAAAAGATACTTAAATGTATCAGAGCACTTGCTCAAAGTTAGCTTTGCTTTTTCTTTATTTTGGTTGCTATTTTATAAAAAACATACCCACTAGGATTAGTAATCAGGGAGGAGAGATAATTAACAATTGATAATTAATAAATTATTAATAATTAATTAAATAGAGTCTCGTAGCTCAGCTGGTTAGAGCGCTACACTGATAATGTAGAGGTCGGCAGTTCGAGCCTGCCCGAGACTACTAATTAAAAGGAATTATAGATTATAAATTATAGATTTTAGATTCATTTAAAATTTATAATTCAAAATTTAAAATTCATACTAGCGGGGAATTAGCTCAGTTGGCTAGAGCGCCTGCCTTGCACGCAGGAGGTCAAGGGTTCGACTCCCTTATTCTCCACAGAGTTATAGTGATATAACAACGGGAACAAGTTACAGAGATGTAGCGACAAGCTTCTTAAAAGAAGCAAGCACAGAAGATATTTACATTTAGAGATTTAAGAATTATGCCGATTGGAGGCAGAACAGACTGGATAACCGGGAAGTTTGGATAGGATCGAGACCTATATATTCACAGTTTTGAAGGACTGATTTCAAAGTGACGGAAAGAGCCAAAAACAATTTCTGTTTATCAGTAGGACAAGAAGAAATACGATCATTGACATTAACGATAAGAACATCACAAAGAGAAAACCGCGCACTTTCGAGTGCCGAGTTTAAATAAAACTAGTTTAACAGCAATGTTAGACAAAAAACTGAACTAATATATTATTAGGAAAGAAATCGTTAAGGGCGTATGGCGGATGCCTAGGCTTTCAGAGGCGAAGAAGGACGTGGTAAGCTGCGAAAAGCTGCGGGGATCGGCACACACGAATTGATCCGCAGATGTCCGAATGGGGCAACCCGGCTGGTTGAAGATCAGTCACTCTATTTATTTAGAGAGCAAACCCGGAGAACTGAAACATCTAAGTACCCGGAGGAAAAGAAATCGAAGAGATTCCGTAAGTAGTGGCGAGCGAAAGCGGATTAGCCCAAAAGCTAATATATGTTTAATAGAATGTTCTGGAAAGAACAGCCATAGAGGGTGATAGCCCCGTATATGAAAGGCATATTTAAGTGATAAATGAGTAGGGCGGGACACGTGAAATCCTGTCTGAATATGGGGGGACCATCCTCCAAGGCTAAATACTCCTGAAAGACCGATAGTGAACAAGTACTGTGAAGGAAAGGTGAAAAGCACTTCGAATAGAAGGGTGAAAGAGAACCTGAAACCGTACGCCTACAAGCGGTCGGAGCCCACAAGTTGGGTGACGGCGTGCCTTTTGCATAATGAGCCTACGAGTTAATTTTACTAGCGAGCTTAAGTACTTCAGGTACGGAGGCGGAGCGAAAGCGAGTCTGAATAGGGCGCTTAGTTAGTAGGATTAGACGCGAAACCTTGTGATCTACCCATGGGCAGGTTGAAGCTTTGGTAACACAAAGTGGAGGACCGAACCGGTTGACGTTGAAAAGTCTTCGGATGACTTGTGGGTAGGGGTGAAAGGCCAATCAAACTGGGAGATAGCTCGTACTCCCCGAAATGCATTTAGGTGCAGCGTTGCAATATAGTTTATTAGAGGTAGAGCTACTGATTGGATGCGGGGGTTTCATCACCTACCAATTCCTGACAAACTCCGAATGCTAATAAATGTTCTGCAGCAGTGAGGGCATGGGTGCTAAGGTCCATGTCCGAGAGGGAAAGAACCCGGACCAACAGCTAAGGTCCCCAAATCTATACTAAGTTGAAATAACGCGGTTGAACTGCATTGACAGCTAGGATGTTGGCTTGGAAGCAGCCATTCATTTAAAGAGTGCGTAACAGCTCACTAGTCGAGCGGTTCGGCATGGATAATAATCGGGCATAAGTATAGTACCGAAGCTATGGATTTATAACTTTTGAGTTATATCTGGTAGGGGAGCATTCTGTTTGCGCCGAAGCAGGGTCGTGAGGCCTTGTGGAGCGGACAGAAAAGAAAATGTAGGCATAAGTAACGATAAAGCGGGCGAGAAACCCGCTCACCGAAAGACTAAGGTTTCCTCAGCTATGCTAATCAGCTGAGGGTTAGTCGGGACCTAACGCGAACCCGAAAGGGGAAGTGGATGGATAATGGGTTAATATTCCCATACTTGCTCACACTAAAAAGGGGACGGAGTGCCGTACTTACTGGAGACTGACGGAATAGTCAAGACCTAGCCTTCGGGCGAAGTTGTTGTAGGGAAAGTGCTTCCAAGAAAAGCCGAAGTGAAGCAACTCGTACCAAAACCGACACAGGTAGTCGAGGAGAGAATCCTAAGGTGCTAGAGTGAATCATGGTTAAGGAACTAGGCAAAATAGTCTCGTAACTTCGGAAGAAGGGACGCCAGCAGCAATGCTGGCCTCAGTAAAGAGGCCCAGGCGACTGTTTATCAAAAACACAGGACTCTGCTAAATCGAAAGATGCTGTATAGGGTCTGACACCTGCCCGGTGCTGGAAGGTTAAGGAAGGTTGTTAGGGTAACCGAAGCAATTAACTGAAGCCCCAGTAAACGGCGGCCGTAACTATAACGGTCCTAAGGTAGCGAAATTCCTTGTCGGGTAAGTTCCGACCTGCACGAATGGTGTAACGATCTGGGCACTGTCTCAACCATGAGCTCTGTGAAATTGTAGTCTCGGTGAAGATGCCGAGTACCCGCAATGGGACGAAAAGACCCTGTGAACCTTTACTATAACTTCGTATTGACTTTGAATAAACAATGTGTAGGATAGGTGGGAGACTTTGAAGCTGGCACGCTAGTGTCGGTGGAGTCAACGTTGAAATACCACCCTTTGTTTATTTGGAGCCTAACTTCCTTTTGGAAGGACACTGCGTGGTGGGTAGTTTGACTGGGGTGGTCGCCTCCAAAAGAGTAACGGAGGCTTTCAAAGGTACCCTCAGCACGCTTGGTAACCGTGCGTAGAGTGTAATGGCATAAGGGTGCTTGACTGTGAGACCTACAAGTCGATCAGGTGCGAAAGCAGGACATAGTGATCCGGTGGTTCCGTATGGAAGGGCCATCGCTCATAGGATAAAAGGTACTCCGGGGATAACAGGCTAGTCTCCCCCAAGAGCTCATATCGACGGGGAGGTTCGGCACCTCGATGTCGGCTCGTCACATCCTGGGGCTGGAGAAGGTCCCAAGGGTTGGGCTGTTCGCCCATTAAAGTGGCACGCGAGCTGGGTTCAGAACGTCGTGAGACAGTTCGGTCTCTATCTATTGCGGGCGTTAGATGTTTGAGAGGGCTTGAATCTAGTACGAGAGGACCGATTTGAACAAACCTCTGGTGTATCAGTTGTTCCGCCAGGAGCACCGCTGAGTAGCTACGTTTGGAAAGGATAAGCACTGAAAGCATATAAGTGCGAAACCTGCCTCAAGATGAGACATCTTTTAAGGGTCGTTGGAGATGACAACGTTGATAGGCTATAGGTGTAAAGGCAGTAATGTCATAGCCGAGTAGTACTAATTACCCGTAGATTTATTGCCTAATTAAGGTACTCGATCGTGCAACTACGGTTGTCTCTTTGTGAACGTTTTTATCGATATTTATAAGGTATCAGTTATAAGGTATTGGGTATTAGTTTAACAACTACAACCTATTCCCTACTAACTACCTCCTTCATATAAAACAACTTTTAGGGTGGTTTTAGCAGAGGGGCTCACCTGTTCCCATTCCGAACACAGAAGTTAAGCCCTCTAGCGCCGATGGTACTGCGAAAGCGGGAGAGTAGGTCGCCGCCAGTCTTTTTAAACCTCATACATTTATTTGTATGAGGTTTTTTTGTACCCAAAATCTAGAAAAAAAAACAACAAACGAAAAAAACTAAAAGATAATAGACGGATAGATGAGAGACTCAAGACGCAAGAAACTAGAGTTGCAACACAAGAGCAAGAACTTAACACTCAACACAAAAAGAGAATAGACTGATATATGATTAACGCTTTAATTTTAGTATAAATTACAGCACGAGAAAGAATTAAGATCGATCTAAAGAGACAAATACTGAACAGGTATTGCCAATTTCCTGAGGGAATTTGTGTTCTTAATCGCTTCATCAAAATCTATACAGAATATTTCCGATAAAATTTTTGAAAACAGAAATAATTTTAAGGATGTAATGAGTGTATATGTCCTATTCCCCGGAATTTCCAGGTTAAAAAATACAGCATCATTTAAGTTATAACTTTTCACTTCCGTCTTTCCCTAATAAAACATAAGTACGATCTATTACTTTAAACTTAAATCTAACTTTTTTACTCCAGTATTTAAGTTTATTTATTAAGTATCTAAAAGGTTTTGGATCTAAATATCATCTTCCACATAAAGTGGATAACTTAAGAAACTTCATAAAGTTATCACTTTCAGATGTTTAGAGAATTAGTTATACACATGTTTAAAATAATTCAATAATAAGTTGCGAGATTAGTTAAGTGGGGTTACATTTGCACCACTCTAAAAAACAGAGTAGCGAAGTAGAATAGTAAGTGATTGGAGGTAATGTGGGGATTAATAATTTTTCATCATTATCAAAATAAAAGCTTGCGAATTAAGAAAAACTTCTTATCTTTGCAATCCCAAATCGAGAGAGAAGGGGAGCGAAGTAGGAATAGATTGAATGATTAGAGAGGAGAGTTATTGGTTACTTAAAAAACTTTTAACAATCTTTATAAAACATTTGGTCAATTAGAAATAAGTTTATACTTTTGCACTCGCAAATCGGATCACACGACAGAAAGATGATTCGGTGTTAACGCGAGAAGAATAGAGATCATTGACATACAAATAACAACCAAAAGAAATTAAGGAAAAACAAAGCGTCAATAACTTTGAGTGAGTCAGACAAACATACAATGGAGAGTTTGATCCTGGCTCAGGATGAACGCTAGCGGGAGGCCTAACACATGCAAGCCGAGCGGTATGAGTAGCTTGCTACTCAGAGAGCGGCGTACGGGTGCGTAACACGTGTGCAACCTACCTTTATCAGGGGAATAGCCTTTCGAAAGGAAGATTAATACTCCATAATATATTAGATGGCATCATTTAATATTGAAAACTCCGGTGGATAGAGATGGGCACGCGCAAGATTAGATAGTTGGTGAGGTAACGGCTCACCAAGTCAATGATCTTTAGGGGTCCTGAGAGGGAGATCCCCCACACTGGTACTGAGACACGGACCAGACTCCTACGGGAGGCAGCAGTGAGGAATATTGGACAATGGGTGAGAGCCTGATCCAGCCATCCCGCGTGAAGGATGACGGTCCTATGGATTGTAAACTTCTTTTGTATAGGAATAAACCTACCCTCGTGAGGGTAGCTGAAGGTACTATACGAATAAGCACCGGCTAACTCCGTGCCAGCAGCCGCGGTAATACGGAGGGTGCAAGCGTTATCCGGATTTATTGGGTTTAAAGGGTCCGTAGGCGGACCGATAAGTCAGTGGTGAAATCTCATAGCTTAACTATGAAACTGCCGTTGATACTGTCGGTCTTGAGTAAATTAGAGGTAGCTGGAATAAGTAGTGTAGCGGTGAAATGCATAGATATTACTTAGAACACCAATTGCGAAGGCAGGTTACCATGATTTAACTGACGCTGAGGGACGAAAGCGTGGGGAGCGAACAGGATTAGATACCCTGGTAGTCCACGCCGTAAACGATGCTAACTCGTTTTTGGGGCGCAAGCTTCAGAGACCAAGCGAAAGTGATAAGTTAGCCACCTGGGGAGTACGTTCGCAAGAATGAAACTCAAAGGAATTGACGGGGGCCCGCACAAGCGGTGGATTATGTGGTTTAATTCGATGATACGCGAGGAACCTTACCAAGACTTAAATGGGAAATGACAGGTTTAGAAATAGATCCTTCTTCGGACATTTTTCAAGGTGCTGCATGGTTGTCGTCAGCTCGTGCCGTGAGGTGTTAGGTTAAGTCCTGCAACGAGCGCAACCCCTGTCACTAGTTGCTAACATTCAGTTGAGGACTCTAGTGAGACTGCCTACGCAAGTAGAGAGGAAGGTGGGGATGACGTCAAATCATCACGGCCCTTACGTCTTGGGCCACACACGTAATACAATGGCCGGTACAGAGGGCAGCTACACAGCGATGTGATGCAAATCTCGAAAGCCGGTCTCAGTTCGGATTGGAGTCTGCAACTCGACTCTATGAAGCTGGAATCGCTAGTAATCGCGCATCAGCCATGGCGCGGTGAATACGTTCCCGGGCCTTGTACACACCGCCCGTCAAGCCATGGAAGTTTGGGGTACCTGAAGTCGGTGACCGTAAAAGGAGCTGCCTAGGGTAAAACAAGTAACTAGGGCTAAGTCGTAACAAGGTAGCCGTACCGGAAGGTGCGGCTGGAACATCTCATTTTTGAGACTCTTCGTTAGGAGAGTATAAACAAACAAAAGATACTTAAATGTATCAGAGCACTTGCTCAAAGTTAGCTTTGCTTTTTCTTTATTTTGGTTGCTATTTTATAAAAAACATACCCACTAGGATTAGTAATCAGGGAGGAGAGATAATTAACAATTGATAATTAATAAATTATTAATAATTAATTAAATAGAGTCTCGTAGCTCAGCTGGTTAGAGCGCTACACTGATAATGTAGAGGTCGGCAGTTCGAGCCTGCCCGAGACTACTAATTAAAAGGAATTATAGATTATAAATTATAGATTTTAGATTCATTTAAAATTTATAATTCAAAATTTAAAATTCATACTAGCGGGGAATTAGCTCAGTTGGCTAGAGCGCCTGCCTTGCACGCAGGAGGTCAAGGGTTCGACTCCCTTATTCTCCACAGAGTTATAGTGATATAACAACGGGAACAAGTTACAGAGATGTAGCGACAAGCTTCTTAAAAGAAGCAAGCACAGAAGATATTTACATTTAGAGATTTAAGAATTATGCCGATTGGAGGCAGAACAGACTGGATAACCGGGAAGTTTGGATAGGATCGAGACCTATATATTCACAGTTTTGAAGGACTGATTTCAAAGTGACGGAAAGAGCCAAAAACAATTTCTGTTTATCAGTAGGACAAGAAGAAATACGATCATTGACATTAACGATAAGAACATCACAAAGAGAAAACCGCGCACTTTCGAGTGCCGAGTTTAAATAAAACTAGTTTAACAGCAATGTTAGACAAAAAACTGAACTAATATATTATTAGGAAAGAAATCGTTAAGGGCGTATGGCGGATGCCTAGGCTTTCAGAGGCGAAGAAGGACGTGGTAAGCTGCGAAAAGCTGCGGGGATCGGCACACACGAATTGATCCGCAGATGTCCGAATGGGGCAACCCGGCTGGTTGAAGATCAGTCACTCTATTTATTTAGAGAGCAAACCCGGAGAACTGAAACATCTAAGTACCCGGAGGAAAAGAAATCGAAGAGATTCCGTAAGTAGTGGCGAGCGAAAGCGGATTAGCCCAAAAGCTAATATATGTTTAATAGAATGTTCTGGAAAGAACAGCCATAGAGGGTGATAGCCCCGTATATGAAAGGCATATTTAAGTGATAAATGAGTAGGGCGGGACACGTGAAATCCTGTCTGAATATGGGGGGACCATCCTCCAAGGCTAAATACTCCTGAAAGACCGATAGTGAACAAGTACTGTGAAGGAAAGGTGAAAAGCACTTCGAATAGAAGGGTGAAAGAGAACCTGAAACCGTACGCCTACAAGCGGTCGGAGCCCACAAGTTGGGTGACGGCGTGCCTTTTGCATAATGAGCCTACGAGTTAATTTTACTAGCGAGCTTAAGTACTTCAGGTACGGAGGCGGAGCGAAAGCGAGTCTGAATAGGGCGCTTAGTTAGTAGGATTAGACGCGAAACCTTGTGATCTACCCATGGGCAGGTTGAAGCTTTGGTAACACAAAGTGGAGGACCGAACCGGTTGACGTTGAAAAGTCTTCGGATGACTTGTGGGTAGGGGTGAAAGGCCAATCAAACTGGGAGATAGCTCGTACTCCCCGAAATGCATTTAGGTGCAGCGTTGCAATATAGTTTATTAGAGGTAGAGCTACTGATTGGATGCGGGGGTTTCATCACCTACCAATTCCTGACAAACTCCGAATGCTAATAAATGTTCTGCAGCAGTGAGGGCATGGGTGCTAAGGTCCATGTCCGAGAGGGAAAGAACCCGGACCAACAGCTAAGGTCCCCAAATCTATACTAAGTTGAAATAACGCGGTTGAACTGCATTGACAGCTAGGATGTTGGCTTGGAAGCAGCCATTCATTTAAAGAGTGCGTAACAGCTCACTAGTCGAGCGGTTCGGCATGGATAATAATCGGGCATAAGTATAGTACCGAAGCTATGGATTTATAACTTTTGAGTTATATCTGGTAGGGGAGCATTCTGTTTGCGCCGAAGCAGGGTCGTGAGGCCTTGTGGAGCGGACAGAAAAGAAAATGTAGGCATAAGTAACGATAAAGCGGGCGAGAAACCCGCTCACCGAAAGACTAAGGTTTCCTCAGCTATGCTAATCAGCTGAGGGTTAGTCGGGACCTAACGCGAACCCGAAAGGGGAAGTGGATGGATAATGGGTTAATATTCCCATACTTGCTCACACTAAAAAGGGGACGGAGTGCCGTACTTACTGGAGACTGACGGAATAGTCAAGACCTAGCCTTCGGGCGAAGTTGTTGTAGGGAAAGTGCTTCCAAGAAAAGCCGAAGTGAAGCAACTCGTACCAAAACCGACACAGGTAGTCGAGGAGAGAATCCTAAGGTGCTAGAGTGAATCATGGTTAAGGAACTAGGCAAAATAGTCTCGTAACTTCGGAAGAAGGGACGCCAGCAGCAATGCTGGCCTCAGTAAAGAGGCCCAGGCGACTGTTTATCAAAAACACAGGACTCTGCTAAATCGAAAGATGCTGTATAGGGTCTGACACCTGCCCGGTGCTGGAAGGTTAAGGAAGGTTGTTAGGGTAACCGAAGCAATTAACTGAAGCCCCAGTAAACGGCGGCCGTAACTATAACGGTCCTAAGGTAGCGAAATTCCTTGTCGGGTAAGTTCCGACCTGCACGAATGGTGTAACGATCTGGGCACTGTCTCAACCATGAGCTCTGTGAAATTGTAGTCTCGGTGAAGATGCCGAGTACCCGCAATGGGACGAAAAGACCCTGTGAACCTTTACTATAACTTCGTATTGACTTTGAATAAACAATGTGTAGGATAGGTGGGAGACTTTGAAGCTGGCACGCTAGTGTCGGTGGAGTCAACGTTGAAATACCACCCTTTGTTTATTTGGAGCCTAACTTCCTTTTGGAAGGACACTGCGTGGTGGGTAGTTTGACTGGGGTGGTCGCCTCCAAAAGAGTAACGGAGGCTTTCAAAGGTACCCTCAGCACGCTTGGTAACCGTGCGTAGAGTGTAATGGCATAAGGGTGCTTGACTGTGAGACCTACAAGTCGATCAGGTGCGAAAGCAGGACATAGTGATCCGGTGGTTCCGTATGGAAGGGCCATCGCTCATAGGATAAAAGGTACTCCGGGGATAACAGGCTAGTCTCCCCCAAGAGCTCATATCGACGGGGAGGTTCGGCACCTCGATGTCGGCTCGTCACATCCTGGGGCTGGAGAAGGTCCCAAGGGTTGGGCTGTTCGCCCATTAAAGTGGCACGCGAGCTGGGTTCAGAACGTCGTGAGACAGTTCGGTCTCTATCTATTGCGGGCGTTAGATGTTTGAGAGGGCTTGAATCTAGTACGAGAGGACCGATTTGAACAAACCTCTGGTGTATCAGTTGTTCCGCCAGGAGCACCGCTGAGTAGCTACGTTTGGAAAGGATAAGCACTGAAAGCATATAAGTGCGAAACCTGCCTCAAGATGAGACATCTTTTAAGGGTCGTTGGAGATGACAACGTTGATAGGCTATAGGTGTAAAGGCAGTAATGTCATAGCCGAGTAGTACTAATTACCCGTAGATTTATTGCCTAATTAAGGTACTCGATCGTGCAACTACGGTTGTCTCTTTGTGAACGTTTTTATCGATATTTATAAGGTATCAGTTATAAGGTATTGGGTATTAGTTTAACAACTACAACCTATTCCCTACTAACTACCTCCTTCATATAAAACAACTTTTAGGGTGGTTTTAGCAGAGGGGCTCACCTGTTCCCATTCCGAACACAGAAGTTAAGCCCTCTAGCGCCGATGGTACTGCGAAAGCGGGAGAGTAGGTCGCCGCCAGTCTTTTTAAACCTCATACATTTATTTGTATGAGGTTTTTTTGTACCCAAAATCTAGAAAAAAAAACAACAAACGAAAAAAACTAAAAGATAATAGACGGATAGATGAGAGACTCAAGACGCAAGAAACTAGAGTTGCAACACAAGAGCAAGAACTTAACACTCAACACAAAAAGAGAATAGACTGATATATGATTAACGCTTTAATTTTAGTATAAATTACAGCACGAGAAAGAATTAAGATCGATCTAAAGAGACAAATACTGAACAGGTATTGCCAATTTCCTGAGGGAATTTGTGTTCTTAATCGCTTCATCAAAATCTATACAGAATATTTCCGATAAAATTTTTGAAAACAGAAATAATTTTAAGGATGTAATGAGTGTATATGTCCTATTCCCCGGAATTTCCAGGTTAAAAAATACAGCATCATTTAAGTTATAACTTTTCACTTCCGTCTTTCCCTAATAAAACATAAGTACGATCTATTACTTTAAACTTAAATCTAACTTTTTTACTCCAGTATTTAAGTTTATTTATTAAGTATCTAAAAGGTTTTGGATCTAAATATCATCTTCCACATAAAGTGGATAACTTAAGAAACTTCATAAAGTTATCACTTTCAGATGTTTAGAGAATTAGTTATACACATGTTTAAAATAATTCAATAATAAGTTGCGAGATTAGTTAAGTGGGGTTACATTTGCACCACTCTAAAAAACAGAGTAGCGAAGTAGAATAGTAAGTGATTGGAGGTAATGTGGGGATTAATAATTTTTCATCATTATCAAAATAAAAGCTTGCGAATTAAGAAAAACTTCTTATCTTTGCAATCCCAAATCGAGAGAGAAGGGGAGCGAAGTAGGAATAGATTGAATGATTAGAGAGGAGAGTTATTGGTTACTTAAAAAACTTTTAACAATCTTTATAAAACATTTGGTCAATTAGAAATAAGTTTATACTTTTGCACTCGCAAATCGGATCACACGACAGAAAGATGATTCGGTGTTAACGCGAGAAGAATAGAGATCATTGACATACAAATAACAACCAAAAGAAATTAAGGAAAAACAAAGCGTCAATAACTTTGAGTGAGTCAGACAAACATACAATGGAGAGTTTGATCCTGGCTCAGGATGAACGCTAGCGGGAGGCCTAACACATGCAAGCCGAGCGGTATGAGTAGCTTGCTACTCAGAGAGCGGCGTACGGGTGCGTAACACGTGTGCAACCTACCTTTATCAGGGGAATAGCCTTTCGAAAGGAAGATTAATACTCCATAATATATTAGATGGCATCATTTAATATTGAAAACTCCGGTGGATAGAGATGGGCACGCGCAAGATTAGATAGTTGGTGAGGTAACGGCTCACCAAGTCAATGATCTTTAGGGGTCCTGAGAGGGAGATCCCCCACACTGGTACTGAGACACGGACCAGACTCCTACGGGAGGCAGCAGTGAGGAATATTGGACAATGGGTGAGAGCCTGATCCAGCCATCCCGCGTGAAGGATGACGGTCCTATGGATTGTAAACTTCTTTTGTATAGGAATAAACCTACCCTCGTGAGGGTAGCTGAAGGTACTATACGAATAAGCACCGGCTAACTCCGTGCCAGCAGCCGCGGTAATACGGAGGGTGCAAGCGTTATCCGGATTTATTGGGTTTAAAGGGTCCGTAGGCGGACCGATAAGTCAGTGGTGAAATCTCATAGCTTAACTATGAAACTGCCGTTGATACTGTCGGTCTTGAGTAAATTAGAGGTAGCTGGAATAAGTAGTGTAGCGGTGAAATGCATAGATATTACTTAGAACACCAATTGCGAAGGCAGGTTACCATGATTTAACTGACGCTGAGGGACGAAAGCGTGGGGAGCGAACAGGATTAGATACCCTGGTAGTCCACGCCGTAAACGATGCTAACTCGTTTTTGGGGCGCAAGCTTCAGAGACCAAGCGAAAGTGATAAGTTAGCCACCTGGGGAGTACGTTCGCAAGAATGAAACTCAAAGGAATTGACGGGGGCCCGCACAAGCGGTGGATTATGTGGTTTAATTCGATGATACGCGAGGAACCTTACCAAGACTTAAATGGGAAATGACAGGTTTAGAAATAGATCCTTCTTCGGACATTTTTCAAGGTGCTGCATGGTTGTCGTCAGCTCGTGCCGTGAGGTGTTAGGTTAAGTCCTGCAACGAGCGCAACCCCTGTCACTAGTTGCTAACATTCAGTTGAGGACTCTAGTGAGACTGCCTACGCAAGTAGAGAGGAAGGTGGGGATGACGTCAAATCATCACGGCCCTTACGTCTTGGGCCACACACGTAATACAATGGCCGGTACAGAGGGCAGCTACACAGCGATGTGATGCAAATCTCGAAAGCCGGTCTCAGTTCGGATTGGAGTCTGCAACTCGACTCTATGAAGCTGGAATCGCTAGTAATCGCGCATCAGCCATGGCGCGGTGAATACGTTCCCGGGCCTTGTACACACCGCCCGTCAAGCCATGGAAGTTTGGGGTACCTGAAGTCGGTGACCGTAAAAGGAGCTGCCTAGGGTAAAACAAGTAACTAGGGCTAAGTCGTAACAAGGTAGCCGTACCGGAAGGTGCGGCTGGAACATCTCATTTTTGAGACTCTTCGTTAGGAGAGTATAAACAAACAAAAGATACTTAAATGTATCAGAGCACTTGCTCAAAGTTAGCTTTGCTTTTTCTTTATTTTGGTTGCTATTTTATAAAAAACATACCCACTAGGATTAGTAATCAGGGAGGAGAGATAATTAACAATTGATAATTAATAAATTATTAATAATTAATTAAATAGAGTCTCGTAGCTCAGCTGGTTAGAGCGCTACACTGATAATGTAGAGGTCGGCAGTTCGAGCCTGCCCGAGACTACTAATTAAAAGGAATTATAGATTATAAATTATAGATTTTAGATTCATTTAAAATTTATAATTCAAAATTTAAAATTCATACTAGCGGGGAATTAGCTCAGTTGGCTAGAGCGCCTGCCTTGCACGCAGGAGGTCAAGGGTTCGACTCCCTTATTCTCCACAGAGTTATAGTGATATAACAACGGGAACAAGTTACAGAGATGTAGCGACAAGCTTCTTAAAAGAAGCAAGCACAGAAGATATTTACATTTAGAGATTTAAGAATTATGCCGATTGGAGGCAGAACAGACTGGATAACCGGGAAGTTTGGATAGGATCGAGACCTATATATTCACAGTTTTGAAGGACTGATTTCAAAGTGACGGAAAGAGCCAAAAACAATTTCTGTTTATCAGTAGGACAAGAAGAAATACGATCATTGACATTAACGATAAGAACATCACAAAGAGAAAACCGCGCACTTTCGAGTGCCGAGTTTAAATAAAACTAGTTTAACAGCAATGTTAGACAAAAAACTGAACTAATATATTATTAGGAAAGAAATCGTTAAGGGCGTATGGCGGATGCCTAGGCTTTCAGAGGCGAAGAAGGACGTGGTAAGCTGCGAAAAGCTGCGGGGATCGGCACACACGAATTGATCCGCAGATGTCCGAATGGGGCAACCCGGCTGGTTGAAGATCAGTCACTCTATTTATTTAGAGAGCAAACCCGGAGAACTGAAACATCTAAGTACCCGGAGGAAAAGAAATCGAAGAGATTCCGTAAGTAGTGGCGAGCGAAAGCGGATTAGCCCAAAAGCTAATATATGTTTAATAGAATGTTCTGGAAAGAACAGCCATAGAGGGTGATAGCCCCGTATATGAAAGGCATATTTAAGTGATAAATGAGTAGGGCGGGACACGTGAAATCCTGTCTGAATATGGGGGGACCATCCTCCAAGGCTAAATACTCCTGAAAGACCGATAGTGAACAAGTACTGTGAAGGAAAGGTGAAAAGCACTTCGAATAGAAGGGTGAAAGAGAACCTGAAACCGTACGCCTACAAGCGGTCGGAGCCCACAAGTTGGGTGACGGCGTGCCTTTTGCATAATGAGCCTACGAGTTAATTTTACTAGCGAGCTTAAGTACTTCAGGTACGGAGGCGGAGCGAAAGCGAGTCTGAATAGGGCGCTTAGTTAGTAGGATTAGACGCGAAACCTTGTGATCTACCCATGGGCAGGTTGAAGCTTTGGTAACACAAAGTGGAGGACCGAACCGGTTGACGTTGAAAAGTCTTCGGATGACTTGTGGGTAGGGGTGAAAGGCCAATCAAACTGGGAGATAGCTCGTACTCCCCGAAATGCATTTAGGTGCAGCGTTGCAATATAGTTTATTAGAGGTAGAGCTACTGATTGGATGCGGGGGTTTCATCACCTACCAATTCCTGACAAACTCCGAATGCTAATAAATGTTCTGCAGCAGTGAGGGCATGGGTGCTAAGGTCCATGTCCGAGAGGGAAAGAACCCGGACCAACAGCTAAGGTCCCCAAATCTATACTAAGTTGAAATAACGCGGTTGAACTGCATTGACAGCTAGGATGTTGGCTTGGAAGCAGCCATTCATTTAAAGAGTGCGTAACAGCTCACTAGTCGAGCGGTTCGGCATGGATAATAATCGGGCATAAGTATAGTACCGAAGCTATGGATTTATAACTTTTGAGTTATATCTGGTAGGGGAGCATTCTGTTTGCGCCGAAGCAGGGTCGTGAGGCCTTGTGGAGCGGACAGAAAAGAAAATGTAGGCATAAGTAACGATAAAGCGGGCGAGAAACCCGCTCACCGAAAGACTAAGGTTTCCTCAGCTATGCTAATCAGCTGAGGGTTAGTCGGGACCTAACGCGAACCCGAAAGGGGAAGTGGATGGATAATGGGTTAATATTCCCATACTTGCTCACACTAAAAAGGGGACGGAGTGCCGTACTTACTGGAGACTGACGGAATAGTCAAGACCTAGCCTTCGGGCGAAGTTGTTGTAGGGAAAGTGCTTCCAAGAAAAGCCGAAGTGAAGCAACTCGTACCAAAACCGACACAGGTAGTCGAGGAGAGAATCCTAAGGTGCTAGAGTGAATCATGGTTAAGGAACTAGGCAAAATAGTCTCGTAACTTCGGAAGAAGGGACGCCAGCAGCAATGCTGGCCTCAGTAAAGAGGCCCAGGCGACTGTTTATCAAAAACACAGGACTCTGCTAAATCGAAAGATGCTGTATAGGGTCTGACACCTGCCCGGTGCTGGAAGGTTAAGGAAGGTTGTTAGGGTAACCGAAGCAATTAACTGAAGCCCCAGTAAACGGCGGCCGTAACTATAACGGTCCTAAGGTAGCGAAATTCCTTGTCGGGTAAGTTCCGACCTGCACGAATGGTGTAACGATCTGGGCACTGTCTCAACCATGAGCTCTGTGAAATTGTAGTCTCGGTGAAGATGCCGAGTACCCGCAATGGGACGAAAAGACCCTGTGAACCTTTACTATAACTTCGTATTGACTTTGAATAAACAATGTGTAGGATAGGTGGGAGACTTTGAAGCTGGCACGCTAGTGTCGGTGGAGTCAACGTTGAAATACCACCCTTTGTTTATTTGGAGCCTAACTTCCTTTTGGAAGGACACTGCGTGGTGGGTAGTTTGACTGGGGTGGTCGCCTCCAAAAGAGTAACGGAGGCTTTCAAAGGTACCCTCAGCACGCTTGGTAACCGTGCGTAGAGTGTAATGGCATAAGGGTGCTTGACTGTGAGACCTACAAGTCGATCAGGTGCGAAAGCAGGACATAGTGATCCGGTGGTTCCGTATGGAAGGGCCATCGCTCATAGGATAAAAGGTACTCCGGGGATAACAGGCTAGTCTCCCCCAAGAGCTCATATCGACGGGGAGGTTCGGCACCTCGATGTCGGCTCGTCACATCCTGGGGCTGGAGAAGGTCCCAAGGGTTGGGCTGTTCGCCCATTAAAGTGGCACGCGAGCTGGGTTCAGAACGTCGTGAGACAGTTCGGTCTCTATCTATTGCGGGCGTTAGATGTTTGAGAGGGCTTGAATCTAGTACGAGAGGACCGATTTGAACAAACCTCTGGTGTATCAGTTGTTCCGCCAGGAGCACCGCTGAGTAGCTACGTTTGGAAAGGATAAGCACTGAAAGCATATAAGTGCGAAACCTGCCTCAAGATGAGACATCTTTTAAGGGTCGTTGGAGATGACAACGTTGATAGGCTATAGGTGTAAAGGCAGTAATGTCATAGCCGAGTAGTACTAATTACCCGTAGATTTATTGCCTAATTAAGGTACTCGATCGTGCAACTACGGTTGTCTCTTTGTGAACGTTTTTATCGATATTTATAAGGTATCAGTTATAAGGTATTGGGTATTAGTTTAACAACTACAACCTATTCCCTACTAACTACCTCCTTCATATAAAACAACCTTTAGGGTGGTTTTAGCAGAGGGGCTCACCTGTTCCCATTCCGAACACAGAAGTTAAGCCCTCTAGCGCCGATGGTACTGCGAAAGCGGGAGAGTAGGTCGCCGCCAGTCTTTTTAAGAAGCCGTCTCAAAATAAAATTTGAGGCGGTTTTTTTATTTTCTTTTGTAAAGCGTTAAATTTTGATTATTTGTGATTTTTGCACATTAGGATAAAAAGGTGCTCTTACTTAAGCACTCTTTTTTCTTAGATTGTGTGCTAAAGCGTGTAATCCGAACTCTAATTCCACTTTTTCTATTCCAGTGTGTGTAAAACGCTTGAAGTTCCGATTGGATTTGATATGTGCAAAGACGGGTTCTACATCCGCCGTGCGTTGTTTGCGTTTTATTTCACCGATTTCACTCAAGAGGTTTTCCCGAACTCTCTCCTTATGCCGTTCTAAATTTTGGTTGCGTTCTATTATTCTGTTTCCCTGGGCTTTATGGCAAGCCCCTCGCAGCGGACAACCGTTGCAGTTTTGAGCCTGGTACAGTGAACTTGTCTGAGCATAACCGCTTTTGGTTTTTCGATTTCGGTTGGTGATTTTATTCATCGGTTGCCCCATCGGACAGATATACTGATCTTTCTCTTCGTTATAATAAAGTTTATCGCGGTGAAAGTCTTCGTTGATTTTCTTTCTTTTCGATTTTAAAATACCCTGTTCCTTATCGAAGGTGTTGTATTTTACGAAGGTTTCTATATTTTTCTCTTCCAGAAAATCATAATTTTCTTCACTGCCGTAACCAGCATCAGCAGTAAGTTCTTCCGGCAAAAACTGATAAAGTTCTTCAAAAGTATTGAGGTGTGGTTGAAGCGTATTTAAATCATTGGTGGTTTGGTGTAAAGTATAATGAATAACAAACTGGGACTGCGAACTTACCTGCACGTTGTAGGCGGGTTTAAGTTGCCCATTCTGCATATGATCATCTTTCATGCGCATAAATGTGGCATCGGGATCGGTCTTACTATAACTGCCACGTCCGTCCAAAAGTTTTTCCTGCTCCTCGTACTTATCCAGGTTCTGAGAAAAATTCTTTTGAATGTATCTTAATTTTGCCTTTGCTTTGGTGGATGCCTGCGGGTTTTTGCTGATGATCTCTTCTATTTTCTTGGCGGTCTTCTCTATTTTATCTCTATCGATGGTTTTAAACTCCGGTGGTGTAGGATCGCTGTCTTCTTCCTCAGCAATGCTTTGGGCATAGTTCCACATTTGTTCAAGTTGTTCTGCCATCTTCTCTTTTCTGGTTTTAATGGCATTGCCCCAAACGAAGGTATATCTCCCGGCAATAGACTCTATCTTAGTTCCATCGGTAAAAACTTCTTTCAAGCTAACGAGTCCTTCCTCTGCTAATAACAGGACGACCTGTTTGAAAATGTCTTTGAAAATAGTCTTGAGTTTCTTGCTCCGAAAACGTGCGATGGTGTTATGGTCTGCGACCTGTTGAGCGGACAACCACATAAAATTAATATTCTCACGCATCGCTTTTTCAATCTTCCTGCTGGAATACGTATTATCCATATAAGCGTAAACCATCACCTTAAGCATCATCTTGGGATGAAAGCTCGGTTTGCCATCTTTACTATACTCTTCAATGAGCAATCGTAAATCCAGTTGTTCAATAATTCCATTAACGACCCGAACGGGATGATTTTCTGGAATCAATTCCTCGATTGATGGTGGGAATAACCAATTTTGTTGCTGGTTATAATCTTTAAATTTAATACTCATATAATTGATTATCAATACTTAAAGATAGTAAAACCCTTTAAAACTGACAAATGTTAAACACAGAAAAAACCGCCTCAGTATTGAGACGGCTTCTTTTTTTTGTCTAAAAATTAACAAATGAAAATATACCGACAAGAAACTAAATGCCTAAAAGATAATTGACTGATAGATAATAGGCTCAAGATTCACGATACCAGTGTTGGAAAAACAAGAGCAAGATAAACTACGCGACTAGAGGTCTAGATCATCGATTTTATGACTAATTTGATTTCCCTTTGTAAAAGAAAACTGACTGAAGTAATAGCCCGGATGGGAGCGGCATCCTTTTTTGCTTAGTGAGGGTTTTATATTTAAGCTGGAATGTAATAAGCAAAAAAGATAGAGCGGACAGCCGGACGGGTTTTGAAAAAATACTATATGGCTATGCTCCTAAAGTAATATAGCAATGTTTTTAAGAAATAAGCTTTTACTGAATTTCTGACACATGCGTAGCTTTTTATTATTCTTAAATTATTTTACTAAATCAATTTATAAATCTGGCTATTTTTAATCACTGGTGGTCATATATTTATCTTTTTATTGAGACTACAACCAAAAAGCCTTTTCTTTTAAGTCTAAAAGAAAAGGCTCTAACAGCAGTTTTTATGCTACATTGTTTTACTACTCGCTGATCAAGAGGATATCACTTATAGGTGAAGTGCTTTTGAATATATATCCCATTTAGAGTCAGATCTTTGTGACCTTATTTTCAATTGACTTCAAATTTTCGTTCTCTGATCAAATCTGCAATGGCCAGCATATCTTCACCGATTAATCGGTCTTCTTCCAGTTTTGCAACTTTTGTTCTGATCAAATCATAGGCATTTTCAACGTATTTTGAGCATTTTGCAGGACGTCTAAATTCTAATCCCTGCGCACCAAACATGAGTTCTACCGCCAGAATATTTTCTAAATTACCTAAGACTTGGTTAAATTTCCGACCTGAAATACTTCCCATGGAAACATGATCTTCCTGTCCTAAACTGGTCGGAATGGAATCTGCAGAAGCTGGGAAACATAAGGTTTTATTTTCGGTTACCAAAGCTGCAGAAGTATATTGCGGAATCATAAAGCCTGAATTAAGACCTGAACTTTCCGTCAACAATCTTGGTAAACCATATTTGCCTTCTAATAATAGATAACTTCTGCGATCTGATATATTACCAAGTTCCGCCGCGGCTAAAGTGGCATAATCCAAAGGCATCGCCAACAATTGACCATGAAAATTCCCACCGGATATTGATTCTTCAGCACTCAAAACGATCGGATTGTCAGTTACTGAATTCAATTCGGTTTCTGTTAAGTTTTTCAAATGTTCAAATGCATTTCTACTCGCCCCGTGAACTTGTGGAACGCATCGCATTGAATAAGGATCCTGAACGCGGTCACAAAATTCATGTGCCTGCAGGTTTTCTGAGTTTTTCAGAAATTTACGCATTCTTGCCGCTACTTTTTGACTTCCGTCAAAAGGCCGTATTTCATGAAGTTCTTTTTTAAAGGGACTTGAAGAACCACGATACGCTTCTAAACTTATAGCCGCCGTTAGATCTGCTAAATCTAAAATATATTCAAATTTATGTAGGCCTAAAATAGAATGTGCCAGGATGAACTGCGTGCCATTGATTAAACCTAAACCTTCTTTTGGGCCAAGTTTTAAAGGAGCTAAACCATTTTTTTCTAGAACAGGTCCGGCTTCCTTAATCTCATTTTTCTGCCATACTTTTCCTAAACCTAAAAGCGGCAAAACCAAATGAGCCAAAGGTGCAAGATCACCGGAAGCTCCCACTGATCCCTGCTCCGGTACGACGGGAATAATGTCTTTTTCCAGCATAATGATTAAACGCTCAATCATTTCCAGAGAGACTCCGGAAAAACCTTTAGACAAAGCATGAATTTTTGCAATCATCATGACTTTAGAAAGCTCTTTCGCAATTGGTTTACCCACACCCACGGCATGAGAAATAATCAAATTGTGCTGCAGAAGCGCAGTTTCTTCTTCGGATATTTTTACATCGCAAAGTGGTCCAAAACCAGTATTAATACCATAAACCGTTCGGTCTGAGGCTACGATCTTTTGAACATTCTGCTGAGATTTTAGTATTTTCTTTTTTGCTTCTTTGTTAAGTTTTGCTCTTTTTGGATCTTCCAAAATATCCAAAACATCTTTAATTGTAAAGGTATCTACTCCGTAAATTTTCATTGATAAGAATTTGCCTAAAATTACATCTTTTTAAAAGGTTGAGAAAATAGTTGATTGTCTTTTTTAGATGTTTACAAAAATCCTATAAAGAACATTTATCCTTTAATGAACGGTTAAATATTAGGTCAATTTTTGATCCTGTTATTTTATAATTTCCAAAAAGGCACTACAATATTTCATCAAAATATGAATCCCACTATTAGGATTTATTTTAAGATGATCAAAGTTTTTCGGAAAAATTCTGAAATCGCGCTATTCCCAAATCACGGGTAAGTTTTCGAAAACAACCGGTTGGGGATTTGAAAGCTGATCTTTAGGATAAGCATAAAGAATCAAAGCCCGAATGATTGGAAAATAGTTGGTGCTTTTCTTAAAAAATAGGGCACCTCTGTAAGGAATTCCGTCAACCAAATCAATAACCCGGATTTTACCATCGGTGGTTAGAAAAACCTGCGGGGTGTGATATTGCTTTCCTTGAGAATCTACGAGAACAGCTTTTTCGAATTGCAGGGATTTATGTAACTCTGAACTCATGTTGGTGTAAGAGAATTCTATAATGACGGTACCGTCCTTTTTTAATCCCCGAACATCATTGATGCTCAACCGTAAATTTTCAAAATCTGCGCTGCGGATGGCTTTTGAAAAATTAAGTGCTTTTTTGTAATAATCAACCTGTTTGGTCAGTTCTTCGATTTGCTGTTTGTCGATTTTACTTTGCTCCACTAAGGATAGTTGTGGTCCATTTTGTGCGGGCAGAAGTTGTGCTGCCAGTAATACCAGCACCAATTGTAGTTTTTTCTTCATGGTTAGTGTTTTTAGTTTGATTTCCGAATTATCTTTACAATATATTGATAATCAGAATTCGACGTTAAAATTAATATAATTTTTTGACAATCATATTCATTTTCTATCCAAGTTTTTAATTTCCGGTTTTTTATTTTGAACAAATGATGGGAACATTCACTGTCCTTATCGAAAGCTAGCGACATTTTCTTATTTTTGTAGAATGAATGTTGATCTGGAACTTCAGTTAAAAACTTTGCCTTCTCACCCTGGTGTTTATCGTTATTATGATAAAAAGGGACAGTTACTGTACGTGGGTAAAGCGAAAAATTTAAAAAAAAGAGTTCTTTCTTATTTTAATAAAACCTTGGCGGGTTACCGGACCAGACTTATGGTTGGCAAAATTCACCGTTTAGAAACAACCGTTGTAAACAGTGAGTACGATGCGCTTTTGCTTGAAAATAACCTAATCAAAGAACATCAGCCATTTTATAATGTCATGCTCAAGGATGATAAAACCTATCCTTGGATCTGCATCAAAAATGAAGATTTTCCACGCGTTTTTCTTACGCGGACGAAGATAAAAGACGGATCCGAATACTACGGTCCTTATGCAAAAGTCCGTCCCGCAAAAGTTCTGCTCGATACCATTAAACATATTTACAAAATACGCACCTGTAATTTAAATTTGGCTCCGGCTAAAATTGCGGAAGGCAAATACCGCGTTTGTCTGGAATATCATATTAAAAACTGTGAAGGCCCCTGCGAAATGCTGGAAATGAAAGAAAGCTACGATTTGAAGATTGAAGCAATTCGGGGTATTATTAAAGGCGATTTCCGTATTGCGAAAGAATATTTGGTGAGTCAAATGATGTCTTTCGCGGAAAATCTGGAATTTGAAAATGCCCAGATGGTCAAGGAAAGAATGGATTTGTTGGATAATTATCAGGTGAAGCATACGGTGGTAAATCCGAGTATTAATGATGTGGATGTTTTTGGAATGACGAGTGACGAAGCCGCGGCTTACATTAATTATTTTAAAATCCAGAACGGAAGTATTATTCAGAGTTTTACCACAGAGATCAAGAAAATTCTGGAAGAATCAGATGAAGATATTTTAGAAGAAGCTATGATTGAGATTCGCCAGAAATTTGATTCTAATTCTAAAGAAATTTTGATTCCCTTTCACTTGACTTTAGAAATTCCGAATGTAAAGTTGATCGTTCCTAAAGTTGGTGACAAGAAAAGAATTATAGAACTGTCTGAAAAAAATGCGAAAGAATACCGTGTTGAAAAATTGAAACAGGTTCAGATCGTTGATCCCGAAAGACATACCAACAGAATCATGGCCGAAATGCAAAAATTGCTGCGAATGCCCGTGGAGCCGAGACATATAGAAGGTTTTGATAATTCAAATATTCAGGGGACAAATCCAGTGTCTGCCTGCGTCGTTTTTAAAGATGGAAAGCCGAGCAAATCTGATTATCGGATTTTTCATCCGAAAACAGTTGTGGGCCCCGACGATTACAAAACCATGGAAGAAGTCATCTATCGACGGTACAAAAGACTTTTGGAAGAAGATGATGATCTTCCGCAACTGATCTTAATTGATGGAGGAAAAGGACAGCTTTCGTCTGCCGTAAAAAGTTTAAAGTTGCTCGGTTTATATGGAAAAATAACCATTATTGGAATTGCGAAAAGACTCGAAGAAATTTATTTCCCCGAAGATCCTATTCCTTTATACCTGGATAAAAAATCTGAAACGCTGAAAATTCTGCAAAGAGTTCGGGATGAATCTCACCGTTTCGGCGTAAAACATCACCGTGCAAGAAGAACGAATTCTACCATAAAATCTGAACTCGATGGAATTCCCGGCGTTGGTGAAAAAACCGTAGAATTGCTGCTCCAAAAATTGAAATCTGTAAAGCGGATCAAAGAATCAAATCTGGAAACTTTAGAGGAAATCTTAGGTAAATCGAAAGGCAAAGTAGTTTGGGAATATTTTAATTCAAACTAAATTTTTATTTTTTCTCAAAAATTTCCTTTCTTAGACTTCTGTCGGTATTGGTTATTTCTACAATGATACTTCCGTTCTCTAAATAACCTATTGTCGAATTTCCATCCTGAAGCTGCACTCGATATACTTCTTTTTTAGTGGAAGGTTTAAAGGTCGCATATGGAATAGAATTGTTTGGATTTACTAAAATAAATTCTCCGTTCGTCAAGAATATTTGGTGAAGCGTTAATGAGCCTTTTTGATAGACTTCAGCTTTCTGATCTGCGGTTGCCAGTGTTTTTGGGGCCGGAACAATTTGAATATCTTTCACTTCTTCTACAGATCGATTCTCTTTTTTAGGTTCCTCTTTTTGTAAAGCAACTGTTTTTTTATAGTTCGATATTGAGATTGAATTTGTCGCATTTTGTAAAGCATCGCGCAATCCTTCGTCGAATTCCTTTATAAAAGATTTGCCTTCTATGGAAGCGATTGTTTTATTGTGGCAGTCTTTAAACTCAATTTTAAGTCGGTTTTTAAAAATATTGCTGGTGTTAACAACGTCAGCGTTAAGAACCTCACAAGGATCCTGTTTTGCTTCCGTAGGCCATTCCGTCTTATTTTCATTAAGAATGATGAACTTTTTTTGCTTCAGTTTCTCTTTTAACAAATCATTTAAACCATATTTATTCTGCTCAAAATCGGTGAACTTTTGTGGGACATAAATGTATTGGTAATCAGAAACATTTTGTCCGAACAAAGAAATTATTAAAAAGAGAGGCAAGATCTGCAGAAATTTTTTCATAATGTAATTTAAAGTGAAGATAGTAATTTTAAAAAAATAATGCTGAAGAGCGTGTTCTTAAAATGTAAATTTTAAAATGCTGAATTAATTTCTAAAATCACCCATATCCAATTTCAAAGAAAAGAAATTAGAGTAAAAATTAGAACCGCCAATCCCAGAATTGGTGATCGCGTAATCAAGTGTTAAGCCCTGGTATTTAATGCCAATTCCCGCACTTGGCTGGAAGGAAACTTTTCTTTTTAAATTCTCGATATCGGTAATCGTTTGAAAGCGGTTTAAACCTACTCTCACAAAAATCATATCCTGGAATTTCAGTTCAGCTCCGGCATATGGAGTAATACTTGCAAAATCAGTTGAAATAACTGCAGCAGTTTTGGCAAAATCAACGTTTAATCCTGCTTCGGGTAACAATTCGAACTCTCGGCTCAGCTCAAAGTTTTTGCTCACTCCGATGTTCAGTTTAGGCATCGTGATTTCCAGTTTGTCTTTTGGTGCCGGATTGAATTCTTCCCCGTTTACCACCGTAGAAAGTTCTTTCTGATTAACCGTCCAAAAATTAACTGTTGTTGTCGCATCTTTTAAAACCGCTCCATAGTTCCAGCCGTCATCGGAATGGTAAATTGCACCTACATCAAATCCAAAACCATATCCGCTCGCAAATTTCCCTACGTTTCTGTAGACCAGTTTTGCATTTACCCCTACATCTAATTTCTGATTTCCACCGGGGTGAAAGGCATAAGAAAGCAAAGCTGCGTAGTCCGACTGCGAAAAACTTGTAATTTTATCGTAATCTATATTTCCTTCCGGATCGATTAATTGCGTAGTATTAAGAATATTGTCAATTCCCAAACGAACAATTGAAATCGCGAAAACGCCTCCATTATTATCCAGTGGTTTGGCAAAGGCGAGGTAATCATATTTTGCAATAGATTCAAAGTATTCTGCATGCATTGCAGCTCCTTGCCAATCGCGGTCAATACCCAGTAAACCCGCAGGATTCCACATGGGCGAGTACACATCATTTTGGTTTGAAATTACGGCGCCACCCATTGCAAGACCACGCGCTCCTGCACCAATGCTTAAGAATTCATTGGAATATTTACGTACAATCTGCGCTTCAGAACAAATTCCCGTGGCGAGTAGAGTGGCAAAAAATAATTTTTTCATCAATGCGGTACTTTTTTTACAGCTGCGTTTTTTCGAGATTTCAAAACACCATTAACTACAATGGCCAAGATCATAATCAAAGAAGCGACATAAAATATCGGACTCATTTCCTCCGAAGCTCCAAAGATAAAAAAAGCAAGGATAATTCCGTAAACCGGTTCTAAATTTACCGTTAAAATCAAGGTAAAAGGAGAAATATATTTCATGAGGTTCACCGATTCCAGCATCGGAAATGCCGTAAAAATACTTGCTAATATAATAATTAACGCTAAATCACGACCACTTATTTCGTTCATCTGAAAAATTTGTCCCGTGACCATATAGAAAATCGTCAAAATAAGAAGGCCGGAAAAAATTTCGTAAAAAATAATGTTTCCGGAGCTTGTCTTACCAAAGATCTTTCCATTAAAAACAGAAAATATAGTTCCGAAAAGTGCGGTAAGTATCCCGTAAAAAATACCTTCTTTATATTGAAATTCAGTTTTAAAGATCATGCCCATACAAAGAACAATTACGATTCCCATAATAACTTCTATAATGTCAACTTTCCTTTTAAAGATAATCGGTTCCAAAATGGAGGCGAAAAGCGTAGAAAGAGAAAGGCAGCTTAAGGCGATAGAAACATTAGAAACTTTAATAGAATAGAAAAAGCAAAGCCAGTGAAACGCCATAAAACCCCCAATTATAGAGAGTTGTATAAAAAGTTTTTTAGAAACTTTAATGCTTTCCTTTTTGTAGAATCGAATAAATATGAAAAGAAAAAAGGCCGCAAAAGCCATTCGGTAGAACACCAATACATTTGCGTTTGCGTGAATCAGTTTACCTAAAATGGCGGTAAAACCCCACAAAAAAACAATTAAATGAAGTCGGAAAAGAGCGGAGTTTTTGAACACAGTATTTAATTTTTTGAACTTCTGCAAATCTACAAATCCCTTTTCGATTTCGTGGTTATTCCCAAAATGATTTTTAGGTAAAAAAAAACCTGAAAATTTTTAAAACTTTCAGGGTCTTCAAATAATAAACTATTAAAAAAAATAAACTAGGGATGAAATTAAAGGTAATTTCTCGTTGTTTAAACGAGACATTTAGCCATTTATTTTTTTTAAAATGTTAAAGTTTTCTGTAAATAATTTTCTGACCGTCAAAGTATTACTGCCACGCGGGTATTGCGTCGTAAATTATTTTAAAAAATCTTACCTTTAGACAAATTTTTGCAACCTATGAACTTAGAATTTAATAAAAGAGAAGATCAGAATAAATTGAAACTCGGCGCGATAAACAGTTTGCTCACTGAAATAAAAAAAGGGGGCGGCGAAAAAAGATTGCAGAAGCAGCGTGATGAAGGAAAGCTTACCGCACGGGAAAGAATCGACTATCTTCTGGATAAAAATTCGGATTCAATTGAGATCGGAGCCTTTGCAGGTTATGAAATGTATGAAGAACAGGGCGGTTGTCCGAGCGGCGGCGTAGTAGTAGTGATGGGGTATGTCTCAGGACGACAGTGTTTGGTTGTGGCCAATGACGCTTCGGTGAAAGCGGGAGCCTGGTTTCCTATTACAGCAAAAAAGAATCTTCGCGCACAGGAAATATCAATGGAAAATAAACTACCCATTATTTACCTTGTAGATTCTGCAGGGGTTTTCTTGCCGATGCAGGATGAGATTTTCCCCGATAAAGAACATTTTGGCAGAATTTTCCGAAACAACGCAAAAATGAGTTCCATGGGAATTCTTCAGATTTCTGCCGTTATGGGAAGTTGTGTTGCGGGTGGAGCGTACTTACCGATTATGAGCGACGAAGCCATGATTGTTGATAAAACAGGTTCTATTTTTTTAGCCGGAAGTTATTTAGTAAAAGCTGCAATTGGAGAAACCATTGATAATGAAAGTCTGGGTGGTGCGACCATGCATTGCGAAATTTCAGGGGTAACCGATTATAAAGCAAAAGATGACAAAGATGCTTTAGACCGAATTAAAAATATAATGAAGTCAGTCGGCGATTACGAAAAAGCCGGATTCGACAGAATTGAAAGTTTCCCACCAAAACAAAAAGTGGAGGAGGTTTTCGGACATATGCCAGTTTCCAGAACAGAACAATATGATACTTTTGACATTATAAAGTCTTTGGTTGATAACTCAGAATACGAGGAATATAAAGGAGATTACGGAAAAACAATTATTTGCGCTACCGCCCGAATCGATGGCTGGAGTGTTGGAATTGTTGCGAATCAACGTAAATTAGTAAAAAACGGAAAAGGAGAAATGCAGTTTGGCGGCGTTATTTATTCGGACTCTGCAGATAAAGCCACCCGATTTATTGCAAACTGTAACCAAAGAAAAATCCCTTTAATATTTTTACAGGATGTTACCGGATTTATGGTGGGATCAAAATCAGAACAAGGTGGAATCATCAAAGACGGAGCGAAAATGGTGAACGCAGTTTCTAATTCTGTGGTTCCCAAATTTACAGTGATTACAGGAAATTCTTATGGTGCCGGAAATTACGCAATGTGTGGAAAAGCATATGATCCAAGATTGATTATTGCGTGGCCTTGGGCAGAACTTGCCGTAATGGGAGGCAGTCAGGCCGCAAAAGTTTTGGCTCAAATTCAAACTTCTACTTTGAAAAAGCAAGGAAAAGAAATTTCTGCAGAAGAAGAGCAGGAAATTTTGAAAACCATTTCAGAAAGATATCAGAAACAAACTGAACCGACGTATGCTGCAGCCAGATTATGGACGGACGCCATCATTAATCCAGTCGATACCAGAAAATGGATTTCGATGGGAATAGAAGCGGCAAATCATGCTCCGATTACTGAAAAATTTAATTTAGGAGTCATTCAGGTTTAATGCCTAAAAAAGTAACCATGAAAAATTTAACCTTCCTTTTTGCCATTTTGAGTTTCAGTCTTTTTTCCGCACAATGCGTAATTAAAGGGACTGACCAGGTTCAGGTGGGTGAAAAACAATTGTATACCGTATATTCTAATCAGGAACCTTGCACAAACTGTCTGCAGTGGAAACACGATGATCAGAAACTGATTTTTGAAACTGAAACAAATATTCCACAGGTCACCATCAAGGGGTCTGTTCCCGGAACTGCGGTTTTGTCAGTAGAAGGAAAGTCTGCTACTGGATTGTTGAAATGTGAGAAGACGATTCAAATAATTGCGCCACTTGAATCTATTTTGGCTCCTGAAAAAGTGGAATGTGATATTAAAGTCGAAGAATTGCGGGAATTTAAAACAGCTCAGAATAAAGTGACTTTTGAATCTGCACCAGTCGGAAAAAATGACACTTACACTTGGACGGTCACTTACAGAAGCGGTGAAAAGAAAATTTCCACGGATAAAACGCCGCAGTTTGATTTTTCGAATGAAAATGTAATTTCTGAAGTTGAATTAAAAGTAAATACGCCAAAGTGTACACGAAAACTTTCAAAATCGTACAATGATTATTTTTGGTATTTCTTTTAAATTTTGATTACCAATATTTAGAAAAACAAAAAGTTCACCCGACTACGGGTGAACTTTTTTTGATAAAAATTATATTTTTACGCTTTTACAAACTGCAGTTCTCCAGCGATTTTCACTTCGTCAGAAACCATTACCCCGCCTGTTTCCAGAGCTGCGTTCCAATTTAAGCCGAAATCACTTCTTTTGATTTTACCTTCAAATGAAAAGCCAGCTTTGGTTTGGCCGTAAGGATCAACATTGATCCCACCGAATTCAACATCTAATTGAACAGGTTTTGTAACGCCATTCATCGTAAGATTTCCGGTGATTTCATTATTTAAAGAATCAGTTTCAAAAGTAATTTGTGGATTCGCTTCTACGTTGAAAAAATCTTCACTTTTCAAGTGTTTATCTCGGTCTGCACTGTTTGTACTGATAGAATCAGTCTGAATCGTTGCTTTTACTTTTGCATTTTTAAAAGTGTCATCTTCTGCTTCCATTTCTGCAGTGAAGGTGTTGAATGATCCTTTAACATTAGAAATCATCATGTGTCTTACTTTAAAAGTAATTTCGCTGTGACTTGGGTCTAAATTCCATTTATTTGCCATAATAATATATTTTATGTGTTTTTAATTTTGATAATGCAAAGATATGCCGGTATAAATGTATATCCATTGATGTAGGTTAAGAATGTATTAATTTTTACATTTGTTACTACGACTTTACTATGAAAAAATATTATGCTTTCTTATTGATGTGCTTTTTTATGAGTAACAATTACGCTCAACAAAAAGATTCCGTGAAAATTAAAAATCAGCGTTTCGATTTCCAATATAAAAAATTGTATGTGCCCGCTGGATTAATGATTTCCGGAATCATCGCTGACGGGCGCGGGAAAGAATCGCTAAAAAATGAAATCGTAGAAGAACGTAATGAACATCTTTTTGGTTTTGAAAATCACCTGGATGATTATGCGCAGTTTTTACCCTTCGCCGCAATTTATGGCTTTGAAATCGCAGGTATGAAACCCAGAACGGATTATAAGAACCGAACGGCGATTTTAGTTAAGGGACAATTAGTCAATTTAGGTTTGGTCTATATCCTGAAAAAATCTTTAAAGGAAACCCGTCCTGATGGGACCGCATATTCTTTTCCTTCCGGTCACACTGCTAATGTTTTTGCAGGGGCGACTATGCTTTCTATCGAGTATGGGGAGCAGCACAAATGGGTTCCGTACGCTGCGTATGGCGTTGCAACAACCGTGGGCGCGATGAGAATGATTAATAATAAACACTATATTTCTGATGTTCTTTTCGGCGCTGGTTTAGGAATTCTCTCCATGAAAGCCGCGTACTGGACCCATCAGTACAAATGGAACCGCCCGAAAGCTGACCAAGATCCGCTCACCGTTTTGTACACTTCGCCAAAGAATTAGGAGCTTTATTGAAATCAATTTTATTTATTAATTTTAGCCATCCTTTGATAGAGGCTTAAAACCTATAATTAAAGGGTTCTTTTCTATTTTAAAATAATATTATATATCTAATGAAATTATCTAAACTCTCTTTTCTTGTTCTGTTTTCCGGAAGTTGTCTGTTTGCCCAAAATCAAAAATTCACCATTGCTGAAGCCGTAAACGGATTAAGAAGCAATCTTGCCGTGAAAAACATTTCCCAGTTTTCTTGGTCTGATGATGGCAAATCCTATTATCAAGCAACTAAAAATGGTTATTTGGTAACTGACCTTGCTACGCAGAAACAAGATACTTTGGTTTCATTGCATCAGTTGAATACTACATTGTCTTTGGATAAAAAATTAAAATCTTTTCCCAGAATTACATTTGTAACAAAAGATAAGGGATATTTCAGTCAGAACTCTCAAGACTTCTGGATTGAGCGTTCCGGCAAAGTGTGGAAAATAAAAGAAGGAATATCGCGGGATAAAGAAGCGGAAAACGCGGAAGCATTTAGTGATAATGAAGGCTTCGTGTATACCATCAAAAATAATTTATACTATACTAAAAACGGAAAAGTAATTCAGATTACCAATGATTCCAACGAAGATATTCTGAACGGACAGGCAGTTCATCAACGGGAGTTTGGGATCACAAAAGGAATTTTCATTTCCCCGGACAATTCCAGAATTGCTTTCTACAGAATGGATCAGTCAATGGTGAAGGATTATCCAATTATTGACTGGAGTGTGGTACCGGCGGTGAATAAAAATATTAAATATCCGATGGCGGGAACGCCGTCTCATCATGTGACTTTAGGAATTTATGATATCAAAACCAATAAAACTACTTTTTTAAATACTGAAGGCGATCCGGAACAATATCTGACCGTTATTACCTGGAGTCCAGACTCTAAATCAGTTTTTGTTGGAGTGCTAAACCGAGATCAGAATGATTTGAAAATGAATCAGTACAATGCTTCTACCGGAAGTTTTATGAAGAAATTATTCGAAGAGCAATCTGATAAATATGTAGAACCACAACAGCCTTTATTATTTTTCCCGAATTCAAATACCGATTTTATTTGGCAAAGTCAGCGACCAGGATATAATCATCTCTTCCATTATAATGTAGATAAAGGCTTGGTCGCGCAGCTGACGAAAGGTGATTGGCTTGTGACTGATGTTCTCGGTTTTAATGAAAAGAAAAAAGAAATATTTTACGTTTCTACGCAGGAATCTCCGCTGGAAAGACATCTTTACAAAGTAGACTGGACGAATTTTAAAACCCAACGACTGGATCAAGGTGCCGGAATGCACTCCGGTATTTTGAGCAAAGACGGAAATCACCTTTATGATATTTACAGCAACGCAACAACGCCAAGAAGTGTAAATCTAATCAATACGAACACAGCGAAAGTCAAGAATATTTTGACGGCAGAAAACACCTTAAAAACGTACCAGCGACCGGAAATTAAAAATGTCACTTTAAAAGCAGATGACGGAACACCTTTATACGGTAAAATCATTCTGCCAACCGATTTTGATGCGAACAAAAAATATCCGGTAATTGTGTATTTGTACAATGGTCCGCACGCTCAACTGGTAACCGATAGTTTCCCAGCCTCAGGGAATTTGTGGTACGAGTTTATGGCGCAAAAAGGATACATTGTTTTCACCATGGACGGACGAGGTTCTTCTAACCGTGGATTAAAATTTGAACAGGCCATTTTCAGACATGCCGGCGAAACTGAAATGAAAGATCAACTGCAAGGTGTTGCTTATTTAAAATCTCTACCTTACGTAGATGCCGATCGATTGGGAATTCATGGTTGGAGTTATGGTGGATTTATGACCACAAGTTTCATGTTGAAACATCCAGACGTTTTCAAAGTAGCGGTTGCAGGTGGTCCCGTGATCGACTGGAATATGTATGAAATTATGTACACCGAACGATATATGGATTCGCCACAAAATAATCCGGAAGGATATAAACAGGCCAATCTTTTAGATAAAGTCCAAAACCTAAAAGGTCATTTATTAATGATTCACGGCGCCCAAGATAATGTTGTGGTTTGGCAACATTCCATGAACTTTTTAAAGGCTGCGGTAGATCATGGAGTGCAGATGGATTACTTTGTTTATCCGGGACATGAGCATAATGTTTTAGGAAAAGACAGAGTTCACTTAATGCAAAAAGTGACCGATTATTTTGATGAATATTTGAAAAAATAAAATATGAAAATCGAGGCAAATTCTGTGGAAGAATATTTGAATCAAGTTCCGGAAGAAAGAAAAGCTTCTTTCCGAAAATTGTATGAAACAGTTTCTCAAAATTTGCCTCCTGGTTTTCAGGACCAGCTCAGCTACGGTATGATTGGGTGGAGCATTCCACTGGAAACCTATCCGGCTGGTTATCATTGCACGCCAAATACACCTTTGCCTTTTATAAATTTAGCTTCTCAGAAAAATTTCATTGCACTTTACCACATGGGCATTTATGCCAATCCAGAATTATTAAACTGGTTCGTAGCAGAATATCCAAAATATTCTCCCCGAAAATTAGACATGGGAAAATCCTGTATAAGATTCAAGAAAGTTGAAGACATTCCGTTTGAATTAATTGCGGAGTTATGTCAGAAAATAACTCCGGAAGATTGGATTACTTTATATGAAAGGGAATTTAAAAAGAAATAGTTAGCTGTTTTTTGTGAACTTTTATGCAGTGTACTTTCACTTAGTAATCATTAAACTTTTGTGACTTTTGTGGTTCAAAAATATTATTCCCGGATCACTTTAATTCGTCCATCATTCCAAATTCTAATCACTGAAGATCCAGAATATTCCGAAACTTTATCGTGATTTTCTTCGGCTACAAAATCTACAGCCTCCACAATTTCCTGTGAAATATCTGAAAATTTCATCGGTGATTTTTCACCGCTAAAATTCGCTGAGGTTGAAACCAAAGGTTTATTTAATTTGGTAATAATCTTCTTTAAAAATAAATCATCAACTAACCGAATTCCGAGACTTCCATCTTCTGCCAGGATTTCTTTCGGTAAACCTTTCGGGTTATCATAAATTAAAGTTACCGGTTTTTCCGACAAGTCCATAATTTCCCAGGCCATTTCGGGAACTTCAACCAAATCTTCCAAACGTTTTGCAGATTCTACCAAAATGATCATCGACTTGTTTTTCTCCCGTTTTTTGATTTCAAAGATTTTATTGATGGCTTCAATATTGGTCGCATCACATCCGATTCCCCAAATAGTGTCGGTAGGATAGAGGATGGTTCCGCCGGATTTTAAAGTTTCGATGAGTTTTTCCATGGATGATTTATGGTGAATTTTTTTAAAATTTCAATAGATGCAAAAGTAATTAAAAATTTGACGTTAATTTTTAAGATCGGTTCTTATCATTCATCAATGCTTTTAAATTTCAATTAAAGTAATTTTGTAGAATCAAAAATCAAAGTGTTATGGAATTAGGAATTGGAATGTTTGGCGACTTAGCCGTTGACCAAAATACCGGAAAATATAAAGATGCGGGCGTTAAAATCCGCGAAATTTTAGGTCAGGTAAAATTAATGGATGAAGTCGGAATCGACGTCTTTGCCATGGGGGAACATCATCGCCAGGATTATGCCGTTTCATCTCCTGAAATGGTTTTAGCCGGCGCGGCAAGCATTACGAAAAATATCAAATTAGCAAGTGGAGTAACTGTTTTAAGTTCCTCAGAACCCGTAAAAGTATATGAGGATTTTGCAACTTTAGATTTAATTTCTGATGGTCGTGCTGAAATTTTCGTTGGTCGTGGCAGTTTCACCGAATCATTTCCGCTTTATGGTTACTCACTAAATGATTACGAGCAACTTTTCGATGAAAAACTAGACCTTTTACTTAAAATAAATTCCGAAGAAAACGTTTCCTGGACAGGAAAACTTCGGGCACCGATGAAGAATCAGACGGTTTATCCACGGGCTAAAAATGACGGCAAACTTCCAATCTGGCGAGCCGTGGGCGGAACACCACAATCAGTTTTAAGTGCCGCGAAATTAGGAATGCCGCTCATCGTGGCCATCATTGGCGGAATGCCGGTTCAGTTTAAAAGTCTGGTCGATTTTTATAAGCAGGAATATCTGGCCGCAGGTCACGCAGAATCTGACATGCAGATCGCCATTCATTCCCACACTTTTGTAAGTGAAGATCAAAAAGTGATCGATGGATACTTTGAAAATTATAAATCGCAAATGGACCGAATCGGCGCGACCAGAGGTTGGGCACCTTACACCAGAATGCAGTACGACGGTGGAAGAAGCAAAGAAGGCGCATTATTTATCGGGAATACCAATGAAGTTGCAGACAAAATTCAGCAGGTGAAAGAGATTTTCGGTCTCACCCGATTTATTGGACATATGGATGTTGGCGCACCGGAAAATGACGTGATGATGAAATCTATTGAGCTGTTTGGTGAAAAGATAGCACCTTTGGTCAGATAAATTTTTCAAGTAAAGAAATACTTAAAAAGGCGGGTTTTACCGCCTTTTGTTTTATTGAAAATTTTAATCTGAAAAGGTTTTTATTCCTTAAGATTTCTCCGCCGTCAAATTAAATCACTTCGATCAAACTTCCCCTTTCCTCATCTTTTGTAATATTCAGGGAAACCGGCATTTTCTCTTTCAGTTCCTCAACGTGGGAAATTATTCCCACAATTCTGTTTTCTTTTTGAAGAGTGGTTAAGGTTTCAAAAACCACGTTTACCGATTCCAAATCCTGCGTTCCGAAACCTTCATCGATAAAGAAAAAATTCTTTTCTGCCTTCGCATTTGACTGTACACTTTCGGCGAGCGCCAAAGCCAGACTCAGCGACACCTGAAATGCCTGTCCGCCAGAAAGCGTTTTTACACTTCGGCATTTTCCTTCATTCAAATAGTCGATGATCTCAAAATCATTATTTTCATTTAGTTGCAAACTCAGCTGATTTCTCGTCATCCGATGAAACCGAATATTGGCGTGATCACACAATTGTCTTAAATAAATAGAGGAGACAAACTGCACAAAACCTGCACCTTTGAATAGATTAAACATCACTTTCAGATCATCTGACCGTTTCTGAAGTTTCGCTAAATTCTTTAATAAAGTTTCTTTTTTATTAAATTCTTTCTCCAGTCTTTCGAGATCAGCATTTGTTTTTACTACCGCATCGTTTGCGATTTTTAATTCCTGTTCAGCAGTTTGAAATTGAGTTTCGACCTTCGTAAATTCTTCTTCATCAAAAGAAAAGTCTTTTAGTTTCAACGTTAATTCGTCAACACTGTTCTTTAAAGTTTCAAATTCGATCCTGAACTTTTGAATTTCATTTCTGGATTCTGCAACCTTAATATTCTGCGCTAAAATGAGTTCAACCTCTTTGAAATCACCGAAATTTTGAGTGATTAACGATTGACTTAAAAGTTTTTCATTATCCGAAATTTCTTTTTCTAATTCACTGATTCTTTTTACTAAATGATCGACACTTGTTTTTTGAGCAGCGAATTTGGGCGAAATTTCCTTCTCCTTTTCAATTAACTGCTTGTAATTGCTTTCTGTATCAAGATTGCGTTTTGATAATTCATGCAAAGATGCTTCGACTTCATTTATTGATTTTTCCTCATAATCATTCCAGTTTAAAACTTTAAGATTGGAAAGATTAGAATTAATCTGCGTTTCTTTTTGCGCTTCTTTCAGTTTAAATTCTTCCAAAACCTTGCTGTATTTTTCCAAGGTTTCTCGCTCTTTTTCTTGGTTTTTCTGCTCGGTTGAAATGGATTGACCTAATTCTTCAATTTGCTTTTCGATACCAAAAGACTGTAGACGTTTCTTTTCAAATTCAGATTCATTTTCTGCGTTGAATTCTTTCCAGATAAAATCCCGCTGATGCTTATCAAGTTGAATTTTTATTTGGCTGAATGTTTCCTGTTCCGCTTTCAACTGATCTTCAAAAGTTTTTTTTCGATAAAGGATTTTTTCAATTTCTCCTAAATTCTTCTGAAGTTCTTTCTGTTGATTTTCCGCATTTTCAAGTTGTTTTAAAATTAAATGCAGTTCAGATTCAACATCTTCGAAAGCAACAATATTCGGATGTTCCAAAGCGCCACAAAGCGGACAGGATTCGCCATCATGCAAATCACTTGAAAAATGTGCTAACTTTTGTTGAACTTCCAGATGCGTTCTCTTTTCGGAAAGTTCTTTTTTGTGAATTTCTAATGCTTCATTTTTTACTTTAAAATCTTCATTAAATGTTTCAACATTAAATTTAAAAGGTTTTAATTCAATTGAAATATCATTGATTTTGATTTGAAGTTCTTCAATTTTTTTAGTTTGAATTCCCAGATTTTCTTTCAGTTTTTTGTTTTCTGAAAACCAACTTCCAACAGTTACCAAAAGATTCGATTCTAATTTTTGAGATTTTAATAACTCTGATTTTTCAGAAAGATCTTTAATATGTTGCTGAATGTTTTTAATGTTTTGCTCAACTTCTTTTACCTGTTTTGAACCATCTTTAGTGCGGTCTTTTAGTGTTTTTATTTCTTCAGAAAACTGCAACATTTGCAAAATTAAGTTCAAATCATTTTCCTGAATTTTGGATTCATTCAAGGCTTCATATTTTGGAAGAATTAATTTTAACTGTTCATTAAGCGACTTAACTTCAGTTTCAATTTTCTTTAAAAGTTCGTCCTGATTTTCTTTTTCCTTTTTCTGGCCTGAAATTTCTTTTTGCAGTTTATTTTTCTCTAAAACCAACGGATTGAAAATTCTAAAAACTTGGTCAAATAGTTCTGTTTTTACTTCTAAAGCATCGATTGCCGATTTTCTCTCCGATAATTTTGCGAAGTCTTCTTTCTTCTGTTTCAGAATTTGAAAATCTGTTTTTAAATTTTTAAGTTGTTGATAATGTTGATCAATTTTTTTAAAATTGTTTTCAGTTTCATTAAAATGAATTTTCTCCAGTTTTAATTTTTCAGTTTGAACTAAGATCTGTTCTTTAGTTACTTCTTCAAAACCTTTTAATTCACCTTCCAACTTATCGAGTTCAGATTTGTTTTTAATGTTTAATGCGGAGACATTATTTTGCAAATCAAAACGATGAAGACCAAAAATTTCTTTCATCATATTGGTTCGTTCCGTGGCACCGAGTTCTATGAATTCTTTAAACTGACCTTGTGGAATAATGATGGTCCGTTTGAAATTTGCGTAACTCAATCCAATAATTTCTTCCGTACTGGAACTTTCCAGCGGAATCCATTTCTCGTCTTTCCATTCATATAAAATCAGATTTGGAGATTTTACATCTTCGAAATTTTTAGAATTCCTCTTAAATTCACGTGTTGCCCGAAATTTTTTATTTTCAAAATTCATGAAATCAAACGCGATAAAAGATCGGTTCGATTTCAGATTCATCATATTGTAAGCACGCTTGTCGCGAGAATTCAGTCTTTCAGTTTCGCCATAAAGCGCAAAAGTAATCGCTTCTAAAATCGAAGATTTACCCGAACCAACGGAGCCGAAAATTCCAAATAAACCAGCGTCTGTCAATGCTGTAAAATCGATTGTTTGGCGCTCCTGATAAGAATACAAACCTTCTAAAGTCAATTGAATAGGAATCATTTCTTATGCATTTAAAATTTCGTTAAACAAATTGAGTAAGTCTTCATTGGGTTCCTGCGCATTGTTTTTAGATTTAAAATAATCTTTAAATAAACTCTGAATGTCCTGATCGAGATTGATATCGTACAATTGCTTTTGATTGATTTCCTGATTTTTAACTTTCGGAATAAGATGCACAATTCCGTGATGCGCATTATTGATCATTTTTCTTTCTTCCGCTTTTAAGTACGTTTCACTTTCTAAAGTAAGTTCGACGAACGTATTCTGATTTTCAGACAACCATTCTATCGCTTTTTCAACCTCATCAAAAGTTTTACGGACCAAAGATTTTCCATTTTTCAAGGCAATCTTTTCGTAAGAAACATTTTGATTCGGTTTGGCTTCAATAATCGAAACATATTTCGTCTGACCGGCTTCACTAAAACTGTAGCACAACGGTGAAGACGAATAAACAACCGGTTTTTCTTCCGTTCCAATATTTCGAAAAGCGTGCAAATGTCCCAAAGCCGTATATTGAATTTGTGAAGGAATCGTATCCGAATAAATCAAATCAGCATTTCCGATTTTGATGGGTTTTTCACCGTCTGGTTCTTCCAGAACTGGTGCGCCTCTTTTGTTCATATACAAATGAGCCATCAGAATATTGACGCCATTTTCATCACAGAATTCGTCAGCAATAGTTGCCCAGTTTTCGGCCAAAACCTGATTGAGTGCTTCTTCTTTATTTTCACCGAAATATTCTTTTAACCGGATCTCATTGGCAAAAGCGGTATGTACAATTCGAATTGGGAAATCGTGGTTTTTGAGTTTTAATTCAATCAGACCTTCCACTGAATTTGAAATTTCAAAATCTTGAAGTTGAAAAGGAGTTACTTTTGCTTTCGGATGTCCGATTAAAATAATTCCGCATTCCCGTGCTAAAGGATCCGGAGCATCAATTAAATAGGGGGAATCATGGTTTCCGGAAATAGCGATTACGGGACGTTTTCCATTCTGAGATAACCGTTTAAGTGTTTTATAAAAAAGTTCAATCGCCTCAACGCTCGGATTGAAATTATCGAATAAATCGCCGGCCACCAAAACCAGATCAACGTTTTCTTCGTCGGCAATCTGAACGATTTCGTTCATCACTAAAATTTGTTCCTCTAAACGCGAAAAACGGTCTAAACGTTTACCCAAATGCCAATCGGCGGTATGCAGAATTTTCATATCTCAAATGTAAGAAACAAAAAGAGGATTTGAAATTGGTACGTGAAGTTTTAATCAATTTAAACTTGATATTTTTTGTTAAAGAAGCAGAATTGTTTTGTGAATTGTGAATTGTAAAATCCTTATTTTTACCAATAATTATGGAACAGAAATCAAAAGATCCTTTACACGGAAAACGCTTAGATGCAATTCTTGAAGAACTGGTAGAATATTACGAGGGTTTTGAAGAACTCGGCGAGCAGATTAACATCAAATGTTTTACGGATAATCCGAGTATTAAATCTTCTTTGAAATTTTTACGAAAAACAGATTGGGCCAGAACCAAAGTGGAAAGTTTGTATCTGTATGTTTTAAGACAGAAAAAGAAAGAGGAAAGATTAAAAGAATAATTTTTTTAACGCAAAGGTTTAATGTAATTATTGTTCAAAAATAAAGGGCGCAAATCAAAGATTCATCTATTCCATTAAAATCAATAAATAAATGAGATAATGGCGTTTGACTTCGTCGAATCTTCGATTTCACTCAGAAAAGGGAATTATTTTTTTGACTGTTATTCTTAAAAAATCTAATCTAAAAATTTCCCCGAAACATAATACCAACGATCATTCAGTTTTCGAAAAGTAGAAAGTTCATGATGAACTTGTTGTTTTCCGTTTTCATCGGTATAAAATGCTTTGAATTCTACTTGGTTGATGTTGGGCGTTTTTACAATTTCCAGTTTCGTCCATTCATTGATTTCTCCCCATTCCTGCAAATCTTCGGTATTGTGAAGTTTTCTTTTTGAAGGTAAAGTGGTTTCTATTAAATAGATTCCATTTGGAATTGCAAAGGCGGAAAATCGAGAGCGCATTAAGGTCTCAGCAGTCGGTGCATTTTTTTTACCACTATGAAATGGTTTACAGCAGTCTTCGTAGGTTTTTCCTGAGCAACAAGGGCAATTCATTTGTATTAAATCTGATTAAGAATTGGCAAATACCTTTCTTTGATAATGTTGAGATGGTGAATATTATGACCCACAATTAATTTCCCAATAATTTCAACTGAGATTTCATTCTTATTTGCAACTCCCGTTTGATAAAGAAGGTTTTGATTTAGATGTTCAAAAAAATGAATCGTTGATTTTCGCAAACTCTCAAATTCTGAAAGTAAATTTTTAATAGAAATTTCTTCAAGATGATATTCTTTTGCATATAATTCTTCATCCCAACCTGCCAATTCTGTCTGGTCTTTTCTGGAAAACCTTAAAGCACGATATACAAATATTCGTTCCGCATCGATGAGATGTTGCAATAGAATTTTTAAACTCCATTTTCCTTCTGCATAAGCGAAATCAGATTGCTGTTCAGAAAATTGCTGATAAATTTCCATAGTTTGATTTCCCGAATTTTTCATTTCTTCGAGCCAATTATCACTTGAAATGAGATCAAGGTATCTTTGAATATATTTTTGAAATTCTGTCATATTCAAAATTATAAAAAAACCTTCAAGCTTTAATAACTTGAAGGTTTTATTTTTATAAAGTTTTTTCGATTATCCGAAAGCTCTTTCCAAATCTGCCAACAAATCTTCTTTGTCCTCGATTCCAACACTTAGTCGAACTAAATCATCGGTAATACCTAATTCTGCTCGTTTTTCTGCCGGAATAGAAGCATGCGTCATCAAGGTCGGATGATTCGCCAATGATTCAACTCCACCTAAAGATTCTGCTAAAGTGAAAACTTTTACTTTTTCTAAAAATTTAATGGAATCTTCTTTTTTTCCTGATTTAAAGGTGAACGAAACCATTCCGCCCGATTCTCTCATTTGTCTTTTTGCTAACTCAAACTTTGGATGCGATTCCAATCCTGGATAAAAAACTTTATCAACAGCTGGATGATTCTCTAAGTATTTGGCAACAACCAATCCGTTTTCTGAATGTCGTTGCATTCTTAAAGCCAACGTTTTAATTCCTCTTAAAACTAAGTAAGAGTCGTGTGGACCTAAGATTCCGCCACTTGCAAACTGAATAAAATGTAATTTTTCGCCAAGTTCTGCTGTTTTTGCAACTAGTGCCCCTGCGATTGCATCGGAATGTCCGCCTAAATATTTTGTTGCAGAATGCATGACAATATCTGCTCCTAGATCGATTGGTCTTTGAATATACGGAGTTGCAAAAGTATTATCAACGGCAACCAAAATATCTCTTCCTTTCACCAAATCCGTTACGGCTTTGATATCCACCAGTTTCATTAATGGATTGGTCGGAGTTTCCAGCCAGATTAATTTTGTCTTGTCCGTAATTACATCTGCGATTTTTGAAACATCATCAAAATTTACGAACGTAAACTTCAGCTGGTATTTCTCAAATAATCGGGTGAACATTCTGTAACTTCCACCGTACAAGTCGTCTACAGAAATAACTTCATCTCCGGGATTTAATAATTTCAAAACACAGTCGATTGCAGCTAACCCAGATCCAAATGCCAAACCTCTCGCACCATTTTCAATTGAAGCTAAACTGTCTTCTAAAGCTTGTCGTGTTGGATTTGCAGCGCGGGAATATTCATAACCTGAATGAATGCCTGGTGATTTCTGCGCAAATGTTGAGGTTAAAAACACTGGAACATTCACAGATCCTGTTGCCGACTCGTGGTGCTGACCACCGTGTATTACTTTGGTATTGAAGTTCATTTTTTTTATTTTTTTATTTTAAAATACGACGTATCGTTAAATTTATTTTACATTTTAATCGCAGCTTTCTGTGCAAATTCTTCCGCCATTTGTTCCAGCCAGAATGCAACATCTTCTTCTCCGGTCGCTCTCTCGTAGGTATTTCCCATAGAAATTAAGATTTGATGAATAAACATTTTCATTTGATCAACCGGCATATCTTTCGTCCACAGATCAATTCTTAAAGCTTCCTTTCTTTTATCATCCCAAACAGAGATCATGGTGGCTTTCGTCTCTTCTTTTTCAATGCCACCGTCCTGGGCATTCCACATCATTTTTTCCGGAACGTTGTTTTCATCCAGCTCGACATCTATGGTAATCTGAGTCTTTTTCATATGTAGATTTTTATTTTTTAAAGTCATATGGAATCGATTTTACTAAAAAATAGAGTTAAATGCGATTTCATAATTTTAAAGATTATATTATTTAAAGAAAAATTTTAATTAATTCTTTGGTTTGTAATTGCTTTGATTAAAAATTTGCTGTGCATTCATCTTTAGAAAATCGGGCAATTTGGTGTCGGGATTTTCCTGATAGAATTTCTTGCAAATTTGCCATCCGGTATAAATTCCCACGCGCGGCGAAGAATCGTTATCAATTTCGGTATAGAATTTTGAAAACGGTCCGGGTTTTATAAAACGCTCTTTTAACCGTACGTCATCACTAAATACCAGATTGTTTTCTACAAAGAAATTCCAGATATTGGCTTCGTTTTCTGCTGCCCATTCGTACTGTGCTGGCGTATAACTTATTTTCAGATAATTGGGTTCATTTGGTAAAAAAGCGTCCTGCAAAGTCATCAGTTTACCTTCGTAAATAAGTTGGTCTATAAATTTCTGCTGATCCACACTCGGCTGCACAAAATATTTAGCAAAAGTTTCTGAAACTTTCGGCAGAATGTTGTTAGGATTCATACTCACTTGGAAATATTGCTCCAAACCTTTATAATTAGGATTGTTATTGCCCATAAAACCGGTCACGTCAATGAAAAGTAGATTTTCCTCGGATTGATAAAAAATCGGCTCCATTATTCCTTGCAAAGCAGAGGAGTATAAATAAACCTTTGGTGCCTTAAATTCTGGAAAATGATACATGATATGTGAAAAAAGAGTACCCAACTCACTGCTTAGTTTCTGAACGTCAATTTTAGAAATTGCTTCTTTGTAAATCGCAGCTTCTTCCGGATCGGCACGTCGGACTGCAAAATCCTCATCCGGCACTGTTCCTTGAAACCATGGATATTTTTGTGTAAATGTTGCTAAAGTAACCGCGCCATCATAAAACTCCTTTGAAATATCCGCAACATCGGCTTTTTCTACAGGATTTTTAATCTCAACTTTCCAAAGTTCTTTGGGATCTTTTTTACACGAATTCATTCCAAACAGGAATGCGGAAGAAAACAGGAGATATCTAAAAAACTTCATTATTTTTACATCGAATTTTGAAACGCAAAAATAAGGAAAATTAATGGCAAAAGTATTCATTGAAACATCCAGACTTATTTTAAGAGAAATTGTTACTGAAGATGTTGACAGAATATTTTTACTGGACAGCAATCCGGAAGTCATGAAATACATCGGCGTAAAACCGGTGACGAAATTGGAGGAATCTGAAGAAACCATTAATAAAATTCGAAAACAATATCACGAAAATGGAATCGCGAGATGGGCAGTCATTGAAAAAGAATCCAATCTACTCATTGGCTGGAGCGGTTTAAAATTATTGACCGAACCCATCAACGGTTTTAAAAATGTATACGAATTAGGATATCGTTTTTTACCGGAGTTTTGGGGAAAAGGTTACGCCACTGAAGCAGGAAAAGCCGTTTTGGATTATGGTTTTAATGAAATAAATTTAGAAGTCATTTACGCCTGTGCCGATATTGAAAACTTGGATTCCAATAAAATTTTGAAAGACAAATTGGGCTTTGAATCAGTCGGAGCTTTCGTTGATCCACTCGATAACGCCACGTGTTTTTGGTATGAACTAAAGAAAGAAAAATATTCAGAGATGTAAAAGCTATTGCGAACTTTGCTAAGTGGAACGCCTTTGCGACCTTAAAAGAAAAGTGAAAAACAGCATTTTTGTAAAGAAAACTTTGCGATTCTTTGCGTTAAAAAGACCATGACCATTAAATTTAGTACGAATATTTTTAGATAAGATTTTAAATAAAGAAAAGATTAAATGCAAACAGATAAAATAACAGAAAGAATCGTTACTTGGCTCAAAGATTACGCTGAAAAGGCACATGTAAAAGGATATGTAGTGGGAGTTTCCGGCGGAGTTGATTCCGCGGTCGTTTCTACGCTGTGTGCAATGACAGGTTTAAAAACTTTGTTAATTGAAATGCCGATCCGTCAAAATCAAGATGAAGTAAATCGTGCCTGGGAACACATGGAATATTTGAAAAAACGGTTCTCAAATGTTGAAGCAATTTCCGTTAATTTGACGCCAGCATTTGAAGAACTCTATAAAACCTTCGATGTTAAAGATGAAGACTTTCCTGCGGAAAAATTGGCGTTTGCGAATACCAGAAGCCGTTTGAGAATGTTAACTTTATATTATTATGGACAAATCAACAGTCTTCTCGTTTGCGGAACCGGAAATAAAGTCGAAGATTTCGGAGTTGGTTTTTTTACCAAATACGGCGATGGTGGAGTAGATGTTTCCCCGATTGCAGACTTGTATAAAACTGAAGTTTACGCTTTGGCAAAATCATTAGATCTTGTAGAATCCATTCAAAATGCCATTCCGGCAGACGGATTGTGGGATGAAGCCCGAACCGATGAACAGCAGATTGGCGCAACATATCCGGAATTGGAGAAAATCCAAAAAGAGTGGGGAACCAAAACAGAAGCAGATTATTCAGGACGGGATTTAGAAGTTTTCAAAATTTTCCAGAGAATGAATCGTGCGGCGCAACATAAAATTCAACCCATTCCGGTTTGCAATATTCCGGAAGAATGGCGCAATTGATTGGAGATTTAAGAGCGTTCCTTAGGAACGTTATCTGTGTAGCAATTAATAAGAAAGAAAGCCAGGTTCCGGACGAACGCTATCTAAAACAAGAAGTAACATTTGAATCATATGAACAAACAAAACATAAAACTCTTCCTATTTTTCATCATCGGATTGCTCACGGCATTTCTGGCGATGTATCTGATTAACAATTACCGTATTGAAAAGAAAAATAAAGAGGTCATCAATTCGGAGGTTTCCATTAATGCAAATAATAATGAAAACTTTAAAGAAAATAAAACTTCAACATCACCAAATTTCTCCGGAAATATTGATGAACTCACGAATGAAAATACCGTCATTAATTACGTGAAATCCAATCACCGACTTCCGGATTATTATATCACAAAAGGTGAAGCACGGAAACAGGGTTGGGTTGCCTCAAAAGGAAATCTTTGCGATGTTCTTCCCGGAAGAGCAATTGGCGGTGATAATTTCAGCAACCGGGAAAAAACCCTTCCTTCCGGAAATAAATATTTCGAAGCCGACGTCAATTACAACTGCGGAAACCGAAATGCCGACCGAATCGTTTTCACCAAAAATGGAGAAGTTTGGCTGACAAAGAATCATTACAAGAGTTTTGAAAAGCAGTAAGATAAGAGCAAGGTAAAAAGTAAAAAGAGCCAAGTCAAATGCTGGTGTATTTCCCTTTGCTATGCGAAGCGCCGTTGCGATCGTAATTTTTTTGTAAATAAAATAGAAAAAACTTTGCGTCTTTGCGTTAAAAATAGATTTTCACTTTAGATTAATAAACTTTAGAACCAAAACCTACTACCTAAAACCCACAACCTAAAAATATGAACACCGTATATATAGACTTTACAGAAATCGGAGATATGGAAGATTTCTTCGATCAGTTGAAAGAAAAATTAAAACTGCCCGAAACTTTTGGCGATAATCTGGATGCGCTTTACGATTCGATTACCGGATTTGTAGAACTTCCTTTACATATCGAATTCGTAAATATGAGCGTGGAACAACTCGAAGATTTCGAAGATTTGCTCACGACTTTAGAAGATGCCGATGAGGAACTTGAAGATTTTTCTTTCGCATACTATCTGGAGCAATACGAAGACGAGGATACAGAATAAAAAAAAGGGCTTTTCAAAATATTGAAAAGCCCTTTTAATTTGATATGAAAAAATGAAGAATTTATTGAAGTGGCGCAAGTAAGTTTTGACCGTTTACCGTTGCCCAAGCACCACCAACCATAGAAACTTTGGTTACCGTTGTAGCATTGGTGTAGGTTAATGGATTTGTTGACGTGAAGCCGTATCCAAATTTTAATTGATTATCGTTGTTGGCTGTTGTAAATAGCGGTTCAACTTTAATTTTACCCGTTGCCAATTGGCTCGTTTCAGTGGCTAAATCCTGGATTAATACTGCAAAGGCATTTTTCCCGCCCGTGTTTTTGTACCCATCGATATAGACATTGGAGAAAATTCCGGTTCCCTGTTTTTTAAACTGAATGGCTGAAACTTCTGCGGAACCTGACACTTCAGGTAAAGTTCCTGCGGCTCTCATCAAAGTGATATTGCTCACTTTCGGTGCGATATTATCTGCGTTTGAAGAGGCTTCGATTTCCATTCCGAAATTACCAATTCCCGTTTGGTAAGCAAACCAGTTGGAATTGTTTTGTCCGCTCCAGGAATCCTGCCAGTCAAAAGCATCATCGTAATTTCCGTAAGAAATTAGATTTTTAGCACTTACCGTTCCACCGAAAAATTCGTAACCGTCATCGGTTCCTTTGTATGCGACTAAGTTTTCTAAAGTCGTTCCGGCACCAACTGCATAAAAAGTCATCGAGTTCGTTTCCGAAGTTCCGTCGCCAATTTTACGTCCGCCATATTCCACTCTTACGAATTTCATGGTTCCGGAGTTTGAATTCGCATCAGAGCCACCGTAATATTGATTATTTCCATCCTCGGAAAGTGCCGTTGTTGCGCCGTTTAAGGCTTTAATTGGTGCGTCACCATACAAAGTTACACCGCCCCAATCTCCCGGCGTTTTGTTATCAGAGGTGAAAACAATGGGTAAATCTGCCGTTCCAACCGCATTAATTTTTGCTCCTTTTAAAATGACCAATCCGCTCACATCGCTCGTGGTTGCGGTAAATGTTGCACCCGGTTCAATGGTAAGCGTTGCTCCGGATCCTACTTTTACAATACCTTTCAGAATATAATTTCCTTTTTTTATCAAAAGGTCTTTTGAGATTTCTCCCGTTAAAGTTCCGGAACCATCCATCACATTTCCGGTTGTTTGTTGATTTCCGCCGGTGTTTGTTGGCATGTCATTATCTTCACGAATGTCTACCGTACAAGAGGTGACCGATAAAACCAGGGCCAGCGATACTAAAGTTAAAATGTTTTTTTTCATTTCTTTTTATTTTTTATGAGATTTAAATTTGAGTTAGAAAGTGTAACCAACGGTCATATTAAATGAAGTTCCCTTTTTATAATTTTCCATCATCAGGGAACTTTCCTGAACCTGAACTAAACTTTTGTCGCCCAGTTTCAGTTGATATTCTGAATTCAATAAATTTTGAATGGTCAGTTTTACGTTCCAGTTTTTAGAGATTTGATTATTGTAAACGAAATCCAGTTGATGGAAAGGCATTTCGAAAATATTATCGAGTTGGGAGAAACCAACGCCGTAAATCTTTTTACCGGAAACATTATATACTAAGGAGTACGTTTTGGTTAAATTTTGACTGTTTTTGTATTCGTATTTCAAGTCTGCGTTCACGGTCCAGGGCGCAGCTCCTTGCAAAGCACGTTTTCTGTTGGCTTCCACATCGGTTTCTTTATTCTGATCTGCGCTTCGTTCTACATCGGAATACATAATTGTTGTATTGGCTCCTAAGGTAAACCGTGATAACGATTCACTGATTCTGTTTAATGAAAGTATTCCTTCCAGTTCAACACCGGCTAATGTTGCTGTTTTAGCATTAAAGAAGGTAATTGTTTGTCCGTTTGAATTTCCGGAAGCGATGTAAGAACGCTCAATTGCATTATCAATTTTCTTTGCAAAAAGGTTGACCGCAAACATTTCTTTATTGCTTGGGAACATTTCATATTTCAGATCAATATTATAATTTTCACTATTGCTCAGATCCTTATTTCCAAAGATATTTTCGTTGTCCGGATTGATATAAGTGATTGGCATATATTCAATAAGAATCGGTCTTGTAATGGTTTTACTGGCTGCAAAACGGATATTCGATTTTTCATTCAGAGCACGCTTAACCGACAAAGAAGGGAGAATATAATATTGGTTTTTGGTGATATTATCGAAATTGTCATTAATACCAACACTGATCGGTTTGTATCTCGTGATGTTGATGTTATTTTCAACTCTTCCGCCAATTAAAATGTCCCACAATTCCGACGGTTTATAATTAATGTTAAGGTAACCCGCATTCACAAACTGATACAAATTGTTTTTATATTCCGACGTTGAACCTTCGCGATAATGGTAGGTTCCATTTAAAATCGACTGATCAAAAATCGCTTGCGGCGTATCTCTATCAACCGTAACCTGTGATTGCGAAGGATCATTTAAAACAGAATAAATAAATCGGTAAGACGTATTTCGAACATCTGCAAAACCATTATACCCAATTGCCAATTGCCACGGATAATCTTTTTTATCACCTTTCTCTCCAAGGTTTAACGCATATTCCGCAAATGCTGAAAAGTAGTTTTTACCATTTACATCCAGATATTGTCGCAGTAAATTGTTTCCACCAAAAGATAAATTAATATCGTTTCCTTCACCAGGTTGTCCGTACATGATTTTACGGTCTGGTTGCTGATAGAAATTGTTCACCCAACTTGCGCCGGCTTTTAGAGAATGTCTGTCGTTGATTTTTTGTGACGCTGTTAACTGCAGATCTGTAAACCTTGAAATATCCTGTTGATTCACGCGGATAAACTGCTGATTATTCGTTTCTCCATTTCTAAATCCTAAATAATCCTGAATAAGGTTCTCGGAGTTTTGAAGAAAAAATCCATTTAAATTAATGGCGGTCCCTTTATTTTTAAAACCTAAACCTAACAGGACAGATGATTCGGTTTCATAGGTATATTCTTTTCGGTTGAGGTTGTTATTATAATCAATCGAATTTCCATTTAAACGAAACTGGTTTTTTACGCCATCTTTGTATTCATAATGGTTTCCTTGATTTAATGAAAAGAGAAAACCTAAGTTTGAAGTTTCACCGATTTTAAATTTCTGAGCCGTCGTAAAACCCAAACTCGTATTCGGTAAAGATTTAATATTATCTACATTCCAGCCTTCGCCAAAAGAATTTCGGGACTGATTTGCATTAAAATTGTAACTTGATGGTCGATAGCCTTTTACTTCATCTGGCAATTGTTTGTCTCTCGAATTCAAACCCACATAACCTTCGATAGAATTCGCGTTTGGATTAATTTTAAAATCATTTCTAAACGTACTCAAAGTATTCACTCCTATTCCAAATTCAATTTTAGAAAATGGTTTTTCGTAAGTTAGAGTTTCAATATCGAAAGTCGCTCCCGCAAAATCCGCATATAGATTAGAATTAAAAGTTTTGTAGATATTCAGTTTTCCCACAACATCGGTTGGGAATTGTTTCAAAGCAATGATTTTCTGAAAAGGATTATTTGATGGTGAGCCCAATCCATTAATTAGCAAAGTATTATAACGGTCTTCTAAACCTCTTACAAATAAACCTCGTCCTTCAACGCTGGTGATTCCGGTCACTTTTACCAAAGCCTGTTCGATATTTGAAATTCCTTTTCGGGAAATTTCTTCAGAACCCATTGATTGTTTTTGGATAATGGCTTTCTTTTGATCCACCAAGAGAGCGCTTTCTGATTTCTTATTTGCGGAACTTTTAATCGTTACTCCTTCAATTTTTCTTTCCTTGCTTAAACTGTCGTTTACCGTAACCTGTCCGTACAGGTAAGTCGCAGAGACATTTAGTATAACGAGTGCAAGACCCAGTTTTCTGATTTTCATTTCTTCTTTTTGGTTAGATTTCTTTCGGGACAAAGGAAGAAATTATGACTGCAAATGGTGTTTCGTCAGTTTTAATTTTATTTTACGATTGTTTTAACAAAAAGGCTTCAATGTTAATTTAATATGAATATTCATTCTTGCTGATTTTGGAATCATTTAAATGATTAATTTTGAAAGGATAAACAATGAATAATGAATCAGAAGAAAATTCTTTTAATAGACGATGAAGAAGATATTTTAGAACTCCTTTCTTATAATCTGGAAAAAGAAGGTTATATCGTAACCACAGCCAACAATGGAAATGAAGGCATTCAGAAAGCCAAAGAAATTATACCTGATCTTATTTTACTCGATGTCATGATGCCGGAAAAAGATGGTATCGAAACCTGCACAGAATTACGGACGATAAAGGAACTGCAAAAAACCTTGATTGTTTTTCTTTCTGCGCGAAGTGAGGAGTTTTCTCAGTTAGCAGGTTTTCAGGCGGGTGCCAATGATTATATCGTAAAACTCATCAAACCCAAAATTCTCACCTCCAAAATAAATGCGTTGTTGCAACTGAGTTCCACCGTGGGTCAACATTCCAAAATGATTACCATTGGCGATTTAATTATTGATAAAGACAATGTAAAAGTTTCCAAAGCAGGTCAGCCGTATTTTTTGCCAAAGAAAGAATTTGATCTTTTATATTTATTGGCTTCCAACACCGAAAAAGTTTTTAAGAGAGAAGAAATTTTAGAAAAAGTTTGGGGAAATGAAGTGGTGGTTGGAGAAAGAACGATTGATGTTCATATCCGCCGTCTCCGTGAGAAACTGGGCATTCATACCATTCAGACTTTAAAGGGAATTGGTTATAAATTAGTTGTGTAACTTTATAAATCTCGCAATTTTTAAGATCGATTGACCAGCACCATGAAATTTCAACGGCTTACTCTTTTGGCGTCCCTTGTCCTCACCGCAGTCATGCTTTTGCTGGCGTTAATTTTTGATGAAGCGAAAGAGAAATTTTCTACGACCGCGCAGGAATTTTACTGGATCTTGCTCCTTAGTTTTGTGGTGATGGCCGTGATTAATTATCTCGTCGTTGATTTCCTCTTTAATTTTTATGGGAAAAGACAAATAAAAAAAATTTCCACCATTTTACCTGAAGAAATCAGAGATGAAGAAGCTGATCTTAATTTCAAAGAATTAAGTCAAAGATTTTCTGATCTGAATTTAAAGAATACGACCGAAATCGATACCATGAAAGAAATGGAAACGTATCGTAAGGAGTATATGGGAAATGTTTCGCATGAGCTGAAAACGCCACTTTTCACCATTCAGGGTTATGTAGATACTTTATTGGAAGGTGGCGTGGAGAATCTGTCCATTCGCGATAAATATCTGGAACGGATTGACCGATCATTGGAACGCTTGCTTAACATTGTAAAAGATCTGGATATGATCAATCAGTTCGAAAGTGGCGAAATTACTTTAAACCAAAGCAGATTTGATTTAAATCAACTCATCCGTGAAATGATCGATCTGCTGGATCTGGAAGCTCAGAATAAAAACACGCGAATTGTCCTTCAAACGACATCGAATCAAATGTTTGTGCATGCAGACCGCCAAAAGATATCACAGGTTTTAATGAATCTCATATCCAACGCTATCAATTATTCCAATCGCGAAAGTGCAACGGTCACTGTACGAACGAGCCTTAAGAACGCCAAAGTTTTAGTGGATGTTGAGGACAATGGAATGGGAATAAAACCCGAAATGTTGACCCGTATTTTCGAGCGGTTTTACCGTGTAGAATCCAGCAGGAACAGAAATGATGGTGGCTCCGGATTAGGATTGGCCATCGTAAAACATATATTGGAAGCACACCAGGAAAACATTACTGCAGAAAGTGTGTATCTGGAAGGGACAAAGTTTAGTTTCTCTCTACAAAAAGCCATTTAAGGCAGCGCCAAAATGTAAGCAAAACTTTTTAAATAAAAAGACATCATTATTTTTCTTGCCATATTTCAATTGTTTTATATTTGTACCCGAACAAATACAACTAAAAAATAATCGTAAAAATTTAAAGTAATAATGGTTTATAAACTCCGAATTATTTTAGACACCAAAGAAGATATTTTCAGAGATGTAGAAATCAAATGCAAACAAACGCTTTGGAATCTGCATTTAGGGATCAAGAGTGCATTCTCGCTGATGGGAGAAGATTTGTCTCTATTTAATATCTTAGACGAAGAGGGCGTGGTCATGAGATCTGTACCACTGGAAGACATGAGTGATGATGGCGAAGGAGAAATTATGTCTGATGTTTACCTGACCGAAGTTTTTGAAAAACCGGGAGACAAAATTCACTTTCAGTATGGTTTTATGGACCTTTGGGAATTTTTCGTCGAATTGGTTGAAGTGATCGATGAGAAACCCGCCGTTAATTATCCGATTACGGTTTTCCGTTTTGGCAAAATGCCATTGAAAGCACCAAACAGAACCGCTGCGAAAGCTAAAAGAAATGGCGTAATTCCTGCGGTAGACGATTTCCCAAGTTTTGAAGATGAATTCAACGTTACTGCTTTTGAAGATGAAGATGACGAAACCTTTGATGATGAGGACGATGATTTCATTGACGATGCTTTTGATGATGATTTGGATTAATAAGCAACACTAGAATATAAGCCCCGAAATATCGGGGTTTTTTTATGGAAGTAAGGAGTGTAAAGGAGCTTATTCTTCTTTTGAAAAGTAATAAAGCGCTTTTACGGCTGTCAAAATTTCAATAATAAACAATATATTTGCCCTAAATCTTCACCTATGAAAAGACTTATGCTTTTAGCAATTTTAGGCTTGGGAGTGATTTCCTGCAGCACGCAAACAAATACAAAAAAAATGGATTTACCCAGCGAGTGGAAGCATACCACGAATATATACGAAGTCAATGTTCGACAATATACTCCGGAAGGAACTTTCCGTGCCTTTGAAAAAGAAATGCCCCGTTTAAAAGAAATGGGCGTTAAAACTTTGTGGTTCATGCCGATTACGCCGATTTCTCAGGAAGTCAAAAAAGGAACCATGGGAAGTCAATATGCAGCTCATGATTATACCGCCATTAACCCGGAATTCGGAACGATGGAGGACTTTAAACATTTGGTAGATGAAGCACACAAAATGGGTTTCAAAGTGATTATCGACTGGGTGGCAAATCATACCGGCTGGGATCATGTCTGGACCAAATCTCATCCCGAATATTATTTAAAAGACGAGGATGGTAAATTCCATATCGCTTCCGGAATGGATGATATCATTGAACTCGATTATTCAAATCCACAAATGCGACAGGCGATGATCGATGCCATGAAATTTTGGGTGAAAGAAACCAATATTGATGGATTCCGTTGTGACCTTGCAAGTTGGGTTGAAGTCGATTTCTGGGAACAGGCGCGGCCTGAAGTAGAGAAAATAAAACCCCTTTTCTTTTTAGGGGAATTTGATGAACTCGATAATCCGGAATATGGGAAAGTCTTTGACGCCAGTTACGTTTGGACTTGGATGCATAAAACAAAAGACTACAATGAAGGAAAAGTTTCTTTTTCAGACCTAAAGAATTTGTTGACAAGATATTCTAATATCGGTGATTCTTCCATGAGAGCTTGGTTTACCAGCAATCATGATGAAAATACATGGAATGGAACTGAGTATGAAAAGTATGGGGATTTGGCTTTACCTTTAGCAGTATTTTCAGTGACTTGGAATGGAGTTCCGCTGATTTATAATGGTCAGGAATTACCTTTGAAGACCAAACGTCTGGAGTTTTTCGAGAAAGATCCAATTCCGTGGAATGGTAAATATGAACTGCACGATTTCTATAAGACTTTATTGACTTTAAAAACCAGTAATCCTGCCTTGCGAGGTGGCGATCCTGTGGCATCAACTCAAATTCTAAAGACTTCTGCAGATGATAAAGTCATGGCTTACGTTAGAAAGAATGGAAAAGATGAGGTCTTAACGGTTTTAAATTTCTCCAAAGAAAATGTTTCTTTTACGATCGATGATGAAAATGTTTCCGGAATATTTAAAAATGTTTTTTCCGGTCCGGTGAAAGATTTTGCAAAAGATAAAAGTTTTTACTTGCCGGTTGGCGGATATGCAGTGATGGAAAAATAATGTTAGAACCCTTTCGGCTTTTTAGAGGCTGGAAGGGTTTCGAAATAAATCAAAATGAACAAATCCGAAATCCTTCAAATTATACAGGGTAGACTTTCAGAAAAGATCGCAACTTTAGAAAGAATGATATCTGAAACTCGAGCATCAAATAACGAAACCAAAAGTTCGATGGGTGATAAATATGAAACCTCCCGGGAAATGGTTCAGCAGGAAATCAACAATCTTCAGGTTCAGCTCAATGAAAATATTCAGGCGGGGAATTCTTTAAAAACACTCAACACCAATCTTCATCAAAAAATCGGTTTGGGAAGTTTAGTGCAAACTGATAAAGGATTTTTTTACATCGCCGTTTCATTAGGTGATATTACTTTTAATGGAAAGAAGATCTTTGTCATTTCTACGGAAAGTCCTTTAGGCAAAGCCTTAAACGGAAAGAAAAAAGAAGAAGAATTTTCTTTAAATAATCTTAAGCAAAAAATTCTAAAAATTTGGTAAATTTGAAAACTGATCTTTTCTGAGAATTTACATTTTCAAATTAGCCCATTATCACATCTTCAAATTAATTTCAATGCAAAATTACCTTGACCTCCTTCAACATATTTTAGACAACGGAACAGATAAAACCGATCGAACCGGAACCGGAACCAGAAGCGTTTTTGGTTACCAACTGCGTTACGATCTTTCAAAAGGTTTCCCGATGGTGACGACCAAAAAAGTCCATTTGAAATCGATTATTTATGAATTGCTTTGGTTTTTAAAAGGCGATACGAATATTAAATATTTGAATGATAACGGCGTTTCAATCTGGAATGAATGGGCGGATGAAAACGGCGATCTCGGTCCTGTTTACGGTGCACAATGGAGAAGTTGGACTGGTGCCAACGGAAAAGTAGTTGATCAGATTACCGAAGTCATTGATCAAATCAAAAAAAATCCGGATTCGCGAAGATTAATCGTTTCCGCCTGGAATGCTGCGGAAATCCCGAACATGGCTTTGGCGCCTTGTCACGCTTTGTTTCAGTTTTATGTAGCCGATGGAAAATTGTCACTTCAGTTGTATCAAAGAAGTGCAGATGTATTTTTGGGAGTTCCTTTTAATATTGCGAGTTACGCGCTTTTATTAATGATGGTTGCACAAGTTTGCGATTTAGAAGTAGGCGATTATGTTCACACTTTCGGTGATGTTCATATTTATAATAATCATTTTGACCAGGTTCATACACAGCTTTCCAGAACTCCGAAGACCTTACCAACAATGAAATTGAATCCAGAAATTAAAGATCTTTTCGATTTTGATTTCGAAGATTTTACGTTAGAAAATTATTCACCAGATCCCGGAATTAAAGCGCCGGTTTCGATTTAATTTACGTTTTCAAAGTTCAAAATCTTTGATAACGTTTCAAATGTACAGGTTTGAAAAAATGAAAAACCAAAGTGAAGTTAAAGCTTCACTTTTTTTGTAACTTTTCTTTTAAATTATATACCTATCATTCAATGAAATCTTTAAAAATCAACCTCGAAGAAAACGCAGATCTTGGCAAATTGACGGAGCTTTTAATTCAAATTAAAGGCATAAAATCTGTGGAAATCATCAATCATGAAAATGAGGAAAGTGATCTGAAAAAAGCGGTGAATAAAAGTAAAGAACAGTTGAAAAGTGGCGACTATGAATCTTTTGTGAATGATTTATTCGAAACTTTTGTCAATAAAAAATCCTAAATCTTTTAAAGGTTTATTCTTTAAAATAACAAATTATATAAATAAATGAAAAAGCTGATCATCTCCATTAGTTTACTCGGAATTTTATTTTCGGGAAATGTTTTTGCCCAAACTGAAACTTCCGGAAGAACCGAAGTGTACAGAGCGTCGCACACCAAAATGACCGAACTGAAACATACGAAACTAAAAGTGAATTTCGATTACCAAAAAGAACAAATGGGTGGAGAAGAATGGTTAACTGCGTCGCCATATTTCTATCCAACCGATTCTTTGGTTTTGAATGCGAAGGCCATGCTGATTCATGAAGTTGCGTTGGATAAAAACGGAAGCAAAACTCCTTTGAAATACGAGTATAAAGATGATATGCTCAAAATTAATCTCGATAAAATCTACAATCGAAATCAGGATTATACGGTGTACATCAAATATACGGCTCGTCCAAATGAAATAACACAAAAGGGAAGCGCCGCAATCACTGATGCGAAAGGTCTTTATTTTATTAATGCTCAAGGAACTGATCCTGATAAACCAACGCAGATTTGGACTCAGGGAGAAACAGAATCAAGCTCGGTTTGGTTTCCAACCATCGACAAAACGAACCAAAAAACTACGCAGGAAATATACATGACCGTTCCTGATAAGTACGTAACATTATCAAATGGTTTAATGAAATCATCAACCAAAGAAAGCAATGGTTTGCGAACCGATCACTGGGTGATGGATAAAAAACATGCTCCATATTTATTTTTCATGGGCGTAGGAGATTATGCGGTTGTAAAGGATAAATGGAGAAATATTCCTGTGGATTATTATGTAGAAAAGGAATATGAACCTTATGCAAGACAGATTTTTGGAAACACTCCGGAAATGATGGAGTTCTTTTCAAAAAGATTAAACTACGACTATCCGTGGTCTAAATATGCCCAAATCACCGCCAGAGATTACGTTTCCGGGGCGATGGAGAATACAACTGCGACTCTTCACCAGGAATCTGCTCAGCAAAAACCCGGCGACTTAATTGATGAAAACAGGTGGGAAAGTACCATTGCGCATGAATTGTTTCACCATTGGTTTGGTGATCTGGTTACGGCAGAAAGCTGGAGCAACCTTACAGTAAATGAATCGTTTGCCAACTATTCAGAATACCTTTGGAACGAACATAAATACGGAAAAGACCTTGCTGACTATGGTATGATGAAGGAGATTCAAGGTTATTTGATGGATCCTTCCAGCCCCACAAAAGATTTGGTGCGTTTTAATTATCATTCCCGCGAAGATATGTTTGATGGCGTTTCTTATAACAAAGGAGGCGCGATTCTTCACATGCTTCGCAATTACTTGGGCGACGATGCTTTTTTTGCAGGTCTGAATGATTATTTGAAAACCCACGAATATGGAACGGGTGAAGCCCATCAACTGCGCCTGTCTCTAGAAAAAGTTTCCGGTAAAGATTTAAACTGGTTTTTTAATCAATGGTATTTTGACAGTGGACATCCGAAAGTTGGTTACACCACAACTTTTGAACCTGTAAAAAAACAGGTGACCATTACCATAAACCAAACGCAGCTTGGGAAGAATTTTCAGTTTCCTTTGGCGATCGACATTTATGAAAATGGAAAGCCTTCCCGTAAAAACGTATGGGTAAGTGCCAAAGAGAAGAATGATTTTACTTTTACGGTGAGTAAAAATCCTGAGTTAGTCAATATTAATGCAGACGGAGTAGTGTTGGGAGAGTTTACCGATACCAAAACACCGGAGCAATATTTGATGCAGTATCAGAATTCTAAAGAGTTTTTGAGCCGATACAAAGCCGTAGAAAATGCAGTGGATCAGGTTTCTAAAAATCCGGTTGCTTTAAAAACTTTGATCGCTGCTTTAAAAGATTCGAACTTCAGAATCCGAATGAAAGCTTTGAGTGGTTTGGATTTATCAAAGACAGACCACGCAAAAGCTGCGCTTTCGGAAGTTGAAAAACTGGCTGCCAATGATCCGAAAACATTGGTTCAGGGCGCTGCAATCGCGGCTTTGGGAAAAACAAAAGATAAGAAATACCTTCCACTTTTCGAAAAAGGATTGAATGCGGTTTCCAATTCCGTAAAGGCGAATTCACTTACGGGAATCGCAGCGGTAGATCCGGCAAGAGTGGTGGTGTTGGCAGAGAAAGTAGATTTAAATGGCGCCAGTGACGATTTAATTTTAGAACTTTTACCCATCATTGTAAAAAATAAAATTGAAAAGCAAATGCCCGCTATTGCTGCGACGGTTGCATTTTATCCGTTCCTGAAATTTCAGAAACCGGAATTGGGAGCTTCTGCAGAAGAGGGTTTCAACTGGATCATGAGTTCCGATAACTTAAAAGCTACAGAGAATTTGACCCAAGTTTTAACGCAGGTTAAGGGCCAGATCGGCAATAATCCACAGGCGAAAATGATGATTGTGCAAATTCTGAAAGATGGTCTTGCGAAGAAAATGATGGTCTTAAAAGCCAATCCTTCCAGTCCTACTATAAACAAGCAAATCGACTTGATCAATAAAACGATTGAAGCGTATAAATAATCGAATTTGTTCTAAAAGAAAAGGCTGTTTCTCTGGAAACGGCCTTTTGAGAGTGATTTTATTTTAAGATTGAAGATGATATTATTCTAAACGTATTCTACCACACTCTTTAAAACGAATTGCATCAGAATTGAGAATGTTTTTTCTAAATTCATTTTGGCTATTTTCGTTCATTTTGACGAAACAGACTTCAACATGATTTTCCATAGTCGATCAGACCTAAAGGTTATCCATGTAGTTTTTATTTTCAGGTTTTTGTGCAAACTCGTTTAGATAGTCACATCGTTTGCGTGACGAAAAAAGATCTTAGGCAATCTCCTTACCTCGGATAAAAATCTTGCCTTTTAGCCGCTATAACTGTACAATTTACATGAATAATTTTTTTTTATAATTGTGTAGCGGCGCAGTTTTTGTGTACACCCATGCCTAAATCGAAATTTTAAAAATAACAATTAATTATGCGCAACTTTCTTTATATTATTATCGTTTTATTGGCACTCACTGCATGTAGCAAAGCTAAAAAACAAGAAACGCCAAAAGGGCAACAGTCAGCGGAATATGCTTTAGATGATCAGGGAGTTTACAAAGGAACTTACCCCTGTGCCGACTGTAGTGGTATTGAGGTTTCTCTGATTCTGAATGAGGATAAAACTTTTAGATATGAAACCGTTTATGCTGGCAAAGCAGATGCTGCTTTTACTTCTGAAGGAAACTATACCATCAAAGACCATATCTTAACCATTCAAGAAGAGGGAAAGCCTTTGCATTTTTTAACAGGTAAAAATGAATTAACACTTTTGGGAAGTGATATGAAACCCAATACCGGTAGTCTGAAAGCGTTGTACCAATTAAAGAAGCAACAGAAGTTTTCCTACCAAGGGGTGTATGAAACTTATCATGAGGAAAAAGGAAATTATACGGAGACCCTTTCTATTATTCCCAAAGGGGAGCAATATGAAATTATTTTTTCGTCATCTCCCGTAAAAGACCAAGAGAACTGCCGTTTTTCCGGTATCGGAATGTTGAAAAAAGATACGCTGTGGGTGAATATTGCGGGTAAAAAGGATCTGGCAAAAAATGAAGCAGTCTTGATGTACATTGCTCCTTCTCACGACAATTTAGGAGTAGACGTATTTACTGAAAAATTTGATGAGCGTTTTGCGATGATGCAGTATTGCGGGGGTGGCGGCTCACTGGCAGGAAAGTACCTTAAAAACAGGGTTGCGGCAAACAGCATTGGCGCTTATACCAATCAAAATACGATTGCTGAAGTATTGCAGACCATCCCTAATGCCCAGATTAACAAAAAAGTTGAACACGGCGAATTTGCAGATGATGTTTATAGCAATTACGAAATATCCAGCCCTGATAGCCAACTTCTTTTTACACTAAGCCCTAAAGATACCGGTAAGGTGAATCAAAAAATCAACAGAGTCTTGATCAACAGTCCTTTTTTTAAAACCGAAAAAGGAATCAGCAAAAATTCAACGTATGCTGATATTAAAAAGGCATATCCTATAACTAAAATTGAACCTACCGAAGGGCACATTGTGCTCACTGTAAATGAAATTCATGCGAGTTTTTCTATTGCAAAATCCAAATTATCCAAAGATTGGTGGAATGCTAAAACTAAAAGCGTAAACACCAACAGCATCCCTTTAAATGCGAAAATTGATGATTTTATTCTCTGGTGGAATGATTAAATGATAAGGTGTATAAAAGTGTTAGGGTAGAGACAAGAGGCAGAGAATTTCTACCTATTAATCGAAAAAAGGGTTACAATATCTGAAATCGAAGAGAAAAAAACTAATTAAACGACATTGGTAAACCCGCTACCAAATAAAAAAAATTAAATTTGCCAATCTAACAAAAATTCAACCTATTTATGAGGCAATTCATTCAGAACAAATATTTTTTACTCATTATCATATCCATAACCTGGGGTTCTTCTTTTATCCTTATTAAAAAATCTTTACCAGTCTTTGACCCTTATCAAATTGGAGCCTTTAGGGCGGGATTATCAGGACTTATTTTATCATTTATTGGATTCCCCGCCTTGAAAAAAATGACGAAAAAGGATATTTTTTGGATTGCCCTCTCCGGTTTATTTGGCAACTTTTTGGTCGTCTTTATTTTTCCCATTGCACAACAGGGTGTAAGCAGCTCGTTAGCAGGAATCATTAATGCATTAGACCCTATTTTTACACTCATTCTAGGTGCTTTTTTATTTGGAATTCGAAATAAGATGATTCAATACGCGGGAGCAATAATTGGTTTTGTAGGTGCTATTGTTTTAGTATATTCGTCTAATTCGGGAACTGGCGAAAGTCATCTTTATTATACCATTTTATTAACGATAGGTTCGGCATTGTACGCTGTTGCAGCTCTTATTATTGAAAAAAAACTAAGCCACATTAAATCGACCGATATATCAACAGGAATCTATACAGTTTGGATGGTGCCGTCTCTTTTGATTTTAGGATTTTCAGGTTTTTTTACAGATATTGATTATACCCAAAACGAAACACTCACAGCATTAGGTTATCTGGTATTTTTAACGGTCATAAGTACCACTTTGGTCATGTTTTTATTTTTCAAACTTGTTCAGGATACCTCTGCTGTTTTTGCAAGTACGATTTCACTTTTAATACCGGTAGTTTCAGTGATTTGGGGTGTACTGGATAATGAACAGTTTACCATTTGGTATGCATTGGGTGGGATATTGATTTTATTGAGTGTATATTTGATCCGGGAAAAGAAAATACCGAAAAATTCGACCGGGTCTATAACCAAGCTTTAATGTTGTTTAAAATATTTCTCTGAAGGATTCACCTCAGTTCCCAAAAAAAGCAGTCCTTCTTAAAAACTGCTCTAATATCCTAAATTCTAAAATCGATAACTCCATAAGGTGAGCAACTGGGGAGGAAAAACCACTGGAGGTTCCGTTTCAACAGGCTTTCATCTCGTGTCCTGCGGACAAGACGAAAGCTTAGTTATTACCAGTAGTTTTTATATTTCCATTTCTACCACTTCTGCTCTTGCCCCAAATCTAATTGGTAAAATACTCGTTCCAATTCCTTTTGAAATATACATTTTTGGTTCCGAGTCTTTATACCAACCTTTTAAATATCTTCCACTTCCTTGAGGTTTGAAAGGAACAATTCCTAAAAATGTAATTTGTCCTCCGTGAGTATGACCAGAAAGAACTAGATCAATATTTAAATTTCCTTTTTGTTTTGCAATTATATCTCTTTGTTCGGGACAGTGTGATAAAACGATATTTGTTTCAGTATCTTTTAGATTTTCAGTCGCTTTTCCGAAATCAGGATTGCCGCCAATTAAATCGTCAATTCCAATTATTGTTATATCACGATCTCTTATTGAAACATTTCTATTCTCGTTTATTAACAATTCGCAATTATTTTTCGAATAGACACTTTTAAGTTCTTCAAGATTAACATTTCCCCAATATTCCCAATTTCCCGTTATAGCGTACTTTTTAATCGAATTATCAATTAATTCAAGGAATAAGTTCAAATGTTCTATTTTTTCTGTTTTATCAACAGAATCTCCGGTGATGAATATTAAATCGGGTTTCATTGAATTTATTTTTTTCGCAATAGATTTGTGAAAGTATCTTAATTGATCTAAATGTAAATCCGAAATTTGTATGATTCTTATCTTATTCTTTTCCGATTTTGAGATGTCAAAATAATTCCAGTCAATTAAATATTTTTCAAACCAAAGTGAGTCCAAAAGTACTAATCCAATTGTGGCTAATATTCCTGTTTTTATAAATTTCCTCCTGGTTAATTTCTTCATTTCTAAAATTACTGGTAACGGTTTGGTATTTCTGTAGGAGGGATAAATATACGAAAACGTTCTACTTGCTAAAAACTAAATTAACCGCTAAAATCGTCGACGAAAACTAGATACCCGCTTGTATAAATATGTTATCTGCAGTACTTTTTTTCTAAATCATCAATTTCCTGCAGTAATATTTTATAGATTTTATGAATTTCCTCTACAGTAAGTTCTAATTTATCATCTATTAATATGAATTTAAAATTACTTGCAACTTTTTTAAATTCCGGGGTTGGTCTATGACTGTTATGTACAATTGATTGTCTTAGTTTGTTAAGTTCGTAATAAACTTCACTGTTGATAACATCAATATTTACTTCTTTCGAGATCTTTTTTCGATACTTATCTTCCCATATTTGATAAAAATTAACAATCGCTGATGAAGAAACTAAAAATTGATACTTACCATTATCAAAAGTTTCCTTAATCATATTCTCACCATCGAAACGAACTGATTCATTGATTTTATCTTCAATTACAAAATTTTCTAAAGTATGCTCGTTACTTTTTTCTACATAATATTTGTGAATATAAAATAAGCTAAAATGATTTAAACGATAACTCTTATAAAGCTCAGCCGTATCAGCGCGTAATTTGTCAAATAATTCTTTACACATAGTTTGGTGAAATATTGCAGATACGTTTTGGTATTTCTGCAAGTGGTTTAAAAATACGAAAACTTTCTACTTGCTAAAAAATTCAATTGATCGCTAAAATTTTCGATGAAAACTACTTATATACGTATTTACATTCTAAAAACGATATCCCCATAAGAGAACCATCATACTGCTGAAAAACTACCGGAGCTTCCGTTCAACGGGCTTTCATCTTGTGTCCTGCAGACAAAACGACCCGAACGAAGTGAACAGAGCGAAGCTAAAGCTTAGTTATTATACGACGTGTTTTTTTTTGAGATAAAATTTTTATTTCAACTGCGAGACAATTTTAATGGATGGTATACTTATATAGGTTCGTTAAAATTCCATTTTCCTAAGATTACCAATTTCAATGCAATCATCGCTGTGATAGTTTTGGCTAAAGAATTAACAGTAAAAATAGAGTTGTATGAGGCATTAGTTCCGTCAGATCCTGAAAACTTTTTTGCGATATTTATTTGTTGTTTCAGTAAAATGATAAACTGCTTTTTCGGATTTCTTTTATCAATTGATTTTTACAATCCACAAACACAAAAATAGGTCCGACCAAGATATCATTCTATAGCTTTTGTTTTCTCCAACAATCCATAAGAATTCCATCTACCATATTTAAAAAGCCCATCAAGAGTGATGGATTTTTTGGTTTCAATAGTTTACATTTGGAGGCAACAATTCTTTTGTTTGCAATTTAGAATGATAAAAATATGAGTGAGATTTTAAGACGTCAAATTGAGAAAATTACGCCATTAACTGACCAGGAGTTCGAGTACATCCTGTCTCATTTTACCTTGAAAAAATTTAAAAAGCATCAGATTTTAATTCAAGAAGGAGATACCGTACAAAATGATTATTTTGTGATGAATGGTTTGTTAAAAGCATCTTACCTGAATAAAGAAGGGAAAGAGCACATCATGCAATTTGCAATGGAAGATTGGTGGATTACCGATTATCAGGCGTATTTTAATCAAACGGAAGCTACTTTTACCATTGATGCATTAGAATCTACCGAAGTACTTACTTTGTCTCTCTATAACCGAGAGAAACTCTGTGCAGATATGCATAAAATAGAACATTTTTTCAGGAAAAAGTCTAATAATGGTTATATAGCACTCCAAAGAAGAATTTTGTCTCTGCTGAATAGCAATGCCAAAGAACGCTACGAACAATTTATTTCTCAATATCCCACACTTTTACAACGATTGCCCAAAACATTAATCGCTTCATATTTAGGTGTTTCCAGAGAAACCTTGAGTCGGCTTTCGGTGTAATGTGATGTAGGTCACAAAAAAGTTGTGAGGTAGGTCCTGTTGTTTGTGGAGAGGTGCATTTACCTTTGCACTATCAAATCATTAAAAATCAATAGTAAAATGAATCACAACAAGTTTTTATCCAAGATTATTTTCTTAACGGGTTGTATTCTTTTTTTAGGGATTAATATGATAAATGCACAAACAATAAAATCTAACAGAATGAGCAAAAAAGTATTATTCGTGGTTACGAGCCACGGCGAATTAGGAAACACTGGTGAATCTACCGGTTATTATTTAGGTGAAGTTACGCATCCTTGGGCGGTATTAGTAGATGCTGGTTACGAAATAGATTTCGTGAGTCCAAAAGGTGGAAATCCGCCGTATTATGGAAATACTCCAGATGATAAGGTTAATGAAAGATTTTTGGCAGATGAATATTATCAAAATAAAATTCAGAACACCATGACGCCTTCAGAAGTAAATCCTGATGAATATGTGGGGATTCTTTATGCTGGAGGTCACGGTACGATGTGGGATTTTGCAGATAATGAAGAATTGGCAGTAATCGCACAAAAAATCTACGAAAAAAATGGAATCGTAAGTGCGGTTTGTCACGGTCCTGCTGGATTGGTGAATATTAAACTCAGCAATGGAAAATACTTGGTAGATGGCAAAAAAATCAATGCTTTCACCAACGAAGAAGAAGCTGCGGTTAAATTAGATGAAGTGGTTCCATTTAGATTAGAATCTAAATTAATAGAACGTGGAGCCAAGTTTGAAAAATCTGGTTTATGGCAAACACACGTTACCGTAGACGAAAGAGTGGTAACAGGACAAAATCCTCAATCTGCTCATGCAGTTGGCGAAGCTGTTTTAGAAGAACTTAAAAAACTCTAATAGTTAAGAATAGAAAAGAGACTGTTTTCAGTCTCTTTTTTTTATGCGAAATTAAAATTTTCTTTGAATAATCAAGATAAATCTTGTATACACAGCAAAGGTTCAACCTTTCACAAAATGATATAAAAAAATGGAGCCGGGGAAATGCCTTGCTCCATTTAACTGTATTAAAAATTTGTGTTCGATTGCTTACTTTACTGCTAGTAGATCTACCATTTCAAGTACAGGTTCTTTAGCAAGTAATTCAGAAGCATTGGCCATTAAAGCCTTTGCAATCTCACCATTCAAGTGAGCATCTCTTGCATCTGTAGTTCCGAAAGTATCGAATATTCCAAAAGTAGAAGGACCGATTTGTAAAGCATACCATCTTACGGTTCCTGGCTCACCTTCCGCAAGTGGTAAGGCTGACTTTAGGAATTCCAATACGTCATTTTCTTTACCCGGTTTTGCTTCTACTCTAGCTAATATTGCAAACTTTTCCATAATTTAAAATTTTAATGTTATTAAGAGTGTTCTTCAACTCTTTCTAACAAAAATAGGTTTTCCTAATCAAACTAAAAATACAAAAGATGTTAAATAACGTTAATGTTAATCATCGAAAGTCAGCCAATTTTGTAATGTTCTCCCCCATCAGAATTTGTTCATCATAAAATATTTCATCCGATTCCTAGGAGAGTTTAACGTTATTGTAGAAAGTTACTAAAAAATGGAAACGACCAAAAAAAGAGATTCTTCTAGAAGTCTCTTCAATATCTTTAAAATTTTCCGTGGATAATCCACTGAAGCTCAAGAAAAGCTACCGGAGCTTCCGTTCAACGGGCTTTCATCTACTGTCCTTAGGACAAGACGACCCGAACGAAGTGAACAAAGCGAAGCTAAAGCTTAGTTATTAGCAGCAGTAATTCTTTCTCTGTCCATTATCATTGGTCGTCAATTTTGATAATATTTTGCACCAAATCTGTTCGTTTAAATTTATCAGTGTCTAAATCTAAAAATATTTTCTGTTTATCAACTGTTACGAAACCGAACCAAAGTAAAAATCTGTCAAAAGTCCGAACACCGTAACATCTAAAAAATTGTCTTTCAGGAGTAGAGTAGTCAGGTTGGAAAAACGTAATGAATTTTGGAAATGCTTTTAAATATTTGTCAGCATAAAAGTCAACCGTTTGTGGTTGGTCGCCATATTTGTCAAGCATAATTATTGAAAATGCCCAACCCAGTTGTCCGATTGGTTGTTCCGGATAACCGTCATTAAAACTCCAAAGAAACTTGTCTGTAAACGCTTTAAAAAACTGTTTGAATATTTGTAAGCGATTGTTAGTCTCAAGAAGTTTGGTTGCTGTTTTTGTCAAAGTTAGTTTACCTGATATTTTTTTTACAAGTCCTGCAAGTTCGACTGTCAGTCTTGCACTCCTGATGGAAATACTGTCTTCTTCTCTCCAAAGTTTAGTTATGCCGTTTTCTATATGTTCTTCGAGCAAATATCTCTTGTCGTAAAGTTCTACCATTACTTTCTTCGGTAATGCTCCGAGAGGTGTCAGCTTAATTTGTTTGTCACGTTGAATTATTTTCAAATAATCTTCTACAATTCTAAAAATAGGAATTTGGTCGAGGGTTTTGCCGTCAATACCTTCATGAAATTGAATTGGAGATTTGTCGCCAAATGTGTCGTAAAGTAAATGATGAATTTCAGTCGGTGATAGTCCCAAAAAGTCATCCATCGGAGAGTTGTTCCGTAGTAAGATATTTGTTTCTATGTCGTCAGGTAATTTCATTGTTGCATGGTCGTAATATTATTCTGACTAACGTTAATTTTATTTATTGAAAATCAGTTGGTTATAAAACTTAGATCTTCATTAGTCAAACCAAATTTAGTAATTTGTTTTTGAATCCTCTTTACCATTCCCATCTTTCTTTTTTCGTCAAGGAAAAGGTATTGTGTTGGTGGATTGTAGTTCTGACCTTTCACCAGCGTATTCCAAATAATGACTGCCAGTTTTCTGGCCAAGGCAGTCACAGCAGTGGCTCGTCCTTTTTTATAATTGATCCTCTTGAAGAAGTCAACAAGCCAGCCTTCTTTCAGATTCCCTATGGCATTGGCCGTGGTTCGAAAAGCAATTTTTAGTCTTGAACTTCCTTTTGGAATGTGATGAGACAAGACTTTCCCGCCGCTTATCTTGTTGTTTGGCGCAAGCCTAAGCCATGCCGTGAACTGTTTAGCAGTGGGGAATTTCCTAATAAAGTCTAATCCGATTTCAGCAATAAGGGTCATAATCAATCCCTGACTTACCCCTTCAATAGCCATCAGATCTACACCTTCGAAGTATTGGTAAGCAATTAAATTCATATCCGTTTGGCTTACCGCATTTTTGTTTTTTCGCTTGTGCTTTTTTTTTCAATGGTATGCTGTTTCTTATGGTCGTCTTTATCGATGAGTTCTTTCAGCAGTTGATCAATTTGTAAATCTGTCTCTGTGATTTGCTGTTGAAGGTGTTTATAGGAGTTCCATTCCTGTTGTAAAGCGAAAAGATAATCTTTACGACCCTTAAATTGGAGGGCTTTTGCAATTTCTTCCTCTGATTTCCGGCAATTATAATGACGGAGTTTTGCCAAGTCCTCACCTTGATGCTCACCATTTAAAAAAGCCTCAATAATCGATGATCCGGTAAGACCAACTACATCCCTTACCACGACTTCTAACCGCATATTCATCAACCGAAGGTATTTTTGAATTCTCCTGACGCATGATGCGGATTGCTTCAGCAGATTCTGCCGGTGTCTGGAATAGGTCCGTACAGTATCCGTGTCCGAATCTGGCAAAAAACTGGCACTCAAAAGCCCGAGAGAATGCAGTTTCTGTATCCACTGACAATCTTTAATGTCGGTCTTTTTTCCTTTGATGTTTTTGGTTTGTCTGCCATTCACCAAAATCACCTCAAAACCCTGGCCCACCAAAGTGGAAAATAGGTTTTGCCAGTAAGTTCCGGTGGATTCCATTGCAATGGAGGTAACACCTTTTGAGTGTAGCCAGTTACACATCTCGAGCTGATCTTGGCTGTACACCCCAAATTCTTTTACATCCTGCGCATTTTGCCCTACAGCTGCCCAGTGGCTGCGGCTGCCAATGTCTATTCCACACGCATTGGGATGTACCACTTCGAGTGAAATCTGCTTCTTAATTTCCATGTCTTAATTTTTTAAATTAAACCAATAAAAACTCCAAGGATTGCACTTTGCTAAATTTGAAATTATTCTGATCGGGATATCTGCTTTTGGCGGACTCACCATTAAAAACTAACACCGTCTGAAGTATTACTACCAAAGACTTTTGTGCAATCTTACCTGAATTGCAGACGGGTTTTTTAAACACCATTGCTTAAACCGGTCTTTTCAAGGAGCAGTATAAAGGTAAAAAAAATTGCTTTTGGGTGGGATTATTTTCTTCGTTAGCACGAAAACTCAACTGTTTTTCATGGTAGGGGGATTGCAGATAACGGTTTGGTATTTCTGCAGGCGGGCTAAAAATACGAAAACTTTCTACTTGCTAAAAACTTAATTAACCGCTAAAATCTTCGATGAGAACTTGATACCCGCTTGTAGAAATAGCTTGTTGAACTAAACCTCCGGTAGCTTTTCCTGAGGCTGTTTTATTAACTTTGTTTGATCATAACATAAAATAAAATCTCTAAAATGGCTACAAAAAAAAATCTCCGGAGGATTTAAGGACGAACAAAATTTTGAATCGCGCTTCAAGCGAAGTTAAGGTTTTTCGGAACTGATACAACGTTTCGAAAGAAATATTTCAATTCAAGGAAAAAGTCCCAGAACCTTTGATAATTATTCCCGTCACGTTGCAGCCTTAGCGCTTCATTTCGGTAAAGTCCCTACCGAATTAGACCCGGAAGACATCAAAGATTACCTTTTTGAACTTCAAAAGCGATCAAAAACCCCTTCTCAGTCGTACTTTAAACATACCGTTTACGGCCTGCGGTTTTTGCTAAAAACCGAAGGCTTGCCTTACAGCTACCTCCATCTTCCCGCGATTCCAAAAGTGAAAAAACTTCCCACTATTTTAAGCCGTGAAGAAATCTGGCGAATGCTTCAAAGTACAGCTGGGAACGTGGGAAATTCCATGCTCTGCAATCCGATTTAAAGATCAAGATCCCGGAGGTAACACCCAAAACGCTGCTTAAGAAATGTCGGTGTTGCAAGGAAGGAAACTTGATCACCATCGCCCTTTTCGGACAAAGAGGTCCGCCACAGGATTTTCTTTTCGTTACCCAAATTCTGTCTGCAAAATAAACTTTGTGGGTAAGGGATTTTATATCTTAAAAGTAAAGAAAAGCCGGTGAGTGCTTCAAAAAATCTCACCTCAGTTCCCAAAAAAAGCAGTCCTTCTAAAAAACTGCTCTAATATCCTAAATTCTAAAAACGATAACTCCATAAGGTTACCAACTGGGGAGGAAAAGCCACCGGAGGTTCCGTTCAACAGGCTTTCATTTCTTGTCTTGCAGATAAAACGAAAGCTTAGTTATTAGCTGTAGGTGTTATTATTTAATTTGCTCAATAAATTGAAAACCTATTTCATTTAACAAATCATCTAATCTAAAATCTCCACTTTTATTTGTCAAAACGGTAATTACAAGTGATTCTTTTGGATATATTCTATATTCTGTTGTCGTTCCTTGATAACCTCCATTATGTCCAAAATAATAATTCCCATAAAAATCTCTTCTTGAAGAAAAACCAAACCCATAACCTGTTTTTTTTCCATCAAGTGTTTCTTGAGTTTTAATGAGTTCTTTAATCGTTTCTTCTTTTAATAATCGGTCTTTATAAATTATTCCATTAGCTAATTTAATAATGTCTTCAGATGTAGAAATGTAACAACCTTGAGCGTGTTTGAATGTGCAATCCAGACAAGGAGCTAAAACATTTTGTCCTTTTTCTTCAATGTAAAAATTATTGTTTAAAGATTCGTTATTTTTAGAATCGGGAGTTATATTGTCAAGATTCAATTTATTTAAAATTAATTTTCGGTGACAATTTGTAATATTGTCTCCACATTGTTGTTCAATTATCAAACCAAGCAATTTATATCCGTAATTACTGTAACTCAATTGTTTTTTTGGTTCAAAAAGTAAATCATCATTTTCAAAAGAGTTATAAAAATCCGCTTGTGAATATGTATTTTTACAATCGTATCTTTCTCCAGATGGAACTCTTATAATTCCAGCCAAATGTCCGCCAACATCTTTAACTGTAAAGTCATATTTTTTCTTGGGTAATTTTTTCAGGTATGAATATACACTTTTATTAATGTCGATGGAGTCCATTTCCATTAATTTTCCGATAGTTAATGCAGTTAGACTTTTTGTCATACTTGCAATTCTAAATTTTGTTTTCGACGGATCAATTGGTTCTTTTGTTTCTAAATTTGAAACTCCAAATCCTTTTGAATAGATAAGTTTATCTTTATAGGAAATTGAAACAGCAATCCCTGGAATTTTATTTTTGTCTTGAAATTTCTCAACTAATTTCTCTGTTTTTTTAATTGAATTCTCAAAATTTTGAGCAGTTAAATTTAAAGATAAAATGATTAGAAAAAAAAAGTAATATTTCATTTTGATACGTGATTTTTTGGACACTTACAGCTAACGTTTTGCCGCTTTGCGAAGGCGGGGATTTTCAGTACTAAACTTCATTAGATGCACAAAGTTTGAATTTAGCACTTCACTGTCATAGAAGTATGAAGCCCCCGCTTTTGCAAAACGAAAGTTTAGTTATTAGCGGTTCGGGCTTTTTATTCGTCATACTCAATTGCTTTGTTTATGTAGTCAATAATTGGTTTTGTTGTTTTGTAAAAGTCCATTACAGTTTTAATACAGTCTTTACTTGTTAATACCTTGTCATTGAGCGGTTCTTTGGTGCAAAATCCTTTCATTTTCAGAAGTTCGTTTGCCGGATTAGTATCGTCATAGCCGTATGGCATTTTTTTGAGTTTTCCAACACCTTGTATTCCGTTAGGAAATGTTTTTTGAAATTCAGAAGTGGTTATGATTTTGTTGAAGGCTGTAAATGAATAATCAATCTCTTGACGAATTTTCTTTAAATACTCAGGCGTTGTCTGCCAAACTCCACCACCAACCGAACAATTTTATGGTTCTATGTGAATAAAATATTCTGCCTTGTTTGGCTGCGGGTAATTCTTGTTAAAAACAATTAAGACATAATTTTTGTAAGGTGTCTTATCTTTTGAAAACCTTAAATCTCGGTTTACTCTCGTCAAGCACTTTTTAGGGTCTAAGTTGGCTTGTAAAATTGCGTTATCAATCTTGGATAATTCTTTCAAAAGATTTTCAGTCAATTGAAGTATGTCACTTCTATAATTTTCGTACAAGTCCCTATTTTGCTCAAACCATTCTCTTGAATTGTTTAGTTTAAGATTTGAAAGGAAGTCAAGTGATGTCTGCTTAATCATTGCTTTTACTTAATTGGTCAATAAATTTCAAAATCACTTTAATTTGTTTTTCTTCCGATTTGGTAGAAGCAATTTTTCCAATAATTTCTTTTTGTTCTTCGTTAGTCAACTTTTTGAAGGCTTTCAGAACCCCTTCTCCTTTGAATGTTTCTAAGATTTCTTTTTCGGTAATTTGTTCTTTTGTAGTCAATAGGCAAAGTGTCACTGTAACCTTGTCGCCACCGCTTTTATTTATCGCTTTTCTGATTTTGTCGTTGATGGAAATTAGTTTGTCTTCGTCACCTAGTTTTGCGAGGTTGATACTTTCAATTTTATAATTGTCAATAGTGCCTGAAACTTTCATTGAACCCCATTTTCCAACTATGTGTTTCGTGTTTGGAATTTGGATATGGTAAGTCCACGCACCTTTGCCTGGTTGATATTTCAATTCTAATATTTCGTCTTTTACTAAGTATTCCATTCTGTTACGGGTTGTCTTTTAGCCTGACCGCTAACGGTTGGGTATTTCTGTTGGCGGGGACTTTTTATAAATGATCTTTGTAAATATAACAAATTGAACAATTAGCAGAAATCTTCATGATAGGAACTTCCGACCCGCTAATAGATATACGGTAGTGTTTCACTAACTGTGTAAGTTGAAAAATTATTCTGAAAAATTTTGAGCCTTCAAAAGCTCAAAACTTTTTCGGAAATAACTTTTTACTATTTTTAAACTTTATACAGTTATGATCGACAAAGAAGAATTATTAAACAACAAGGATTTCTACAAATCCTTCAAGAGTGGAGAAGATTTAACCTCTTTCTTCAAAACAATGCACAAACGAGCCGTAGAACATATGCTCGAAGCCGAATTAGATGACCATCTGGATACCGAGAAACATCAAAAAACAAAAGACGGAAATTATCGCAATGGCCATCAAACCAAGAAGATAAAAACCTCTTTTGGCGAAGATGAAATTAAAGTTCCGCGGGATAGGGAAAGTACTTTTGAGCCAGCCTTAGTTCCCAAAAGGCATAATATTATTGAAGGTTTGGAAAATGTTATCATCTCATTTTATGCCAAAGGAATGAGTGTAAGTGATATTGAAGATCAGATCAAGGAAATGTATGATTTTGATGTTTCAACATCCACAATATCCAGGATTACCAATGCGGTTTCCAGTGAGATTGTCGCTTGGCAAAATCGGCCACTAGAGGATTTATACCTCATTGTTTGGATGGATGGAATTGTTTTTAAAGTCCGTGAGAACTCAAAAGTTATCAACAAAACCATTTATCTTGCCGTTGGTTTAAGACGGGATGGAAGAAAAGAAGTTCTGGGAATGTGGCTTGGAAAAAACGAAAGTTCCAGTTTTTGGATGAGCGTTTTAACTGACATAAAAGCACGTGGCGTAGAAGATATACTGATCACTGCAACGGATAATCTCAATGGATTTACCCAAACTATTCGCAGTGTTTTCCCACAATCTCAAACTCAGATCTGCGTGGTGCATCAGATTAGAAATGCTTGTAAATACGTAGTTTGGAAGGACAGAAAAGCCTTTACTTCCGACATGAAACACATTTACAACGCTCCCACCAAGCAAGCCGCAGAAGCCGCCTTAAATGATTTTGCAGAAAAATGGGAATCTAAATATTCGTATGCCATCAAATCCTGGAGAGATAATTGGGATGAATTAACGGTATTTTTCGAATTTCCGGTGGAAATCCGTAAAATCATTTACACCACCAATTTAATAGAAAATCTCAACGGAAAAATAAGAAAATATACTAAAAATAAAATGTCTTTTCCTACTGATGATGCGGTTTTAAAGTCAGTTTTCCTTGCCTTAAGAGAAGCAACAAAAAAATGGACAATGCCGATTCGAGATTGGGGAATCGTATTAAATCAATTTATGCTTATATTTGAAGAAAGGCTCAAGTTATAAAAAACTCAAGTCTTAAACTTTTCAACTTACACACTTTGCGGGACAGTGTCAGATATACCTTCTTTAGCCACAGTTTTTAGTTCATTTTTGCGCCTAAAACTAATTAAATTGGAATTCCCCACATTCCCTAAAACGAATAGCCTCTGAATTTGAAATATATTTTCTAAAATCTGCTTCACTATTTTTATCCATTTTTTTAAAGCAAACTTCAATATGATCTTCCATTTGTGACCAGCCGGAGAGATTAGATGTTATTTTTTTTTTCAGGCTTTTGTGCAAAATTATTTAGATAATCCATAATATTATTCAATTCCTTATTCGAATACTTTGTACTCTGAAATCGGATTTTATTACTTCCTATAATTTTTATAACTTTTGCTTTACCATTTTCCAATTTTCCTTTAATATTTATAACTAAATTTCCTTTTTCGTCTATGAATCCACCACCAAAATAATCAGGCATCTTTTCACCGTAATGTTTTAGAAGTTTACTTAACTTCTCATTTGCTTCCCACTGAAAATCTGCATCTGCTTTTCAATTTTTGCATTAAATCCTGTCCACAGTTTCATTGATTTGCTTCTCTTTATATTCTGAATTTGAAACTTTTCCAAAGTTGTACTTTATTCCTACAGAAAGAGTTGGCGTATTTCCATAAAAACTGCCTTTCGTTATGATTTTGTCATAACTTAATTTTTGGACAAATGTATTTTGATTGAAAACATCATTGTAACGCAAAGTGAAGTCAAAATTTGAAATTGATTTAGTCAATCCCAAATTTAATAATACCATTTTGTTGTACTCATAAATTCCTTGCATTCTTTTGGTAATCCAAGTGCCATCTAAAAGAAAATTAAAGCCTTTTCCAAGTTTTATCGTATTATTTGTATAGAGATAAAGATACGGTGTGGATTGTTTTATAACTGCAAGACGGTCTTCTGTTTTTGAATAATTGATGGATAAACTATTCTGGGAAGTTAAAATTTTATATTCAAATGGAACATCCAATCCTAAACTTGCCCCACTTTCTTTGTCAAAATTTTTGGTAGTAAACTTTGATATATTTTCATTTTCATTATAAAAAAGTCCGAAGCCTATGGGGTTTTTGCTTTCATACACAGAAGCATTTATTGCCCATTTTTTCAAGTTGATGCTTGCTGAAAGTTCGTTGGTGTAAGAGGGCAAAAGATCTGGATTCCCTTGATATTCAACATATGGACTGCTGTATAAACCGCCCGAAGCTAGATCACTATAACCCGGTCTGTCAATACTTTTTTTAAAGTTTAGCGTATAGATGTAATTCTCATTTTGTTTAAAGGATAATTCTGCGCTCGGAAACCAATCGACATAATGTCTGGAAATATTTTTCTCCTTCAAGATCTGGTAAAAACCATTTGCGGATGTTGTTTCCAAACGAATGCCACCCTTAAAACTTAATTTTTCTTTTTCACCTGAAAACTCTGCATAGGAAGCAAAATTTTCTTCATTAAAAAAATATTTAAAATATTCTAAAGGTTTTGTGTTTCTATAATCAATAACATTATTGGTCGTGGCATCTGCTTTGGTAAAAATACCGCCAATTCCCAATTGGTAGTTTTCCTTAATTTTTTTCTCGATGTCAATTCTTCCCGAATAAGCATTCACTGCATATTTTTGTTTTCTAAACTGGCTAAAATTGTACCCAGAATTATCAATATTGTTGTAAAAGTCCAGATCTACATTATTGCTTTCCCGCGTATATTGCAAACCTGTGAAAATAGTAGCGTTTATAGATTTCAATTGCTTATTATAATTAAAAATAGAATTGATAGTCGCTCTTTTTCTGTCCTGCGGATTTAATGTTAATATTTGAGATTTCAGTCCGTTAACTTCATAGTTCGTGACCGTATTATTATCACCTTTATCGGGCCTTAAATTTCCATTTACGGTAAATGTTAAGTTATCTCCATCATTCAATTCCTGATATAAGCTGGTGCCTAAAATGACTTGTGGACGGTTGGTAATTGAGGTAATGATATAGTCCGACTTAATATTTTTGCCGGGAACAGAATAATCAAAACCATTGCTTTCCCAATGTTGTATTTGATTATAAGCAGCATTTAGTTTCCATTCGGTTTTATTTTTTTTCTGCTGAAAATTGGCTGAAAAATTATTGCTGAAACGTTTGTTGAATACAGCTGTTTCGTTCAGCGTTAATTTATAGCCTTCTTTTCTACTGTTTTTTAATATAATTTTGATCACCGCTTTTCCTGCTGCTTCATATTTTGCTGAAGGATTTCTGATGATTTCAACAGATTTAATTTCATCAACAGATAAGGCAGACAAAACATTGAAATCAACTTTTTGGTTATCAATATACAAAAGTGGACTGCCTTTGCCTACCATCGACAAACCTTCTCCATTTGCATCTACGTAGATAAAAGGCAATTTGGCCAATAGATCTGTGGATGTTGAAACTTTACTTAAAGAGGAATTTGCGATCTCAATATTGATATTTCCATTTTGAACCTTGAAAATATTTCTAGTTCTTGCAATTTGAACTTCTTCAAGATTGGAAATTTTTTCTTTAAGAATTATATTAAAAGTAAGATCGGAGGAAAGCTGAAACAGGGGTTCATTTTGTGTGATATCATTTGATACAATTTGCAGGTAATATTGACGGGGTTTGAGTCGGGAAAATTCAAAATTCCCATTTTGTACAATGGTGGTTCTTACGAGTTCATTATTTGCAGTAAAAAGATAAATTTCAGCTGATGAAATCTTATGATGATCATTGTTCGTAAGCTTACCGTTTATTTTTAAATTTTCTTGTTGTGCAGAAATATTTAAGCTCACTAATAAGGTAAGCAGTTTAATTAATCTAAACATTGTTGAAAGTAAAATTTTTAATTGTAAATAAATTTTTTCCCTATATTAAAACAATTAGCAACGGGAAATCATTACATCCTACACTGGCTTTTTTTCATGCAGCTAACGCTTTGGTATCTATGCCAGTAGGATAAAAAAATGAAACTTCTACTTGCAAAACTTAATTAATTGCTGATAAAGTTCCTGAGTCCTTCTAAAAAACTGCTCTACTATTCTAAATTCTAAAAATCATAACCCCATAAAGTTACCAAGTGGGGAGGAAAAGCTCACTGGAGGTGAGCCTGTCCAGAGCGTAGCGAAAGGATCTAACAGGCTTTACTTCGTAATTTCTATTTTTTAAAGGTCTTAGTGATTTATCAATTCATTTGGCTTCGCCGAACCTTCGGTTTCTTGTCTTTCAGGCGAAACGACTCGAGGCACAGCCGAACAGAGCGCAGCTAAAGCTTAGTTATTACCTGTGGTTTTTTAATCTACAAATGTTTCTTTTATTACACTTTTTACTTTTTGAATTTCTTTTTCAGACAATTCTCCAAAAATTTTTGAAATTCTTCGCTTGTCAACAGTTCTTATTTGGTCAATCATAACGCAACCTTTAGTTTTATTTCCTTTAATTTCAACTCTGGTAGGATAATTTTTGGAACTGCTTCCAATAGGTGCAATAACTATCGTTTGCAAATATTTATTCATTTCATTTGGCGAAAAAATAAGGCATGGTCTTGTTTTCTTAACTTCGCTTCCAATTGTTGGATCAAGATTAACCAGTACAATTTGATATTGTTTTAATTCCATTCGTCAAAATTTTCGTCTTCAAAAACATCATCAATTAAAAGTTGATCGTCTCCGTTTTCGTGCATTTCTTTAAATGCTTCTTCCCAATCTTTCCTTGGTTCCGCTTTAGGTTTCAAAATTATAAAACCTTTTTCGAGGATAATTTCAATTTTGTTCTGAATGTTATATTTTTCAAGAATAGTTTTAGAAAGTCTAATTCCTTTCGAGTTTCCAATATTTATAACAGATAATTCCATAATTCTATATTTTGTTATCACAAAGTAATTACATTAATTTCAATTAGGCAAATTTTATTTTGGAAACGGCTATTAAAATCGCTGGTAACGTTTCGTGTATGAGCTGTGGCGTGTTTCGGCACAGACCTTTCCTGATAAAAACTGGCTTTGGAAAATCCGCAGGATTTTCCAAGTGAGGACTGACCAAGCCATAGCTTATATACTTTGTTGTGTAACGTTATTTTAGTTTTTCTAATGATTTCAAGATTCTTTTTTTGGTTTTGTCTGTTTCTAAAGGACTATTATCATAAACATATCTTTCAATCATTTTCCACTTTTTATTTTTATTGTCAATTACATACAACATCATAACTCCTCTGTTTATATCTCCGAAATAACCATTTATCGATATAAAAATTGAATTTTCATATTTGTCCGTAAGAAGTTCAGTTGGGGCATTTTCAGTTTTATAACTAATTCCTCTTTCTAATGACGAATTGATTGTTCTATAATCTTTAAATAGAAAAGGGATTTCAATATATTCTGCATTTGGATATTCTGATTCCAAAGTTTGAATTGTAAAATCTGTTAAGTTTTTCCTTTTGTCAGGATGCTCAATAAATGAAAAATTTGACCTTTCCTTTATTTCGATATATGGTGTAATTATACTTACACTGTCCTTGTTAATAACAAAATTTCCATTTTTGTTATTTGATTCCAGCGTATTTTTTTTAGTGGAACATGCCACTAAAATAAAAGTTAAAATAAGTATTGTTATTTTTTTCATAATCTCGACTAACGTCCAATTTTTTAGTTAACAAAATTACCACAAAAAATTCCGTTAGCTTGAGAAGTTAATCGGATTCTGATGTGGGGAATGTCGCATAACGGTTGGGTATTTCTGCAGGCGGGCTAAAAATATGAAATCTTTCTACTTGCTAATAACTTAATTAATCGATAAAATCTTCGATGAAAACTTCATACCCGCTTGTAGAAATATGTTACCTGTAGTTTCTTTTATTCACGAAACCATTTTTTTATTTCCTTAAATGTTTCAGTCGGTTGTTCAATCCACGGAAAATGTCCGGCTTTGTCTATGATTACTAACGTGGATTTGGGAACCCAAAAATGTAATTCCTCAGCAAACTCCTCTGGATTATTTGTGTCGTATTTACCGTTAATAATCAAGACTTTAGTTTTAAGGAACCTAACTTTCTTCTGAATTTCCAAATATTTTTTTCTTTCATCACTAGTTTCTAGGTAATATTCATTTCCAACAGGTTTTCTTCTTCCTGCTTTTGTAATTTCTGATACAATAGGGATCACATTCTGCGAGGTTTTCTCATTATATGTCCACCATTTTGTCTTTGCAGTAGAAAGGTCATTTCCGTTTTTATCAAGAGTTGTATTTTTTGCAACCATATAGTCCCAATCTTCAATGACTTTTGCAAACCATTTAGATTCTGCTATTCTTTTTTTTTCAGAATTTTTCCTTCGTTCAATGGATTCGTTTTGAGTTCCAACTAAACTTGTTCCTGATAAAATGAGCCCTGCGATATTTTTTGGATATTCCACTGCATATTGTAGAGCAATCGCACTTTGGTCAGAATGCCCAAAAAGCCAAATTTTGTTTGCGCCAATTCTCTCTCTTAAAAACTCAATTTCTTTTACTGAATATTCTGGTTTGTAAAATTCAATTTTAGTTGGGGCATCAGATTTTCCAGTTCCACGAGAATCATAGTAAACTATTGTGAAATTATCCTCAAGTGGTTTTAATGTTAATTCATAACCGATTTTTCCTGAACTCGGGTGTCCAACCAACATAATAGGACCTTTTCCACGGACTTCATAATTTATATTTAATCCATCAATTTTCTCGACATGGTTTCCAATTTCAAGTTTTGAGTTTGAAGCACAAGAAATAAGAAAGATTGAAACTATTAAAATTCTAAAAATTTGTTGCATTTACGAGGTTTTGGATGAAATTGCTGGTAACGTCAGTCTGTGAAAAAACCTCCGTTTATTACTTCAAAAATAGCTAAATTATTTCAATAATACGGGAGGAAATTCGTATATTTAATAATGCAACACATCACAGGAATAGCCCGCAATCAAATGGTTTTTACAAGTTTAGAAGATTCGATTTCTGAAGATAATTCGGTTCGGTTTGTAGATGCCTTTGTTGAGAATATCGATTTAAAAGCATTAGGTTTTGAACTGCAAATGCTAAAAACGGAAGGACGAAGGAGTTTCAGTACGCAAACATTTCTCAAAATCTATTTGTATGGTTATCTCAATGGACTTCGGAGTTCACGGAAACTCGAAAAAGAATGTGTGCGCAATATTGAATTACAATGGCTTTTATTTGGACTTGTACCCAATTACCACAGCATTTCTGATTTTAGAAAAAACAATCCGTCGGGTTTAAAAAAGCTGTTCAAAGTATTCGTTTCTTTTTTGAAAGATGCAGATCTAATTGCCGGAGAAACCATCGCCATTGACGGTACTAAAAGTAGAGCACACAACAGCAAAAAAGCCAATTTCAATCAAAAGAAAATCGATAAACACCTGGCTTATATTGAAGAGAAAACACAGCAATACCTGGATGAATTGGCTCAGAATGATGAGAAAGAAAATAGTGTGACAATCACTAAGATTCAGGAAAAGATTGAAAGATTAAAGAAAAATAAACTCGGCTACGAAGTCTTAGAAGAAAAACTAAAAGCAAGTGGCGAACCTCAGATAAGTACTACCGATGAAGATTCACGAGCACTGTTGGTTCAGGGGCAAGTTGTAGAAGTAAGTTATAATATTCAAGCCGCTGTTGATGCTCAATATAATTTGGTTGTGGCTACACACACCATTAATCGTAATGATCGTAATGCTTTGAGCGCAATTGCAATTGAAGCTAAGGAGAATTTGGGAATTGAAACATTCACTGCTTTAGTTGACAAAGGCTATCACAATGGTCGGGAAATCACCCAATGCAAAGAGCAAAACATTATCACCATTGTTGCGCATCCAGATCAGGGAAAAAGCAACGAAAATGGCACTCAACCAGATTATTTTGTTTCAAAATTCATTTACAATACAGACGATGACACTTACACTTGTCCGGCAAACCAAGTTTTAAAAACGACGGGACGATGGCACAAGAAAACCCGCGATAGAGACAGCTACGACTTCAAAAAATACCGAACTCCAGCTTGTAAAGAATGTCCTGTAAAATCACTTTGTACGAGCAGAACAGGAGGCCGAGAGATTGATAGAAGTCAATATGCCGATGCTGTTGCAGAAAACAATCAGCGCTACCAAGCTAATGCGCAATTATACCGAAAGCGGCAGGAGATCAACGAGCATATTTTCGGAACAATCAAAAGGCAGTGGGGCTACAATCACACGAATTTAACGGGACTTGAAAAAGTAAATGGTGAACACAGTTTAATCATGCTGGTGTATAACATCAAACGTGCGATAAATATTCTTGGAGTTCCGGAATTAATTGCCGGTAGCATCCCACTAACTGTGTAAGTTGAAAAGTTATTCTGAAAAATTTCGGGCCCTTACAAGCCCGGAAATTTTCCGGAAATAACTTTTTACTATTTTTAAACCTTTATACAGCTATGATCGACAAAGAAGAATTATTAAGCAACAAAGAATTTTACAAATCTTTTAAAAGTGGAGAAGACTTGACGTCTTTCTTCAAACAATTGCATAAAAGTGCCGTAGAGCACATGCTAAACGCTGAACTCGATGCCCATCTGGACAACGAAAAGCATGAAAAGACCAAAGACGGAAATTACCGCAACGGTCACGGAATCAAGAAAATAAAATCCTCTTTTGGAGAATCTGAAATCAAGGTTCCCAGAGACCGCAATGGGGATTTTGAACCTGCTTTAGTTCCTAAAAGACATAATATAATCGAAGGCTTGGAAAACGTCATCATCTCTTTTTATGCAAAAGGGATGAGCGTAAGCGATATTGAAGAACAGATTCGGGATATGTACGATTTTGAGGTCTCTACTTCCACTATATCCCGCATTACCAGTGCAGTAGCAAGTGAAATGGTGAGCTGGCAGAACCGTCCTTTGGATGATCTTTATCTCATTGTGTGGATGGATGGTATCGTTTTTAAAGTTCGGGAAAATTCCAAAGTCATCAACAAAACCATCTATCTGGCGGTGGGCCTGAACCGCGAGGGCAGAAAGGAAGTCTTGGGAATGTGGCTTGGAAAAAATGAAAGTTCCAGCTTCTGGATGAGTGTATTAACTGATCTTAAAGCCCGTGGCGTAGAGGATATCCTGATTACTGCTACTGACAATCTCAATGGATTTACCCAAACCATACGTTCTGTTTTCCCTGAGTCACAAACCCAGATTTGCGTCGTTCACCAGATCAGAAACGCCTGTAAATATGTTGTTTGGAAAGACAGGAAAGCCTTCACAGCAGATATGAAGCACATTTATACCGCACCAAATAAACAGGCTGCAGAAGCGGCATTAAAGGACTTTGCCGAAAAATGGGAATCCAAATATTCTTACGCCATCAGATCCTGGAGGGAAAATTGGGATGAACTGACGGTATTCTTCGACTTCCCTTTGGAAATCCGTAAGATCATCTATACCACCAACTTAATCGAAAATCTGAACGGAAAAATAAGAAAATATACCAAAAACAAAATGTCATTCCCGACAGATGATGCAGTGTTAAAATCCGTTTATCTTGCTCTCAGAGAAGCAACTAAGAAATGGACCATGCCCATTCAAAACTGGGGTATTGTTTTAAACCAATTTATGCTTATTTTTGAAGAAAGGCTCAGATTATAAAACCCAAGCCCTAACTTTTTAACTTACACACTTTGCGGGATAGTGTCATTGCCAAATTGAAGAACTGGAAGTCACCTTACAAAGCGAAAACTTGTTTTGTTTTTAGACAGACTTGTTTTGCGTTTATTTTAGCTCCTTTGGAAAATACATTATCAATTGCAGCCTAAAAAATAGCCGGTCTTAAAACGCATTTATTGAGGTGTGGAAGGTTGGTTTTCTTAAGGAATTATTGGAAAGCTGAGTTTTTTCACAGCCTGACGTTTCGTGTATGAGCTGTGGCGTGTTTCGGCACAGACCTTTCCTGATAAAAACTGGCTTTGGAAAATCCGCAGGATTTTCCAAGTGAGGACTGACCAAGCCATAGCTTATATATTGTGTTGTGGTGCGTTTTTATTCCCACTTTCTTCTTTATTTCCCCTGTTTTTCAAAATTCCGATTGTTATTATATAAATCAGTACAATTGCGAATGGTATAGCAATAAATCTATATTCGGGTAATAAATACCAAAGTGCAAGAACTATTGTCGTTCTGAAAGTTGCGTGGAAAATTCCAACCCAATGATTAATTATCCAAGAAAATGGCAACCACATTAATCCTGTCAAAATTCCGACTGTCATAGGCAATGAAGAATAATCTATAATAAAAAATGGAATTGCAATAGAATAAGCTAAAAGTGCTTGTCCAACCGTAAAAAAGAAAAGCTTGTCAAATTCGTTTTTTGGTTTTGTTTTGTCGAGGAAATCCTCGCCTGTATATTTTGAAATAAACATAGCTAAATATACAATACTACCTGTTCCAATAAAAATTGACCAAACTACTATAAAATCAGAGAAAAATATTCCAACAAACCCTATAATTGTCCAAACTATTAGTCCAGCTAAAGGTGTAGCGAGAAATTTTTGATTTGAAAATTCAATTCGTTGTTCTTCGAGAGTTCTTTTATTCATTGGTTAATTCGGTCAGTTTATCTTGTTATATTTCTCAAGTATTGTTATTAAAATTACTTTATTTTCTAAAATTTTAATGCTATTACGAATTTTTCTTAAATGCACCACAACGTTTGGGTATATGAAAAGTAGCGGCGAAAAAAACGAGAACTTTCGGTAACTAACTAATTTTGTTAATATGCCAAAATTTCAATTTAGCACAGAACCCGCTATTTTTTATATACCGTGTTGAACTAAACCTCCGGTAGCTTTTCCTGAGGCTGTTTTATTAACTTTGTTTTTATTCAACCAAAAATAAAATCTCTAAAATGGCTACAAAAAAAATCTCCGGAGGATTTAAGAACGAACGAAATTTTGAATCGCGCTTCGAGCGAAGTTACTGGTTTTTCGGAACTGATACAACGTTTCGAAAGAAATATTTCAATCCAGGGAAAAAGTCCCAGAACCTTTGATAATTACTCCAGGCATGTTGCCGCCGTAGCGCTTTACTTCGGTAAAATCCCTACCGAATTGGATCCGGAAGACATCAAAGATTATCTCTTCGAACTTCAACAACGCAGCAAAACACCTTCCCAAACCTATTTTAAACATACGGTTTATGGACTGCGGTTTCTTTTAAAAGCAGAAGGATTACCTTACAGTTTTCTGCATCTTCCGGCTATTCCACGAGTCAAAAAACTGCCCACTATTTTAAGCCGTCAGGAAGTTTGGCGCATGCTTCAAGCTGCCCAATTGCTGAAACATAAACTGCTCATCGGTCTGATTTATGGGTGTGGACTTCGATGTATGGAAGTGCGCAATATCGAACTTCATCATCTTGATTTTGACCGACAAATGCTGCACGTTGTTCAGGGTAAAGGTCAAAAAGACCGTTATGTTCCTTTATCCGAACATTTAATTCGGGGACTTAAAACCTTTATTTCCGTGGAAAATCCGACTCAATATTTATTCAATGGAAATCAAAATAGAAATATTGAAGAGATTGATACTTCCACAACGCACACCAAAGATTTTGATTCCAGATACAGTCAAAGAGGCGTTCAATAGGTCATCAAAACGGTGAGTAAAAAAGCCGGAATCACCAAAGTTGTTCATACGCACACTTTGCGACACAGTTTTGCCACGCATTTATTGGAAGATGGCGTTTCGATCATTATGGTTCAGAAACTTTTGGGTCATGAAAGAATAGAATCGACGATGGAATATCTTCATGTTTGCCAATTGTCTGACCAGAAACCGCACAGCCCTTTGGATACTGTTTTCGCTTTGTGCAGCAAAAATGGAAACCCGAAGTAGAGGCGGAAGCGTTGCTGATGTGCTTCGTAAAATCAATTTGTCGGCTCAGAATTTTACAGTTCATCAGGAAAAAACGCTTCGCGCTTTGTCGTATTGTAGAACTTCTGCCTTGGGCGGTCACATTGATGCGTGCGATGGTTGTGGAAATCTTTCCATCAGTTACAACTCGTGCCGTAATCGGCATTGTCCGCAATGTCAAGGTCATAAAAGAGAAGAGTGGATCCAGAAACGCGAGCAGGAATTATTGCCGTGCAGTTATTACCACGTGGTTTTTACACTTCCCGAAGAACTCAATAGTTTGGCGATCTCTCAACCGGCATTATTGTACAAAACCTTATTTGAAGCAGCGTGGGCAACATTAAATCAGTTTGGTAAAACAGAACAGATCCAGTTGGGAATGATTGCGATTTTGCATACTTGGGGACAGAATCTGAGTCTTCATCCTCATTTACACTGCATCGTTCCAGGTGGTGGAATTGATCACAATGGAAAATGGAAAAAGAAAGTAAGAACCGATAAATATCTCTTCTGTGTAAAAGCGATGAGCAAAGTTTTTCGGGCAAAGTTCGTGGCTTTATTAAGAGCTTCCGGAATTAAAGACCAGGATTTAATGGACAAACTCTTCACCAAAAACTGGGTGGTTTATGCGAAAAGACCTTTTGGTGGTCCGAAATCGGTGATTGAATATTTAGGAAGATACACTCACAAAGTTGCAATCAGCAATCATCGCATCAAAGAAGTTACGGATCATGAAGTTTGTTTTGGGTACAAAGATTATCGCAAAGAAGGTCAGAAAAAGGAAATGACTTTATCGAATACTGAATTTGTGCGCAGATTTAGTCTTCATATTTTGCCCAAAAGATTTGTGAGAATAAGGCATTACGGGATTTTGAGCAGCTCCTGGAAACGCGGAAAACTTCAGGATTTACAATCAGATTTAAAAATCCAGATTATAGAAGTAAAACCGAAAACTTTGCTTAAGAAATGTCGGTGTTGCAAGGAAGGAAATTTAATCATCATCGCGCTTTTCGGACAGCGTGGCCCACCTCAGGATTTTCTTGCCGTTTTTAATACCTCGTCTGCAAAATAAACTTTGTGGGTAAGGGATTTTATATCTTAAAAGTAAAGAAAAGCCGGTGAGTGCATGAAAATACCTCACCTCAGTTCCCAAAAAAAGCAGTCCTTCTAAAAAACTGCTCTATTATCCTAAATTCTAGAAACGATAACTCCATAAGGTTACCAAGTGGGGAGGAAAAGCCACCGGAGGTTCCGTTCAACAGGCTTTCATCTCGTGTCCTGCGGACAAGACGAAAGCTTAGTTATTGTGCGATGTTTTTTTAATGTAATTCGCTTTTGTCGTAATCCAATAACAACTTTTTAAATTCTTCCTTAGTCAAACCTTTTTTGGATTCCATTTTCATATTGATTAAAATATCATCTCTATTTCTCTCGTACTGACATAAAGAGTCTAAAATATGGTTAAAAGAATATTCTTCGATAGCTATTTTAAAAATTCTATTAGAAGTAGAATCAATTTGGAATTTTTGTGGTTTACTTGTGTTATAATTCAAATATTCAATATTTAATTTATAATCCTCTGTCATATGTTCGTATGGTTTTTCGAATATGGATATTAATATTGGTATAATTGTTAATATTCCGTTCCATAAAACGTGAGAAACAATAGAAGTTAAAATATTAAATCTTACTCTTAAAAAAGTTAGAAAAATTCCTCCAATTAATTGTGTAGATACTAAAATTGGTAAAATACAGTAAAAAAATGTGGAACTGTTTTCAAAATTACTACTATGTACAAATCCAAAAAGAATTATGGATATATAAACAAGAATTTTAAATAAAAAATTCCATTTATTTCTATCTATAATTTTTGAAAAAAGTTTATTGTAACGCAATAGATATCTGAAAATCATCTCTTCAGCAATTGGAACAAGAAAGGCTGTGATTAATAATGTTTGTAAGAAAGTGTTACTATTATAATCTATTCTTATTTCATATAAAATAGGTTCTACTTTATTCAAAAAATATATTAGAGGAAAAAATATTAATGCATTAATAACAAGTTCAAAACATAAAATAACGAGTATATATTTTACATTTTTTTTGAAAGTCCAATTTTCGATTCTTTGGTCAGTCGGATTTTTTATAAAGTAATAGACTTCTAAAAGAATATTTTTCATTAATATTTTAAGAGAATTTAATTTTAATACGATGTTTTGTAAAATATCGCACAACGGTTGGGTATTTCTGCAGGCGGGCTAAAAATACGAAAACTTTCTACTTTCTAAAAATTGAATTAATCGCGATAATCTTCGATGAAAACTTCATACCCGCTTGTAGAAATACCGTGTTGAACTAAACCTCCGGTAGCTTTTCCTGAGGCTGTTTTATTAACTTTGTTTGATCATAACATAAAATAAAATCTCTAAAATGGCTACAAAAAAAAATCTCCGGAGGATTTAAGAACGAACAAAATTTTGAATCGCGCTTCGAGCGAAGTTAATGGTTTTTCGGAACTGATACAACGTTTCGAAAGAAATATTTCAATCCAGGGAAAAAGTCCCAGAACCTTTGATAATTATTCCAGGCATGTAGCAGCAATTGCGCTGCATTTTAAAACTTTACCCACCGAATTGGATCCTGAACAGGTCAAAAATTATCTCTTCCAACTTCAACAGCGATCAAAAACACCTTCTCAAACCTACTTTAAACACACGGTTTATGGACTTAGGTTTCTTCTGAAAGCAGAAGGATTACCCTACGATTTTCTACATCTTCCAGCCATTCCAAAAGTCAAAAAACTGCCGACTATTTTAAGCCGTCAGGAAGTTTGGCGTATGCTTCAAACGGCGCAGTTACTGAAACACAAACTGCTCATCGGTCTGATTTACGGGTGTGGACTGAGCCTTCATCCGCACCTGCACTGCATTGTTCCCGGTGGAGGCACTAATAAACAGGGAAAATGGAAAGACAAAGTACGAACCGATAAATACCTTTTTCCGGTAAAGGCTTTGGGCAAGGTATTTCGGGCGAAGTTTGCAGCTTCATTAAAGGCTTGTGGAATTAAAGATGCTGATCTCATGGACAGGCTCTTCGCCAAAAACTGGGTCGTCTATGCCAAAAGACCTTTTGGCGGCCCGAAACAGGTGATCGAATATTTAGGCAGTACACCCACAAAGTCGCCATCAGCAACCACCGAATCAAAGAAGTAACGGATAAGGAAGTGCGTTTTGCCTACAGGGATTACCGAAAGGGCGGCGAAAAAAACGAAATGACTTTATCGAATACTGAATTTGTGCGCAGATTTAGTCTTCATATTTTGCCTCGAAGGTTTGTAAGAATAGGGCATTACGGGATTTTGAGCAGCTGCTGGAAGCGTGGAAAACTTCAGGATTTACAAGAAAGTTTAGAAGTGAAAAGAACTGTTTTTGTACCTCAAACTTTGCTCAGAAAATGCCGGTGTTGTAAGGAAGGAAACTTAATTACCATCGCTCTTTTCGGACAACGTGGACCGCCTCATGATTTTCTTGCCGTTTTCAATGCTTCGTCTGCAAAATAAACTTTGTGGGTAAGGGATTTTGTATCTTAAAAGTAAAGAAAAGCCTGTGAGTGCTTCAAAAACCTCACTTCAGTTCCTAAAAAAAGCAGTCCTTCTAAAAAACTGCTCTAATATCCTAAATTCTAAAATCGATAACTCCATAAGGTGACCAACTGGGGAGGAAAAGCCACCGGAGGTTCCGTTCAACGGGCTTTCATTTCTTGTCTTGCAGACAAAACGAATGCTTATTTATTAGCAGAAGTAGTTGTTTACCATTCCTTTTCGGCATAGAATTTTTTGTTTTTAAAATCCCAATCTATAAAAAATCCAGAATCAAGATTTTTATTATTTTCCAAAATCGAATTTCTCACCTCTTCGTCAATTTTAGAATCCAAATCTAATCTTCTTATATTTTTTAGATCCGCAATCGGAGTGAAATTTTTACTTAAAATATTACAGTTTAATAAATCTAAATGCTCTAAATTATTCAAGAATTTGATGAATTCTATATTATTTAATTTTGATTTTTTAGGAGCAAACATGTCTCCATTAATTTGTAATCCATTTAAATTTTTTAACTCTGAAACATGTTCATAATTGTCTATCTTAAAGCATTTTTCGATTGATAATTTTCGAATATTTTGAATTTTACTGATAGGTGAAAGATCAGTCAGATTAGAGAAACCTTTTAAATCCAATCTTTTTAGATTAATTAATTTAGAAATTTGAGATATGTCAGTAATGTTAGAATTCCAAATCTCTAAATTCTCCAGATTTTTAATTTGACAAATTGCATTGAAGAAAGTACTGTCAACTTTATGTCTTACTGATAAAGATTTTACTCTGTTCAAAATCTGTAAAGTTTCTAACCATTCAGCAATTATTTTTTTCTTCTCTTTAGTGGAAATATTATTATCAAAATCTACAGAAAAAAGATTTAACGTAATATTTTCTTTTTCTAATATTTTGTCTTCAAATATTTGGGCTTGGTAAGAATTTGAATATTCGTTTTTACCATTAAAAAAAAGATTCTTTTTGTATCGGTCTTTCATTTTACTATTTCTGCTAACTTTGGGTATTTCTGCAGGCGGGCTAAAAATACGAAAACTTTCTACTTACTGAAAACTTGATTAATCGCTAAAATCTTCAATGAAAACTTCATACCCGCTAGTAGAAATATCATGTTGAACTAAACCTCCGGTAGCTTTTCCTGAGGCTGTTTTATTAACTTTGTTTGATCATAACATAAAATAAAATCTCTAAAATGGCTACAAAAAAAAATCTCCGGAGGATTTAAGGACGAACAAAATTTTGAATCGCGCTTCAAGCGAAGTTACTGGTTTTTCGGAACTGATACAACGTTTCGAAAGAAATATTTCAATTCAAGGAAAAAGTCCCAGAACCTTTGATAATTATTCCAGGCATGTAGCAGCCGTAGCGCTTCATTTCGGTAAAATCCCTACGGAATTAGATCCGGAAGACATCAAAGATTATCTCTTTGAACTTCAACAGCGATCAAAAACACCTTCTCAAACCTACTTTAAACACACGGTTTTTGGACTGCGGTTTCTTTTAAAAGCAGAAGGTTTACCCTACGATTTTCTACATCTTCCAGCCATTCCAAAAGTCAAAAAACTGCCGACTATTTTAAGCCGTCAGGAAGTTTGGCGTATGCTTCAAACGGCGCAGTTACTGAAACACAAACTGCTCATCGGTCTGATTTACGGGTGTGGACTTCGATGTATGGAAGTGAGGAATATCGAACTTCATCATCTTGATTTTGACCGACAAATGCTGCATGTTGTTCAGGGTAAAGGTCAAAAAGACCGTTATGTTCCTTTATCCGAACATTTAATTCGGGGACTTAAAACCTTTATTTCCGTGGAAAATCCGACTCAATATTTATTCAATGGAAATCAAAATAGAAATATTGAAGAGATTGATCAGGTAAGTTTAAATAGACCGGACTTCGATTCCAGATACAGTCAAAGAGGCGTTCAATGGGTCATCAAAACGATTTCAAAAAAAGCGGGAATTACCAAAGACGTTCATACTCGCACTTTGCGACACAGCTTTGCCACGCATTTATTGGAAGATGGTGTTTCGATCATTATGGTTCAAAAACTTTTGGGTCATGAAAGAATTGAATCCACCATGGAATACCTTCATGTCTGTCAGTTGTCGGATCAAAAACCGCACAGCCCTTTGGATACCGTTTTCGCTTTATGCAGCAAAAATGCAAACCCGAAGTAAAGGCGGAAGTGTTGCCGACGTTCTTCGCAAAATCAATTTATCGGCTCAGAATTTTACGGTTCATCAGGAGAAAACGCTTCGGGCTTTATCGTATTGCCGGACTGCTGCTTTGGGTGGTCATATTGATGCGTGTGATGGTTGCGAAAATCTTTCCATCAGTTACAACTCGTGTCGTAATCGGCATTGTCCGCAATGTCAAGGTCATAAAAAAGAAGAATGGATTCAGAAACGCGAACAGGAATTATTGCCGTGCAGTTATTACCACGTGGTTTTTACGCTTCCCGAAGAACTCAATGGTTTGGCGATCTCTCAACCGGCATTATTGTACAAAACTTTATTTGAAGCGGCTTGGGCAACTTTAAATCAGTTTGGTAAAAATAAGGGAATCCAACTGGGAATGCTTGCGATTTTGCACACTTGGGGACAAAACCTGAGTCTTCATCCACATTTGCACTGCATTGTTCCAGGTGGCGGAATTAATAAACAAGGCAAATGGCGGGCGAAGATAAAATCTGATAAATATCTCTTCTGTGTAAAAGCGATGAGCAAAGTTTTCCGCGCAAAGTTCGTGGCTTTATTAAGAGCTTCCGGAATTAAAGACCAGGATTTAATAGATCAACTCTTTACCAAAAACTGGGTCGTCTATGCCAAAAGACCTTTTGGCGGCCCGAAACAGGTGATCGAATACTTGGGGAGATACACCCACAAAGTCGCCATCAGCAACCACCGCATCAAAGAAGTTACGGATCATGAAGTTCGTTTTGGGTACAAAGATTACAGAAAAGGCGGTAAAAAAAAAGGAAATGACCTTATCGAATACTGAATTTGTGCGCAGATTTAGTCTTCATATTTTGCCTCGAAGGTTTGTAAGAATAAGGCATTACGGAATTTTAAGCAGCTCCTGCAAACGCGGGAAACTTCAGGATTTACAAGAAAGTTTAGAAGTGAAAAGAACTGTTTTTGCACCTCAAACTCTGCTCAGAAAATGCCGGTGTTGCAAGGAAGGAAATTTAATCACCATCGCACTTTTCGGACAACGAGGACCGCCTCAGGATTTTCTTGCCGTTTTCAATGCCTCGTCTGCAAAATAAACTTTGTGGGTAAGGGATTTTATATCTTAAAAGTAAAAAAAAGCCCGTGAGTGCCTGAAAAAACCTCACCTCAGTTCCCAAAAAAAGCAGTCCTTCTAAAAAACTGCTCTATTATCCTAAATTCTAGAAACGATAACTCCATAAGGTTACCAAGTGGGGAGGAAAAGCCACCGGAGGTGAGCCTGTCCAGAGCGTAGCGAAAGGATCTAACAGGCTTTCATTTCTTGTCTTTCAGACAAAACGAAAGCTTAGTTATTAGCGGTAGTTTTTTAATACCCTGTTTTCATTCCTTCTTCAATTAATTTCTCTTTTTTTAATAATTTCCCATCAATGTCAAAGTAATATCCATAACCGTTACTTGTTGCATAAATTCCTGTTCCTTCAACATCTATTAAATACATTTTTTCAAAATCATTAGGCAATATTGCTTTTAGATTATGGTCAACTAAATTATATTTGTTTCCTTTCTTAATTCCAATAGACTTTACGGTTACAAACACTAAATCAGTTTTTGGAAGTCGAAAAATAAATTTATGATTTTTATCTATAATACCATTTTTATTGTCTTTTGAAACAATAACGTAGAACGTGTTTGCCAATTCATTTTCAGCAAAACTAAAAATATTGTCATAAATAAATGGAACTAAAATTTTGTTTTCTTTTGTAATGATACCATATTTAGTGTTTTTTTTAGCAATTATAACCCCTTGTTTTTTAATATCCAATTCTTCGTATTCTATTGGTACTAATATTTCATTTTTATCATTAACGACGCCGTAAAAATTATTTCGGATTACGTATATCAATCCCTTTTCCACTCCAACGAAGTTGTAATTGTCACTAAAATTAATAATAAATTCTCCTTTGGAGTTTAACAAGCCAAATTTTTCTGTATTTGGAATATGATTCTCTTTTCTTCTACCATCTTCGTAATATTCGTGTTCTGCCTTTGAAACCATATAATACCCATCAATATTATAACCTGCAGTACAGAACTGACCTTTAACTACGTTAGTTCCATCTGCAAGATAATACCCCAGGAAACCAACTTTTCGGTCATTTACAGGAAATAATTCAGGGTCATTTTGCGCTTTTAAAGAATAACTTAAAGTTAAAATAAAAATTAGTAAAAGTATTTTCATATGTAGTTGTCATTTATTTTCGTGTCGTTGTAAAATTACCGCTAACGTCAGGCTGTGAATAAACTCAGCTTTCCAGTAATTCCTTAAGAAAACCAACCTTCCACACCTCAATAAATGCGTTTTAAGATCGGCTATTTTTTATGCTGCAATTGATAATGTATTTTCCAATGGGGCTAAAATAAACGCAAAACAAGTCTGTCTAAAAACAAAACAACCTTTCGCTTTGTAAGGTGACTTCCAGTTCTTCAATTTGGCAATTAATTCCGGAACTCCAAGAATATTTATCGCACGTTTGATGTTATACACCAGCATGATTAAACTGTGTTCACCATTTACTTTTTCAAGTCCCGTTAAATTCGTGTGATTGTAGCCCCACTGCCTTTTGATTGTTCCGAAAATATGCTCGTTGATCTCCTGCCGCTTTCGGTATAATTGCGCATTAGCTTGGTAGCGCTGATTGTTTTCTGCAACAGCATCGGCATATTGACTTCTATCAATCTCTCGGCCTCCTGTTCTGCTCGTACAAAGTGATTTTACAGGACATTCTTTACAAGCTGGAGTTCGGTATTTTTTGAAGTCGTAGCTGTCTCTATCGCGGGTTTTCTTGTGCCATCGTCCCGTCGTTTTTAAAACTTGGTTTGCCGGACAAGTGTAAGTGTCATCGTCTGTATTGTAAATGAATTTTGAAACAAAATAATCTGGTTGAGTGCCATTTTCGTTGCTTTTTCCCTGATCTGGATGCGCAACAATGGTGATAATGTTTTGCTCTTTGCATTGGGTGATTTCCCGACCATTGTGATAACCTTTGTCAACTAAAGCAGTGAATGTTTCAATTCCCAAATTCTCCTTAGCTTCAATTGCAATTGCGCTCAAAGCATTACGATCATTACGATTAATGGTGTGTGTAGCCACAACCAAATTATATTGAGCATCAACAGCGGCTTGAATATTATAACTTACTTCTACAACTTGCCCCTGAACCAACAGTGCTCGTGAATCTTCATCGGTAGTACTTATCTGAGGTTCGCCACTTGCTTTTAGTTTTTCTTCTAAGACTTCGTAGCCGAGTTTATTTTTCTTTAATCTTTCAATCTTTTCCTGAATCTTAGTGATTGTCATGCTATTTTCTTTCTCGTCATTCTGAGCCAATTCATCCAGGTATTGCTGTGTTTTCTCTTCAATATAAGCCAAGTGTTTATCAATTTTCTTTTGATTAAAATTGGCTTTTTTGCTGTTGTGCGCTCTACTTTTAGTACCGTCAATGGCGATGGTTTCTCCAGCAATTAGATCTGCATCTTTCAAAAAAGAAACGAATACTTTGAACAGCTTTTTTAAACCCGACGGATTGTTTTTTCTAAAATCAGAAATGCTGTGGTAATTGGGTACAAGTCCAAATAAAAGCCATTGTAATTCAATATTGCGCACACATTCTTTTTCGAGTTTCCGTGAACTCCGAAGTCCATTCAGATAACCATACAAATAGATTTTGAGAAATGTTTGCGTACTGAAACTCGGTCGTCCTTCCGTTTTTAGCATTTGCAGTTCAAAACCTAATGCTTTTAAATCGATATTCTCAACAAAGGCATCTACAAACCGAACCGAATTATCTTCAGAAATCGAATCTTCTAAACTTGTAAAAACCATTTGATTGCGGGCTATTCCTGTGATGTGTTGCATTATTAAATATACGAATTTCCTCCCGTATTATTGAAATAATTTAGCTATTTTTGAAGTAATAAACGGAGGTTTTTTCACAGACTGACGTTTTCGGGCTTGGCGAAGGTGGCGATTTTCACCACAAATGTTGATGCGGAGAACCAAACTTTGATTAACCACAAATGTGTCTGCGGAGCACTAAACCGCCACTTTTGCCAAACCCGTGTTGAACTAAACCTCCGGTAGCTTTTCCTGAGGCTGTTTTATTAACTTTGTTTGATCATAACATAAAATAAAATCTCTAAAATGGCTACAAAAAAAATCTCCGGAGGATTTAAGAACGAACAAAATTTTGAATCGCGCTTCAAGCGAAGTTAAAGGTTTTTCTGAACTGATACAACGTTTCGAAAGAAATATTTCAATACAGGGAAAAAGTCCCAGAACCTTTGATAATTATTCCCGGCATGTTGCTGCAATTGCGCTTCATTTCGGTAAAATCCCTACGGAATTGGATCCGGAAGACATCAAAGATTATCTCTTCGAACTTCAACAACGCAGCAAAACACCTTCCCAAACCTATTTTAAACACACGGTTTTTGGACTTCGCTTTTTATTGAAAATGGAAGGGTTGCCCTACAGCTTTCTGCATCTTCCAGCCATTCCAAAAGTCAAAAAACTGCCGACTATTTTAAGCCGTCAGGAAGTTTGGCGTATGCTGCAAACGGCGCAGTTACTGAAACACAAACTGCTCATCGGTCTGATTTACGGGTGTGGGCTTCGATGTATGGAAGTGCGGAATATCGAACTTCATCATCTGGATTTTGACCGACAAATGCTGCATGTTGTTCAGGGTAAAGGTCAAAAAGACCGTTATGTTCCTTTATCCGAACATTTAATTCGGGGACTTAAAACCTTTATTTCCGTGGAAAATCCGACGCAATATTTATTCAATGGAAATCAAAATAGAAATATTGAAGAGATTGACCAGCCAGATTCCGGCAAAGCGGATTTTGATTCCAGATACAGTCAGCGCGGCGTGCAGTGGGTCATCAAAACCGTGAGCAAAAAAGCAGGAATTACCAAAATTGTTCATACGCACACTTTGCGACACAGCTTTGCCACGCATTTATTGGAAGATGGTGTTTCAATCATTATGGTTCAGAAACTTTTGGGTCATGAAAGAATTGAGTCGACCATGGAATATCTTCATGTCTGTCAATTGTCGGATCAAAAACCGCACAGCCCTTTGGATACCATTTTTACTTTGTACAGCAAAAATGGAAATCCGAAGTAAAGGCGGAAGTGTAGCAGAAGTCATTCGTAAAATCAATTTATCGGCTCAGAATTTTACGGTTCATCAGGAAAAAACGCTTCGCGCTTTATCGTATTGTAGAACTTCTGCATTGGGAGGTCATATTGATGCGTGCGATGGTTGTGGTAATCTTTCCATCAGTTACAACTCATTTCGGAATCGGCATTTTCCCGGGTGTCAAGGCCATGAAAGAGAAGAATGGATTCAGAAACGAGAAGCGGAATTATTGCCGTGTAGTTATTACCACGTGGTTTTTACGCTTCCTAAAGAGTTGAATGGTTTGGCGATCTCTCAACCGGCATTATTGTACAAAACCTTATTTGAAGCGGCTTGGGCAACATTAAATCAGTTTGGTAAAAATAAGGGAATCCAACTGGGAATGATTGCGATTTTACATACTTGGGGACAGAATTTAAGTCTTCATCCTCACTTGCACTGCATTGTTCCGGGTGGCGCCATTAATAAACAAGGAAAATGGCGGGCGAAGATAAAATCTGACAAATACCTTTTCTGTGTAAAAGCGATGAGCAAAGTTTTTCGGGCAAAGTTTGTGGCTTTATTAAGAGCTTCCGGAATTAAAGACCAGGATTTAATCGATCAACTCTTCACCAAAAACTGGGTCGTTTATGGCAAAAGACCATTTGGTGGACCGAAACAGGTGATCGAATATTTAGGACGATACACCCACAAAGTTGCGATCAGTAATCATCGGATCCAAGAAGTTACCGATAAAGAAGTTCGTTTTGGGTACAAAGATTATCGTAAAGAAGGTCAGAAAAAGGAAATGACTTTATCGAATACTGAATTTGTGCGCAGATTTAGTCTTCATATTTTGCCTCGAAGATTTGTGAGAATAAGGCATTACGGGATTTTAAGCAGCTCCTGGAAACGTGGAAAACTTCAGGATTTACAATCAGATTTAAAAATCCAGATTACAGAAGTAAAACCGAAAACTTTGCTTAAAAAATGTCGGTGTTGCAAGGAAGGAAATTTAATCACCATCGCACTTTTCGGACAACGTGGCCCACCTCAGGATTTTCTTGCCGTTTTCAATGCCTCGTCTGCAAAATAAACTTTGTGGGTAAGGGATTTTATATCTTAAAAGTAAAGAAAAGCCGGTGAGTGCTTCAAAAAATCTCACCTCAGTTCCCAAAAAAAGCAGTCCTTCTAAAAAACTGCTCTATTATCCTAAATTCTAAAATCGATAACTCCATAAGGTGACCAACTGGGGAGGAAAAGCCACCGGAGGTTCCGTTCAACGGACTTTCATTTCTTGTCTTTCAGACAAAACGAAAGCTTAGTTATTACCAGTAGTTTTTATATTTCCATTTCTACCACTTCTGCTCTTGCCCCAAATCTAATTGGTAAAATACTCGTTCCAATTCCTTTTGAAATATACATTTTTGGTTCCGAGTCTTTATACCAACCTTTTAAATATCTTCCACTTCCTTGAGGTTTGAAAGGAACAATTCCTAAAAATGTAATTTGTCCTCCGTGAGTATGACCAGAAAGAACTAGATCAATATTTAAATTTCCTTTTTGTTTTGCAATTATATCTCTTTGTTCGGGACAGTGTGATAAAACGATATTTGTTTCAGTATCTTTTAGATTTTCAGTCGCTTTTCCGAAATCAGGATTGCCGCCAATTAAATCGTCAATTCCAATTATTGTTATATCACGATCTCTTATTGAAACATTTCTATTCTCGTTTATTAACAATTCGCAATTATTTTTCGAATAGACACTTTTAAGTTCTTCAAGATTAACATTTCCCCAATATTCCCAATTTCCCGTTATAGCGTACTTTTTAATCGAATTATCAATTAATTCAAGGAATAAGTTCAAATGTTCTATTTTTTCTGTTTTATCAACAGAATCTCCGGTGATGAATATTAAATCGGGTTTCATTGAATTTATTTTTTTCGCAATAGATTTGTGAAAGTATCTTAATTGATCTAAATGTAAATCCGAAATTTGTATGATTCTTATCTTATTCTTTTCCGATTTTGAGATGTCAAAATAATTCCAGTCAATTAAATATTTTTCAAACCAAAGTGAGTCCAAAAGTACTAATCCAATTGTGGCTAATATTCCTGTTTTTATAAATTTCCTCCTGGTTAATTTCTTCATTTCTAAAATTACTGGTAACGGTTTGGTATTTCTGTAAGAGGGATAAATATACGAAAACGTTCTACTTGCTAAAAACTAAATTAACCGCTAAAATCGTCGACGAAAACTACATACCCGCTTGTATAAATATGTTATCTGCAGTACTTTTTTTCTAAATCATCAATTTCCTGCAGTAATATTTTATAGATTTTATGAATTTCCTCTACAGTAAGTTCTAATTTATCATCTATTAATATGAATTTAAAATTACTTGCAACTTTTTTAAATTCCGGGGTTGGTCTATGACTGTTATGTATAATTGATTGTCTTAGTTTGTTAAGTTCGTAATAAACTTCACTGTTGATAACATCTATATTTACTTCTTTCGAGATCTTTTTTCGATACTTATCTTCCCATATTTGATAAAAATTAACAATCGCTGATGAAGAAACTAAAAATTGATACTTACCATTATCAAAAGTTTCCTTAATCATATTCTCACCATCGAAACGAACTGATTCATTGATTTTATCTTCAATTACAAAATTTTCTAAAGTATGCTCGTTACTTTTTTCTACATAATATTTGTGAATATAAAATAAGCTAAAATGATTTAAACGATAACTCTTATAAAGCTCAGCCGTATCAGCGCGTAATTTGTCAAATAATTCTTTACACATAGTTTGGTGAAATATTGCAGATACGTTTTGGTATTTCTGCAAGTGGTATAAAAATACGAAAACTTTCTACTTGCTAAAAAATTCAATTGATCGCTAAAATTTTCGATGAAAACTACTTATATACGTATTTACATTCTAAAAACGATATCCCCATAAGAGAACCATCATACTGCTGAAAAACTACCGGAGCTTCCGTTCAACGGGCTTTCATCTTGTGTCCTGCAGACAAAACGACCCGAACGAAGTGAACAGAGCGAAGCTAAAGCTTAGTTATTATACGACGTATTTTTTTTTGAGATAAAATTTTTATTTCAACTGCGAGACAATTTTAATGGATGGTATACTTATATAGGTTCGTTAAAATTCCATTTTCCTAAGATTACCAATTTCAATACAATCATCGCTGTGATAGTTTTGGCTAAAGAATTAACAGTAAAAATAGAGTTGTATGAGGCATTAGTTCCTTCAGATCCTGAAAACTTTTTTGCGATATTTATTTGTTGTTTCAGTAAAATGATAAACTGCTTTTTCGGATTTCTTTTATCAATTGATTTTTACAATCCACAAACACAAAAATAGGTCCGACCAAGATATCATTCTATAGCTTTTGTTTTCTCCAACAATCCATAAGAATTCCATCTACCATATTTAAAAAGCCCATCAAGAGTGATGGATTTTTTGGTTTCAATAGTTTACATTTGGAGGCAACAATTCTTTTGTTTGCAATTTAGAATGATAAAAATATGAGTGAGATTTTAAGACGTCAAATTGAGAAAATTACGCCATTAACTGACCAGGAGTTCGAGTACATCCTGTCTCATTTTACCTTGAAAAAATTTAAAAAGCATCAGATTTTAATTCAAGAAGGAGATACCGTACAAAATGATTATTTTGTGATGAATGGTTTGTTAAAAGCATCTTACCTGAATAAAGAAGGGAAAGAGCACATCATGCAATTTGCAATGGAAGATTGGTGGATTACCGATTATCAGGCGTATTTTAATCAAACGGAAGCTACTTTTACCATTGATGCATTAGAATCTACCGAAGTACTTACTTTGTCTCTCTATAACCGAGAGAAACTCTGTGCAGATATGCATAAAATAGAACATTTTTTCAGGAAAAAGTCTAATAATGGTTATATAGCACTCCAAAGAAGAATTTTGTCTCTGCTGAATAGCAATGCCAAAGAACGCTACGAACAATTTATTTCTCAATATCCCACACTTTTACAACGATTGCCCAAAACATTAATCGCTTCATATTTAGGTGTTTCCAGAGAAACCTTGAGTCGGCTTTCGGTGTAATGTGATGTAGGTCACAAAAAAGTTGTGAGGTAGGTCCTGTTGTTTGTGGAGAGGTGCATTTACCTTTGCACTATCAAATCATTAAAAATCAATAGTAAAATGAATCACAACAAGTTTTTATCCAAGATTATTTTCTTAACGGGTTGTATTCTTTTTTTAGGGATTAATATGATAAATGCACAAACAATAAAATCTAACAGAATGAGCAAAAAAGTATTATTCGTGGTTACGAGCCACGGCGAATTAGGAAACACTGGTGAATCTACCGGTTATTATTTAGGTGAAGTTACGCATCCTTGGGCGGTATTAGTAGATGCTGGTTACGAAATAGATTTCGTGAGTCCAAAAGGTGGAAATCCGCCGTATTATGGAAATACTCCAGATGATAAGGTTAATGAAAGATTTTTGGCAGATGAATATTATCAAAATAAAATTCAGAACACCATGACGCCTTCAGAAGTAAATCCTGATGAATATGTGGGGATTCTTTATGCTGGAGGTCACGGTACGATGTGGGATTTTGCAGATAATGAAGAATTGGCAGTAATCGCACAAAAAATCTACGAAAAAAATGGAATCGTAAGTGCGGTTTGTCACGGTCCTGCTGGATTGGTGAATATTAAACTCAGCAATGGAAAATACTTGGTAGATGGCAAAAAAATCAATGCTTTCACCAACGAAGAAGAAGCTGCGGTTAAATTAGATGAAGTGGTTCCATTTAGATTAGAATCTAAATTAATAGAACGTGGAGCCAAGTTTGAAAAATCTGGTTTATGGCAAACACACGTTACCGTAGACGAAAGAGTGGTAACAGGACAAAATCCTCAATCTGCTCATGCAGTTGGCGAAGCGGTTTTAGAAGAACTTAAAAAACTTCAATAATTAAGAGGTAGTGTTTCACTAACTGTGTAAGTTGAAAAGTTATTCTGAAAAATTTTGAGCCTTCAAAAGCTCAAAACTTTTTCGGAAATAACTTTTTACTATTTTTAAACTTTATACAGTTATGATCGACAAAGAAGAATTATTAAACAACAAGGATTTCTACAAATCCTTCAAGAGTGGAGAAGATTTAACCTCTTTCTTCAAAACAATGCACAAACGAGCCGTAGAACATATGCTCGAAGCCGAATTAGATGACCATCTGGATACCGAGAAACATCAAAAAACAAAAGACGGAAATTATCGCAATGGCCATCAAACCAAGAAGATAAAAACCTCTTTTGGCGAAGATGAAATTAAAGTTCCGCGGGATAGGGAAAGTACTTTTGAGCCAGCCTTAGTTCCCAAAAGGCATAATATTATTGAAGGTTTGGAAAATGTTATCATCTCATTTTATGCCAAAGGAATGAGTGTAAGTGATATTGAAGATCAGATCAAGGAAATGTATGATTTTGATGTTTCAACATCCACAATATCCAGGATTACCAATGCGGTTTCCAGTGAGATTGTCGCTTGGCAAAATCGGCCACTAGAGGATTTATACCTCATTGTTTGGATGGATGGAATTGTTTTTAAAGTCCGTGAGAACTCAAAAGTTATCAACAAAACCATTTATCTTGCCGTTGGTTTAAGACGGGATGGAAGAAAAGAAGTTCTGGGAATGTGGCTTGGAAAAACGAAAGTTCCAGTTTTTGGATGAGCGTTTTAACTGACATAAAAGCACGTGGCGTAGAAGATATACTAATCACTGCAACGGATAATCTCAATGGATTTACCCAAACTATTCGCAGTGTTTTCCCACAATCTCAAACTCAGATCTGCGTGGTGCATCAGATTAGAAATGCTTGTAAATACGTAGTTTGGAAGGACAGAAAAGCCTTTACTTCCGACATGAAACAGATTTACAACGCTCCCACCAAGCAAGCCGCAGAAGCCGCCTTAAATGATTTTGCAGAAAAATGGGAATCTAAATATTCGTATGCCATCAAATCCTGGAGAGATAATTGGGATGAATTAACGGTATTTTTCGAATTTCCGGTGGAAATCCGTAAAATCATTTACACCACCAATTTAATAGAAAATCTCAACGGAAAAATAAGAAAATATACTAAAAATAAAATGTCTTTTCCTACTGATGATGCGGTTTTAAAGTCAGTTTTCCTTGCCTTAAGAGAAGCAACAAAAAAATGGACAATGCCGATTCGAGATTGGGGAATCGTATTAAATCAATTTATGCTTATATTTGAAGAAAGGCTCAAGTTATAAAAAACTCAAGTCTTAAACTTTTCAACTTACACACTTTGCGGGACAGTGTCAATTAAGAATAGGAAGCCGTCTCAATACTGAGGCGGTTTTTTCTGTGTTTAACATTTGTCAGTTTTAAAGGGTTTTACTATCTTTAAGTATTGATAATCAATTATATGAGTATTAAATTTAAAGATTATAACCAACAACAAAATTGGTTATTCCCACCATCAATCGAGGAATTGATTCCAGAAAATCATGCCGTTCGGGTCGTTAATGGAATTATTGAACAACTGGATTTACGATTGCTCATTGAAGAGTATAGTAAAGATGGCAAACCGAGCTTTCATCCCAAGATGATGCTTAAGGTGATGGTTTACGCTTATATGGATAATACGTATTCCAGCAGGAAGATCGAAAAAGCGATGCGTGAGAATATTAATTTTATGTGGTTGTCCGCTCAACAGGTCGCAGACCATAACACCATCGCACGTTTTCGGAGCAAGAAACTCAAGACTATTTTCAAAGACATTTTCAAACAGGTCGTCCTGTTATTAGCAGAGGAAGGACTCGTTAGCTTGAAAGAAGTTTTTACCGATGGAACTAAGATAGAGTCTATTGCCGGGAGATATACCTTCGTTTGGGGCAATGCCATTAAAACCAGAAAAGAGAAGATGGCAGAACAACTTGAACAAATGTGGAACTATGCCCAAAGCATTGCTGAGGAAGAAGACAGCGATCCTACACCTCCGGAGTTTAAAACCATCGATAAAGATAAAATAGAGAAGACCGCCAAGAAAATAGAAGAGATCATCAGCAAAAACCCGAAGGCATCCACCAAAGCAAAGGCAAAATTAAGATACATTCAAAAGAATTTTTCTCAGAACCTGGATAAGTACCAGGAGCAGGAAAAGGTTTTGGACGGACGTGGCAGTTATAGTAAGACCGATCCCGATGCCACATTTATGCGCATGAAAGATGATCATATGCAGAATGGTCAACTTAAACCCGCCTACAACGTGCAGGTAAGTTCTGAATCCCAGTTTGTTATTCATTATACTTTACACCAAACCACCAATGATTTAAATACGCTTAAACCACATCTCAATACTTTTGAAGAACTTTATCAGTTTTTGCCGGAAGAACTTACTGCTGATGCTGGTTACGGCAGTGAAGAAAATTATGATTTTCTGGAAGAGAAAAATATAGAAACCTTCGTAAAATACAACACCTTCGATAAGGAACAGGGTATTTTAAAATCGAAAAGAAAGAAAATCAACGAAGACTTTCACCGCGATAAACTTTATTATAACGAAGAGAAAGATCAGTATATCTGTCCGATGGGGCAACCGATGAATAAAATCACCAACCGAAATCGAAAAACCAAAAGCGGTTATGCTCAGACAAGTTCACTGTACCAGGCTCAAAACTGCAACGGTTGTCCGCTGCGAGGGGCTTGCCATAAAGCCCAGGGAAACAGAATAATAGAACGCAACCAAAATTTAGAACGGCATAAGGAGAGAGTTCGGGAAAACATCTTGAGTGAAATCGGAGAAATAAAACGCAAACAACGCACGGCGGATGTAGAACCCGTCTTTGCACATATCAAATCCAATCGGAACTTCAAGCGTTTTACACACAAAGGAATAGAAAAAGTGGAATTAGAGTTCGGATTACACGCTTTAGCACACAATCTAAGAAAAAAGAGTGCTTAAGTAAGAGCACATTTTTATCCTAATGTGCAAAAATCACAAATAATCAAAATTTAACGCTTTACAACAGAAAATAAAAAAACCGCCTCAAATTTTATTTTGAGACGGCTTCTTTTGTCTAAATTGAAATTTTCTTTGAATAATCAAGATAAATCTTGTATACATAGCAAAGGTTCAACCTTTCACAAAATGATACAAAAAAATGGAGCCGGGGAAATGCCTGGCTCCATTTAACTGTATTAAAAATTTGTGTTCGATTGCTTACTTTACTGCAAGCAGATCTACCATTTCAAGTACAGGTTCTTTAGCAAGTAATTCAGAAGCATTGGCCATTAAAGCCTTCGCAATCTCACCATTTAAGTGAGCATCTCTTGCATCTGTAGTTTCGAACGTATCGAATATACCAAAAGTAGAAGGGCCAATTTGTAAAGCATACCATCTTACGGTTCCTGGCTCACCTTCCGCAAGCGGCAAAGCTGACTTTAGGAATTCCAATACTTCATTTTCTTTACCCGGTTTTGCTTCTACTCTAGCTAATATTGCAAACTTTTCCATAATTTAAAAATTTAATGTTATTAAGAGTATTCTTCAACTCTTTATAACAAAAATAGGTTTTCCTAATCAAACTAAAAATACAAAAGATGTTAAATAACGTTAATGTTGATCATCGCAAATCAGCAATCTTTTTTTATGTTCTCTTGCATTAGAATTTGTTTATGATAAAGTGATTCACATTAATGAAAATTACATAATTGCTAAAAAACACGCACAAAAAAAGAGACCTTTTTGAAAGTCTCTTTAATATCTTTAAAAAATTTTTGCGATGAATCTAGAATGCTGAAAAAAGCTCCCGAAGCTTCCGTTCAACACGAGTTTCATTGTTCGTGCTTCGCACGCAACGAAAACTTAGCTATTTTATCACTGAATTTATAATCAACTTAAGTGCTACAGCAACAATGATGTCATTATGACATTTTTATTTGGTAGAAAAATGCCATATTGCCGGTTTAGGGGCTGACAATATCAATTGTCCGAAAAATCCATAAGTTCATTTGTTTTAAGAATAAGTTTTTCAAAGGATTGAACATCCATATCTTGCTTTGCCTTATTATCTAAAATATCGTTTCTTATTTCAACCGAAACCAGTGACATTTCATCTAACAAATCATCCAGGTCTTTTTCAGAAATCTTTTCATTTTTCGCCAGCCTAACAAACCGGATAACAAACTTATTGAACGCAACCAAAACATTTTCACCAGCAATAAAAATCATTCGTTGGCTTAAAAGCCTTAATTCTATTATATCCTCGTGGGTAATCTTTTCTTTACGCACAATATCTTCCAATTGCCTTATAAGTTCCTGGTAAATGGTGGTTTTTAAAGTTAAAAAACGAATACGTACCTCTTTGTTAAGCTCATTTTCGGTTTGTTTCCCCAGCAACGACCAGGTTGTTAGGGCAGTTATTGCGAAACCTATAATGGCTGCAAATATCTCGTATGTAAAAGGTTCTGTCTTTTCACTATTTAAAACCATACGCAAAATCAAATACCCAAAAAAGAGTATAAGAGCTATTATTATCAGTTTTTTAAATGTGTTCATTTAATTTGGTTGTGTTTTTTCCGCATTAATACCCTTGACGGTTTTTTGAAAGAAAGTATTATTTGGTACGTTAAAGATTCTATCATCATCTTCTAATTCAGTAAACAACAGATTTATATTTACTACTGTCGCTTGTACTTCAGGGTCATACAGCTTTATTTTCGAACCTATTTTGAAAGGGTTCATTATAAAAATAAATATTCCTGAAATAATATTGCTTAAAATACTCCATACAGCAAACAACTCAATTGCTGCAACAGAGAGAAAACCACCAAGATATACCCAAATATTATTTAGGTTTACCCCCGAAATTATAAGCGTTAAAAAAATCAAAGCAATCCAAAAAGCTATAGCAATCGTTTTTCTTACCAGAAATAGGACGATGTGGTTCATATGAATAAAGTGCAGAAAGCTTAATAAGTCGTTTTTAACGCTTTCAGAAGGAATACAACTATCACCAAAATAATGGTTAATCCCATCTTTATGAAATTTGAGTTCATTGAATTGAATAAGTCTGGGTTTAAATGGAATCCATTTCATAAGATAATTTAGTTCTGAGGTAATTTAGGGAGCTTATAAATGAAATTTTGTATTATCCCTATCCAAACAGAAGTTATCATCATGGTAGCAGTTATTACAGCTAAGGTCATTTGATAACTATAATCGCCTATTACCCCCAGGGAAGCAGCCGCACTAACAAGAACAAAACTAAATTCGCCAATCTGAGATAACAAAGCTCCGGCATATATACTATCATGCCATGTACTGCCCATGCCTTTAAATATCAGGGCATTTATTAAACTATTAATAACCATAACTGCAAGGGTGATTAACGATATAACACCAATGTTTTGGTATGCGAAGTGTAGGTTAAGTTGCAAACCAACTGCTAAAAAGAAAAAGGCTAAAAAGAAAACACGAAAAGGGACCAGGGCATGGTCTAACCATTGGGTGGACTTATCCTGTCCGACCAATATACCTGCCAAAAGCGCCCCCAAAGCAGCCGATAACCCAAACCAATGACTTAACTGTGCCATTCCAAAACACAAAACAAAACCCAAAAACACTTGCAAGTCGTGGTCTCGTATCAAATCATGCCTGAATGGAATTTTTATTAGTTTTTTGCGAATGGCGACATGCATAAAAATCAATATGGCCAGACCGCCAAATACTGTTCTTGCTAACTCAATGGTCTCCAATTTACCTTTGGCCATAAAGTTTAAGGTAAGCATCATTGGTACGATGAGTATATCTTGCATGATTAATACTCCGGATGTTAACAGCCCTATTTTACTTTTAATTTGCCCAGTGTTTGATAAATATTGAAAAATAATGGCAGAACTACTTAAACTGATGACAAAACTCAAAAGTATAATTACCTGCCAGGACCAATTTAAAATTTGACCTGTTATAACCATGAAAGCAAAACTGAGTAGCAATTGCGATAATGTACCCAGTAATGGTTTTTTAAAACTTTTAGAAAAGTCGGGCAGGTTAATTTCTGCTCCGATAAAAAACATGAGCAATATTACACCAAGTTCTCCAATTTCGTTAATCGTTGATGAATTCGAAATAACCCCGAACACCTCAGGCCCCAGAATGATTCCCGCTATGATATAGGCAATAAAATAAGGTTGTTTCGCTCTTTTTAATAAAAGTGCTAAAAATAATATCGTAAGCGATACTATAAACAGTCCGTTTAACAATCCATGATTCATCTCAAATAAAAGTTAAAGTTACCAAAGTTTTGTTTTTGCACCATTTTCTGATGTTTTTTTTAATTTAAAACCCAAAAAGAAATAAGTCATTGCCGATAGAAACGCATTAATTCCAAGCAACCAACCCGAAGCCAACAATACATTTTCAGGTTGGGTTATAAACATCCAGAGGATGATAGCTCCCAATATAACTGAGAATAATCCGCTAAATATCATCCACAATTCTCCTTTGATTTCTTTGCGAAGCCGAAGGGCTGTTATTATTTCTGATATGCCAACGAATATTGACCAAAAACTAATGCTGGCCCATAAAAAGCTGGCAATTGCAACAGTGGCAATAAGTGGAGAAACAATAACAGCAATACCTGCCAGTATACTTATAATAGCGCTAAAAATAAGCCATCCCCACCGCTTTCCCTTCCTGATTTTCCGAACCGATGCAATAATGCCAAAAATACCATCAGCTAAGGCAAATGCACCAAAAACAATTGCCAGGGCAAGTATGGCTGTAGCGGGCATAATAAAAGCCAACACAGAGAATATTAGCGCAAGGAAGCCTTTAATGATGAAAGCCCACCAGTTTGAGGAAATACTTTTTATTACCTTTTGTTCGTCTTGAAATTCATTACTAATTGTTGTCATTTTTATTGTTTTTTAGTTTAAAAGTTTGAAACTATTTATTCCCTCGAATATATTTTTAATTAGACATCTGCTTTTTAAACACTAATAATCGTCAAAATTGACTTTAACACTTCTATTTCCGTGGAACCCTCTTGTTTATTGCCTTTGGCGAGCTCGCAAGCTCGGTTCATGTCCTTGTTGTGGACGGCAGTGCATAAGGGTTTCATTAAGAAATAAATCAGACCATTTTTTTTAACAACTCCCATTGAAAACGGCCAACTAAAGGATTGTCTGGGTTGCCATTAATCATGGTTAGGAAATACGCCGTTTTAGACATTTGCCAGTCAATCTTTAAGGTATGCGAATCGCTGTTAGAAACGTACCTTTTGCGGAAGTGCTGCTCAAGCGGAAACCCTAAATTCCTGCAAATAGCCATTGCCCGTTTAATAGCCATCCCCAACTCCTTATCTGATTCGAAAAATTGTTCCATGGATGCAGCATTGAAGTGCATTTCCAATTGTTCTATGGCTTCAATAAAAGCTCCAATATGCAATGGCACATTTTGGTTGTACAGAACTATTGTTTCTATCTTTTTCATACATTTTTATTTTTTAGTTTTGATACAATACTGAATGAGATATAATCAATGATATTTTCGACAGCTTCAATTTGCATACGCATCGACTTTGCAATCTCATTAGCAGTCATTTCATGTAGCCAGAACAGTTCAAAAGCCCGTTTAGCATTTTCATCAACATTAGCCAAAACCTCGTTTACAACGGGTTCTATTTCAATATCGGCAGGGAGTTCAATTAGTGCATCGTTGTTGAGAATATCATTGCCTAATTTTGTGTTCTCGTAAGAAATATCATCCAAATCTTCCTGCATGATAAGTTCTCCGTCTGCATCAGCGGTAAATTTTTCTTCCATGCTTAAAAGTTCTTCTTCAGCCAGCTTATCGAACGAAATATGTGCGTTTTTTGTGTAATGCTTTTCCATAAAACTTTCCAAAGTTTCGCGGGCAATTTGAAAACTCCATGGGGAGAACTCTTTGTCATTTTTAGGTCGTTCTTCAAATCTTTCATAAAGAGCAAGGTATATCTCATCCACCAAATCATCAATTGTAAACCCGCTGGCAACTTTTGTTTTGCTATACGAAAGATACCTGGCTACAAATCCGCGGATAGCAGGCAAAAGTTGTTTTATAAGGAAGTTAAAGTGTTCTTTATCCTCTTCGTTTCTTAGCTTATTAAGTTGGGATAAATGCTTGCTTGCTATGTTAAGTCTTGTTTTTTTTTGTGAAGCTATAAATTGCCTTAAAAACCTGGATTTAAGCCGGGTCATTATTTGTTCAGCTAAGATCGCCGGTTTAGTGCCTTCAGCTTCTGCAAAAACCTGGTTAGCTCCTTGTTTTAAATAAAAAGTTGCTTTTATCCCCTTATTGGTTTCTGTTAAATAAGCATCCAGTTTATTGGAATTAAGAAGAACATTCATGCGGTCAAACCATTTATTATGATTTTTTATGACCTCTTCAAACTGACTTGCCAAGTTGCTATCTGTCAATAAATGTTTGTTATGAATTGTTGTTTTCATCTTATTTCATTTTAAAGCACCGGTTTTTTTTGAAATATAAGCGGCATAACGTAATGCATTATATGTGCAATCAGAAAAATCGGTAGGTACAATTATTGTTTTCATTTTAATTGGCTATTAATTTTGATTCTTATTTGATTAAACTTTTTTCATATTTAATTTGGTCATTTTCAATCAACGATTTATTTTCTGAACACTGTCTCTCAATTTCATAACCAGTTCTTTTTGTTCCGGGGTCAATTTATCCGGTAGCTTCACCTGAATTTTAACATATAAGTCACCATGCGAAGATTTACCATATACAGGCATACCCTTTCCTTTAAGCCTGAACTGTCTGCCGTTTTGAGTACCTTCAGGAATTTTCATGTTTATTCTGCCTGACAGGGTTTGGATTTCCATTTTGCCACCAAGTAGTGCTGTAAACAAATCCACAGGCATGTTCATATGCAAGTCGTTTCCTTTGCGCTCATAATCCGGGTGAGGGGACACGTTGATGGTGATGTACAGGTTGCCTGCCTTTCCTCCCTGGGCTTTCTCTCCTTTTCCTTTTGCGAGGAGTTTTAATCCAGAGTAAGCTCCAGGTTTTATTTTCAGCTTAATCTTTTCACCCCCAATGTCAATAATGCGTTCGGTACCTGTGTAGGCTTCCTGTAAAGAAATAGTTATTTCTCCTGCCAGGTCGTTACCGGGTATATCTGCACCGAACCCGGAAAACCCGCCGGTACCAGAGAATCCTTTCCCCTGTCTGGTTCCTCTTCCAAAGAAAGACTCAAAAAAGTCTGAAAAACCACTGCTACCACCTCCAAAAAACTCAGAAGGGTCGCCTTCAAACTCATAATAATATTGCCCCCCGGGTGCACCCTGTGAATATCTTGCTCTTCCACCAGCGGTTGATGGGTCATAGCCAGCATCCCGGTATTGCTTCCAATTGGAGCCCAGTTGGTCGTATAGTTTTCTTTTTTCCGGGTCACTCAATACTTCATTAGCCTCACCAATTTCCTTAAATTTTTCTTCTGCCTCCTTGTTCCCGGGATTTTTGTCCGGATGGTATTTTACCGCCAGTTTGCGATATGCCTTCTTTATTTCATCCTGAGAGGCTTTCTTATCAACACCCAGTATTTTATAGTAATCTTTGTATTCCATAATCTTAAATAGTTGTTATTCATCACTATGTCCAAGCAAAGCAAACAAATAATAGAGTAAAGTAGCAAGCGAATACGAAGCAGCTATTACATAAGTTGAAGCTGCCAAACGCAATGCTTTTTCAGCCTTTGAGCGTGAATAATAATCGGTTATTCCGGTACGTTGAATCCATGCTAATGCCCTGCTGCTTGCATCAAATTCAACTGGTAGTGTAATAAATGCAAAAAGTGTAAAAACTCCATAACATGCAACAATTATTAAAAGTGCCGTTTGCATGGAGAACAAACTTCCGAGTAAAAACGAGCCGAAAAACATTCCAATAAAAATCTTATTTAAAATAGTTGCGCTGATATTTTGTAAAGGCACAAGCGCTGAAGGCAGGCCAGACCAAGCATACGCATTAGCATGTTGCACGGCAAGGCCTGCTTCGTGAGCGGCAACGGCAGCTGCCGCTACATTTGTACCATAATAAAAATCTTGGCTAAGATTTACAGTTTTGGTTTGCGGATTGTAATGGTCGGGTAAAGTTCCTTGAACCGACATAATATTAACATCATAACAACCATGGTCGTAGAGCATTTTTCGGGCAACTTCGGCTCCGCTCATGCCGTTGGCAGTAGGAATTGCTGAATATTCCCTGAATTTGGATTTTAGTCTGCTTCCCGCTATCAAACTTAAAATAAAAAATATCCCGAATATCAACCAAAGCATCATAATGTTAAAGATTTTAAGATTAAACAACTACTTTTTGCTACACAATCTGCAATTATGAAAATGTAACATTTCTATAAGCTTCTTTTCACTATATTTTAATACAATTTTGTTCCTTTCAGATGGTTCTTTTTTCCTGATGTAATGAAACGGACATTTCTCGGCAATTTCGTCTTTTAAGGGGCAGCCGAATATTAAACCCAAAATACTATATTTATCAATATCATCCATTTTCTCAAGAATTACAGTTATTTGATGTTTATAATCTGTAACCCTATTTATTCAGGAATAACGATTTATAGTGAAATAATGTTATTCATTCTTTCCTTTCTCAGGAAATTGTTCCATGAAAAACTTGTTTTCGATAGAGTCCATTTCCCAAAATAGTCTTTCCATTTGTTGCATATTATTCATAAAACGTTCGTGAAAAAAGTCGTTTTTGTAAAAATCATACTTCAACAAGCTGTCTTCGAAAAACAAATCATTGAAATATGGCGTTGTTGAGAAAGAATAATTGTCTTCAAACATATTCCGGAAATTATTAAAAATACTGTCGGCAGCAATTTCATCTCCTTCAATATTTGAATAGTAATAGGTATAAGTAGAATCATAACGGATTAAATTTCCTTTCTCATCGTACTCTTTATTTACCTTAATATCTTCTTTAGGTTGGTTACCCAATATTAAAGTAGTATCAGACTCATTATTATTCTTTTCCTTTTTTTATTTCCTGTCCATTGCATGACGAAAAGGTTATTGAAAAAGCATTGAACAAGGTTATGTAATTTGCTTTCATGTTTGCACTGTTTTGGAATTATTAATCAACATTTTTAAACTTTCGAAATATTATTCCGGCTTTTATTGCCTAAAGGGGCTGTATGTTATTTAATATTTTACAGCCCCGGTTAATTTAATCTAAAAGTTAAGAATAAAAATTGTTATGAAGCTATTCTTTTCTTAAAATCAGCAAGTTTTGTTTTAAATTTCTCAAACAATGCCTGAGAATCACCATTATCTTTCACTGATTTTTTCAATTCTTTAATGGTTTTGTTTAGTTCTTCATATTCACGGTCGCGGTCGCCATAACCAAGCTCTTCGGCCATAATTAACTGGTATTCTGCATTGTCAAGAAGTGCGAGCACCTCTTTCTTTTTGTCTTCATTGGAAGCATCATCGGTTATGGCCTGTGCGATAAGCGCCTGTGCCCTCAGTATAGGCAAAGGAATGCGTTCTTCGCTTATAACTAATGTGTTAAGAGCTGTGTATAGCACTACTTTGGCTTCATCAGTTTTCCCTTTGTCAATTAAAGCCGCTGCTAATTTCATGGCTTCGGGAAAAGTTGCTAAAGGTAATTCAACTTTAGTAACCTGCAATTCACTGGCCAGTTTTGCTAACTCATAGCGCAACACCTGGAAATGGTTCTCTTTTAAGGCCTTTCTTGCTGCTCTTTTTATATCCCTGATTGTTTCAAGGTCGGTCACCAGATCAACGGTTTTAACCGATACCTCAATAGGTACCAGTGCCAAATCGGGTTTACGGGCCAGTAAAATATTTAACTTGCCGGTTGATTTTTCAAGCGCTACCAGAGCTCCTTTGGTATCCTTTGCTTCGAGGGCGTCAAGCGCCACGTAAACTTGTCCGATAGCTTCTGAGGCTTCTGCCACTATTTGGTCATTCAATGATTCAACAGCATCAATTGCCTGCTCCTGAACCTTACCTGCAAGTGAATCGGCATTCATACCCAACTCATCCGGTTTTTTAATTCGGATTTCTTCCGTTTGCGCGACACTATTTTCTTCGCTTTTGTTTTGGCTTTTATTTCCGCAACTTGTTAGTAAAACTATTGCCAGAAATGTATAAAGAATTTTATTTAATATTTTCATGATCATTTAATTATGTGGTTACTATTTAATTTCTATTGCCTTTTTGTTTTCTTCTTTACCCTTTATTTTACCAACTTTTATTTTCAATACCCCGTTTTTCATAGAAGCATCTATATATTCAGGGTCGGCATTCTCGGGTAATTGAAACATTCGTTGGAACGAGGCATAACCATATTCACGGCGCATCCAGTTGCCTTCGTTTTCTTCTTTTTCGTATTGTTTTTCAGAAGAAACAACTAAGCAATTGTCCTTAACTTCAAGTTTAATGTCTTTTTTATCCATTCCCGGCACGGCTAAAGAAACCTCAAAGGTGTTGCCTTTATCGTTGATGTTCACTGCGGGTACGCTGGCGATTTCTTCCGAACCCGAAGCCTGGTCGTCAATTTTTTTACCAAAAAATTTCTCAACAACATTTGGAAATTTTGGTTTAATGTTTTTTGTCCATTTAATTAAGTCCATATCAGCTAATTTTTAAAGTTTTACAATTAAATTCAATAACAGGTCATGGCAATTTTTGCGATGACCTGTTATAATAAATTACGAAATTTCAATGCTTTTTGGCGGTTTAGGCTTAGCTTCTTCCTTTTTTGGAATAGTAACGGTTAAAATACCATCGTTGTAAGAAGCGCTGACTTTATCAGCATCGGCGCTATTGGGCAGGGTAAAGGAACGGGTAAAAGCCTGGTAGGCAAATTCTCTCCTGGTGTATTTTTCACCTTCGCCCTCTTTTTGTTCTTCCTGCTTTTGCGAAAAAATTGTAAGCAGGTTGTTATCAACGTTAATTTTAAAATCGCCTTTTTTCATACCCGGCGCAGCCATTTCAACTACAAACCCATTTTCGTCTTCCTTAATGTTTACTTTAGGAAGTGTGGTGTTGGTAGCCGAATAGTTTTGGTTTCTCCAATCGGCCAATTCGGTGCCAAAGAAATCATCAAAAAGATTTCCGAATAATGGATAATTTGTTTTTACTAGTGCCATAATTTTTAAGTTTAAAGGTTAAAAACGAATAATTTAAAATGATTCTAGTCAAAGTTATGTATTTTAGAAATGCTTTTCCTTGATTCAAGTCAAGACACTGAAAAAAATTGTTCAATCGTTCATATTTGATATTTTAAATAATTTGTCTTTTCTTAAAAGTTCAATCATTCCGTTTATAGATTTAATAAGTCCGGATTCCTGAAACCTGGTTAAATACCTGCTAAGCGTTTCAGGGCTAATGTTTATCATTTTAGCCAGATCTTTTTTAGGTAAACGAATCAGGCTGTCATCATGCACAGGGCTATTTTCAGATGCCTGTTCGAGATCTAATAATAAAGTAGCCAACCGTGAATCAATTTTCTTTGAATGCAGGTTCACAATTTGTTTTTCACTGCTCCATATCTCATTACACAACATTTGAATAATTGACCTGGTAAAATCATTGTTCTCATGTATAAGTGTGAGGAATACATTTCGGGGGATAAAGTATAGCTCGCAATATTCTAATGCCTGGGCATTGTCAGGGTATGGTGTATCTTTTAATAAAGATACATAACCGATAAATTCGTTATGCCCAAGCATCCGCAATATAACCTCATCACCTTCATTGCCACCCCTAAATATTTTAACCCACCCATATTTTATAAAATACACACCTTTAGGCTGATTACCTTTTCTGTATATAAATCCTCCTTTTTTAAAAGTCCTTATCTCAAAGGGGCTATTTATTTCATTGGTGAAATGGTTGCAAAGCTCTGCAAAAAGTTTGTTCGATATGTTTCTTTTTTTACTCATTTTTGTTTCCTTGTTTACAACACTTCATTGAACAGACTATTACAGAGGCGAAATTTCAAGAAAGCATTAAAATTGATAGATGCAATTTACGTATTATTGGCAATAATTTAAGTGTTTTCCCGCAGTAATTCTTCCAATAATAAATCAAGGTTTACCGATGCAAAAGACGATGCATAGTCACTCATGGCATAGAAATATACACCGATTGGTCAAATTCGTAGGAGATCTTCACGTCATGGGGCATATTACGCGGAATGTCCTGCAACTGTTTCTTTAGCGTGTTTACAACATCTAGTGTAGAGGCATTACCTGTTTTTGCAATATTGATATATACGGAACGTTTTCCGTCAATAAGGGCATAGCCTGTGGCAATATCCGCACCATCCTTAACGGTTGCTACATCACGGATATATACATTATCCACTGTGCCCTTGAAAATTGGCACATCACCCAGTTGAACTAAACCTCCGGTAGCTATCCCAATCGCATAAATCAGTTACTTTGTAAAGTTAATTAAAAAATCACTAGAATGGCAACAAAAAAAAGAGTTTAGACGAGCTCAGAGAAAACAAAATCATCAATCAGGCAAAGCGCGAAGGTCTCGGTTTTACAGAACTTTTAAGCCGTTTTGAAAGTACCGTTTCGGTGTTGGGACGCAGTCAGAGTACGTTCAATAATTACTCCAGACACGTGGCTGAGGTGTCGCTGCATTTTGGGAAAATTCCGACAGAATTGGATCCTGAGCAAATCCACGATTACCTTTTTTACCTTCAGAAAAAATCAAAATCACCATCGCAATCTTATTTTAAACACACGGTTTACGGACTGCGGTTTTTGCTGAAAACCGAAAGTTTGCCTCACAGTTACCTCCATCTGCCCGCGATTCCAAAAGTCAAAAAACTTCCCACTATTTTAAGCCGTGAAGAAATCTGGCGAATGCTTCAAAGTGCCGAACTCCTGAAACACAAACTGCTCATCGGCCTGATCTACGGTTGCGGACTGCGCTGTATGGAAGTAAGGAATATCAAGCTTCAAACCCAAAACGCTGCTCAATAAATGTCGGTGCTGCAAAGAAGGAAACCTGGTCACCATTGCCGTTTTTGGGCAGCGCAGTCCGCCGCAGAACTTTCTTTTCGTCACCCAACCTTTGTCTGCAAAATAACCTTTGCGGGTAAGGGAAGCTGTGCTCTACAGCCAGTAAAACCCCGCAGAAACCACTTCCAAAGGCTACCCAACGCCACAAAAAAAGCAGTCCTTCTGAAAAAACTGCTTTGCACCTCTAAATTCTAAAAACGACATCCCCATAAGAGGACCATCATACTGCTGAAAAGCCACCGGAGCTTCCGTTCAACGGGCTTTCATCTTCTGTCCTGCGGACAAGACGAAAGCTTAGTTATTAGCAGAAGTTTATTTTATCGTCTCGGAGCTCTTCTTGTATGAGATCTGACATATGTTCCATCTTTTCTGTAATAACCTCTAACATAAACAGGACCTCCTGAATTTTCTACATTATTAGGTTCAATATAATCATTTGATCGAATCAAATTCTTTTCCGGTTTAAATTTGTCCGGTTCAATTGTTATAATTTCATAAATACCTCCATTATTAACGCAGGCATTTTCATCTATTGATGAAACAATTCTCCCATCTCGACAAAGACAACCAATTTTTATTATTTCAGGGTTATTTTTGTTTCCTAATGACTTGTAATAATTATCCTTACTAACCTCGGATATATATTCCTTATTTTTATATTCATAACTGGATTTATAATTATCAACTCTTTTTTCAATTTCCTTTGAGTAAAAGAAAGATTAAGCCTTGTTCGGATTTAGATTTTTTGAAACTGGAAGAGAAATTATTATTGTGATGAAAAGTGCAAAAATAGTAGAAAAACATCCTAGTTCTTTACCCCTGATTTTTAAGATTATATTGCTTATAATTATGTAAACTATAAATGACGAGATAAAAAATATAAACAATTCTATCATTACATGGGTTCAAAATTTCTGCTAACGGAAAAAGTATTTGCGAAGGGCGGGCTAAAATTGGACGAAAAGTTCAATTTCGACCGAACGAAGCAAATTGCTTTTTCAGATTACCAAATTACAAAAAAAAGTAATATGAAAACCAAGTTGCGACTAAATGCATCGGGTTTTTCTATTATGAATTCAACCCCGCCTTTTGCAAATACTATGTTGAACTAAACCTCCGGTAGCTTTTCCCATTCGCCGTTTTAGTAACTTTGTTTTTATTAACCTTTTAAAAAACATATAAAATGGCTACAAAAAAAAATCTCCGGAGGATTTAAGAACAAACAAATTCCTGAACCGTGCCTCGAGCGAAGTTAACGGTTTTGCCGAACTTCTGCAACGCTTCGAAAGAAATATCTTCATCGTGGGCAGAAGCAAGCGTGCCTTCGACAATTATTCCCGTCACGTTGCGGCCTTAGCGCGTCATTTTGGTAAAGTCCCTACTGAATTAAACCCGGAAGACATCAGAGATTACCTTTTTGAACTTCAAAATCGATCAAAAACCCCTTCTCAGTCGTACTTTAAACATACCGTTTACGGACTGCGGTTTTTGCTGAAAACCGAAGGCTTGCCTTACAGCTACCTCCATCTTCCCGCGATTCCAAAAGTGAAAAACTTCCCACTATTTTAAGCCGTGAAGAAATCTGGCGAATGCTTCAGTCCTTCTGAAAAAACTGCTTTGTGTATCTAAATTCTAAAAACGACATCCCCATAAGAGGACCATCACACTGCTGAAAAGCCACCGGAGCTTCCGTTCAACGGGCTTTCATCTCGTGTCCTGCGGACAAGACGAAAGCTTAGTTATTGTGCGCAGTATTTTCGGTTCGGCGACTTAATTCAACCTTTTGAATTCAGTCAGAGAAGTGAAAATCAAGCATGACAATTTTTTTCAAGATCGAAAATGCAAATAAGATTCAGATTTTTAGTAAGTTTTTAGGTCCGGACAGATTTTATTCACGTAGTTAAGCGCAAAGTTGGAAAAAGTCAGCGTCAAATTTTTTTTCGGCATTTTTTTCACGCATATTTTTGTCGGCGCCGGATATGTAAAAGTCAGCGCAATTTTTAAAAATTCAGACTGATTTTCAGGGTTAATTTTTAAAATTCAGCGGAGTAGAAGCCAGCGTAATTTGAATTTTCAGACCGAAATTTCTATTGAAAACTGCTTTTCGATATTGCGCACAACGTCAGTCTGTGAAAAAACCTCCGTTTATTACTTCAAAAATAGCTAAATTATTTCAATAATACGGGAGGAAATTCGTATATTTAATAATGCAACACATCACAGGAATAGCCCGCAATCAAATGGTTTTTACAAGTTTAGAAGATTCGATTTCTGAAGATAATTCGGTTCGGTTTGTAGATGCCTTTGTTGAGAATATCGATTTAAAAGCATTAGGTTTTGAACTGCAAATGCTAAAAACGGAAGGACGACCGAGTTTCAGTACGCAAACATTTCTCAAAATCTATTTGTATGGTTATCTGAATGGACTTCGGAGTTCACGGAAACTCGAAAAAGAATGTGTGCGCAATATTGAATTACAATGGCTTTTATTTGGACTTGTACCCAATTACCACAGCATTTCTGATTTTAGAAAAAACAATCCGTCGGGTTTAAAAAAGCTGTTCAAAGTATTCGTTTCTTTTTTGAAAGATGCAGATCTAATTGCTGGAGAAACCATCGCCATTGACGGTACTAAAAGTAGAGCGCACAACAGCAAAAAAGCCAATTTTAATCAAAAGAAAATTGATAAACACTTGGCTTATATTGAAGAGAAAACACAGCAATACCTGGATGAATTGGCTCAGAATGACGAGAAAGAAAATAGCATGACAATCACTAAGATTCAGGAAAAGATTGAAAGATTAAAGAAAAATAAACTCGGCTACGAAGTCTTAGAAGAAAAACTAAAAGCAAGTGGCGAACCTCAGATAAGTACTACCGATGAAGATTCACGAGCACTGTTGGTTCAGGGGCAAGTTGTAGAAGTAAGTTATAATATTCAAGCCGCTGTTGATGCTCAATATAATTTGGTTGTGGCTACACACACCATTAATCGTAATGATCGTAATGCTTTGAGCGCAATTGCAATTGAAGCTAAGGAGAATTTGGGAATTGAAACATTCACTGCTTTAGTTGACAAAGGTTATCACAATGGTCGGGAAATCACCCAATGCAAAGAGCAAAACATTATCACCATTGTTGCGCATCCAGATCAGGGAAAAAGCAACGAAAATGGCACTCAACCAGATTATTTTGTTTCAAAATTCATTTACAATACAGACGATGACACTTACACTTGTCCGGCAAACCAAGTTTTAAAAACGACGGGACGATGGCACAAGAAAACCCGCGATAGAGACAGCTACGACTTCAAAAAATACCGAACTCCAGCTTGTAAAGAATGTCCTGTAAAATCACTTTGTACGAGCAGAACAGGAGGCCGAGAGATTGATAGAAGTCAATATGCCGATGCTGTTGCAGAAAACAATCAGCGCTACCAAGCTAATGCGCAATTATACCGAAAGCGGCAGGAGATCAACGAGCATATTTTCGGAACAATCAAAAGGCAGTGGGGCTACAATCACACGAATTTAACGGGACTTGAAAAAGTAAATGGTGAACACAGTTTAATCATGCTGGTGTATAACATCAAACGTGCGATAAATATTCTTGGAGTTCCGGAATTAATTGCCAAATTGAAGAACTGGAAGTCACCTTACAAAGCGAAAGGTTGTTTTGTTTTTAGACAGACTTGTTTTGCGTTTATTTTAGCCCCATTGGAAAATACATTATCAATTGCAGCATAAAAAATAGCCGATCTTAAAACGCATTTATTGAGGTGTGGAAGGTTGGTTTTCTTAAGGAATTACTGGAAAGCTGAGTTTATTCACAGCCTGACGTGTCGCGGCTTTGCGAAGGTGGCGATTTTCACCACAAAACTTCAATCGAAGCACTAAATTTTGATTAACCACTAAACTGTCATACGAAGCACTGAACCGCCACTTTTGCAAAACCGCAGTTGCCAGCTGTGCTTCTGTTTCTGTCGTCATTGTCCTATGATTTTTTGATATGCTTTAAAAGTCATTGAGAACTGCTCTGCCTTGTCGTGATTACTTAAAGAATATGCTTCGTTTAGTCCAGTCGAGCTTTTAATTTCAATGTTACCGTATAAGCAAATTGGAATTTGATAGTTGTCTTTAAACCTTTTGTCGGGGCTTCCATTTTTATTGACTTTTGCCCAAGTGTTTCCAATCACATTTGAGTCAGATGGAACTCTTTCTTCTTCCAAGAATTTTTGAGAGATAAAATCAAATTCAACTTCACGAATATCTATTAGTCCGAATTTTTTGTTGCTGTCAACTATTGCAATAAACGCAGGATAAATGTATAAATCTCCACCATTTGCATTTTTAAAATGTAGTGCGTCAAATTTTGATTTAATAATGTCAAAGTTGCCAAATCCAAATTTTACTTGCTTTCTTGTAATTGATTCTGATGCTGCTGAACGTGTTGCTGTTTTGTCAATTTTAGAAGTAGATGTGATGTCCCATATTTTTTGGCAAGTAAGTAAAGTCTTGTAGCTGTCGAGCAGTTGTAAGTATGATTTTTCAATTTGTTCATCCGTTTTGATGTCTATATTTACATAGCATTCAGAAAGTTGTTTTTCAATGTCTTCTAAATATTCTTTCTTGTCATCTCTGTTTTGCTTGAACCACTTAATAAAAAAGCCAACAATAATTAGATAAGAAAATACAAGTAAGATTTGACTTGTTTGTAGGCTTGATTTTGCTCTTACAATTTCTCTCTTTAACTCGCTCTTTTCTTGATAGCAAGATAGTAAAGTGTCTCTAAGTTCTTGAAGTCCTTCGGTCGTGGTTTCTTCAACATTTTCCGTTGATTTCAATTCTGTTCTTTGGTCTGGAATTATCTCTTGCTGTGGTAATTTATAGTCTTGGAAGTTTTAATTTGATTGGTTAGATTTTTTCTGTCCACCAATTCTTTTACGGTCATAAATACCTGTTCCGGGTAAGCCTGTGTTTAAAAATGTTCCTTGTTTGTTGAAGTTTACACTTGCTCCCGGAACACCAACTGCTGTGCTGATGCCTGTTTTGCTAAAGTTTAAAGTAACTCCAGGAAATAATTTTACTCGTCTTCTAAATCTCATTTTGTTCTTTTTTTATTGTTTGACCGCAAGTTGAGCAGTAATCGTCTTGTAATTTTCTACGTGAAATTTCATCTGAAAACCCTGAAGCTAAAATACCTGACGGTAATGCAAAAAGTCCAATTCCAATAATCGCAATTACACCACCCAAAAATCGTCCTAATGGTGTAACGGGATAAATGTCTCCATAACCTACCGTTGTCAATGTCGCAATGCCCCACCACATTGTTTCGGGTATGCTTGAAAAGTTTTCGGGTTGACTTTCATTTTCAACGTAATACATTAATGTTGAAGCAATGAGTAAAAGAAAGACTGTGAAGATTAACGAAATAACAAGTTCTTCTTTTTTCTTTTTAAAAACTCGGGTGATAAAAGAAAGTGCTTCAATGTATCTGGCTATTTTGAATAAACGGAAAATCCTAAAAATTCTCAACATTCTCAATAGTCGTAAGTCAACTCCAACGAATGGCAGATAAAACGGAAGAAAAGCCAATAGGTCAATTATTGCAAGAGGCGTGAGAGCATATTTTAAATTTCCTGCTATAGGTTTTTTGAATTCGGGTATCAAATTCGCTGTCCAAATACGAAGTATATACTCTACCGTAAATACTATAACTGAAAAAAGTTCAAAGTAGTCAAAATGTGTTTGAAACTGTTGTCGTAATGGTTCAATAGATTCTAATACTATGGCAATTACATTCAAAATTATCAATGTAATGATGAATACGTCAAAATACCAACTTAGGTCTCCTGACTTTTTAGATACTGTCAATATGTTATGTATGCGTCTCTTCATAGCATTGATGGCAACGGGAAACGGCTTTGCGAAGGCGGGGATTTTACAAACTGAAAGTTCTACTAAAACCGAACCGAGCGAAAACCATTTTCGTTTTTTCAAAATTACAAAAAAATAAAAAACGAAATGGTTTTTTGCGACTAATAATGACGAAACTTTCAACTCAAGAGAAATTCACCCCCGCTTTTGCAAAACCGATGTTGAACTAAACCTCCGGTAGCTTTTTCCATTCGCCGTTTTAGTAACTTTGTTTTTATTAACCTTTTAAAAACTCATGAAATGGCTACAAAAAAAAATCTCCGGAGGATTTAAGGACCAGCAAATTCCTGAACCGTGCCTCGAGCGAAGTTAACGGTTTTGTCGAACTTCTGCAACGCTTCGAAAGAAATATTTCCATCCTGGGCAGAAGCAAGCGTACCTTCGACAATTATTCCCGTCACGTTGCAGCCTTGGCGCTTCATTTCGGTAAAGCCCCTACCGAATTAGACCCGGAAGACATCAAAGATTACCTTTTTGAACTTCAAAAGCGATCAAAAACCCCTTCTCAGTCGTACTTTAAACATACCGTTTACGGACTGCGGTTTTTGCTGAAAACCGAAGGCTTGCCTTACAGCTACCTCCATCTTCCCGCGATTCCAAAAGTGAAAAAACTTCCCACTATTTTAAGCCGTGAAGAAATCTGGCGAATGCTTCGAAGTGCTGAACTCCTGAAGCACAAATTGCTCATCGGCCTGATCTACGGTTGCGGACTGCGCTGTATGGACGTAAGGAATATCAAGCTTCACACCCAAAACGCTGCTCAATAAATGCCGGTGCTGCAAGGAAGGAAACCTTGTGACCATTGCTATTTTTGGGCAGCGGGGGCCGCCGCAGGATTTTCTTTTCGTTACCCAAACGCTGTCTGCAAAATAAACTTTGTGGGTAAGGGATTTTATATCTTAAAAGTAAAGAAAAGCCGGTGAGTGCTTCAAAAAATCTCACCTCAGTTCCCAAAAAAAGCAGTCCTTCTAAAAAACTGCTCTAATATCCTAAATTCTAAAAACGATAACTCCATAAGGTTACCAACTGGGGAGGAAAAGCCACCGGAGGTTCCGTTCAACAGGCTTTCATTTCTTGTCTTGCAGATAAAACGAAAGCTTAGTTATTGAACTAAACCTCCGGTAGCTTTTCCTGAGGCTGTTTTATTAACTTTGTTTGATCATAACATAAAATAAAATCTCTAAAATGGCTACAAAAAAAAATCTCCGGAGGATTTAAGGACGAACAAAATTTTGAATCGCGCTTCAAGCGAAGTTAATGGTTTTTCGGAACTGATACAACGTTTCGAAAGAAATATTTCAAGCCAGGGAAAAAGTCCCAGAACCTTTGATAATTATTCCAGGCATGTAGCAGCCGTAGCGCTTTACTTCGGTAAAATCCCTACCGAATTGGATCCGGAAGACATCAAAGATTATCTCTTCGAACTTCAACAGCGATCAAAAACACCTTCTCAAACCTACTTTAAACACACGGTTTATGGACTGCGGTTTCTTCTGAAAGCCGAAGGTTTACCCTATAGTTTTCTGCATCTTCCCGCTATTCCAAAAGTCAAAAAACTGCCGACTATTTTAAGCCGTCAGGAAGTTTGGCGTATGCTTCAAACGGCGCAGTTACTGAAACACAAACTGCTCATCGGTCTGATTTACGGGTGTGGACTTCGATGTATGGAAGTGAGGAATATCGAACTTCATCATCTTGATTTTGACCGACAAATGCTGCATGTTGTTCAGGGTAAAGGTCAAAAAGACCGTTATGTTCCTTTATCCGAACATTTAATTCGGGGACTTAAAACCTTTATTTCAGTGGAAAATCCGACTCAATATTTATTCAATGGAAATCAAAATAGAAATATTGAAGAGATTGATGCTTCGACTACGCTCAGCACAGGTGCTTCCACAACGCACACCAAAGATTTTGATTCCAGATACAGTCAAAGAGGCGTTCAATGGGTCATCAAAACGGTGAGTAAAAAAGCCGGAATCACCAAAGTTGTTCATACGCACACTTTGCGACAAAGCTTTGCCACGCATTTATTGGAAGATGGAGTTTCTATCATTATGGTTCAGAAACTTTTGGGTCATGAAAGAATTGAATCGACCATGGAATATCTTCATGTCTGTCAGTTGTCAGATCAAAAACCCCACAGCCCTTTGGATACCGTTTTCGCTTTATGCAGTAAAAATGGAAACCCGAAGTAAAGGCGGAAGTGTTGCTGATGTTCTTCGTAAAATCAGTTTATCGGCCCGGAATTTTACGGCTCATCAGGAAAAAACACTTCGCGCTTTGTCGTATTGCCGGACTGCTGCTTTGGGTGGTCATATCGATGCGTGTGATGGTTGACCGCCAACTCTCAAATATACACAATGTCAACATTAAAACTGTGTAATAAATTACTATTACACAGGATTTTATTAAAATTGCCGTGTTTTTTATAGAAATAAAAGAGATATGATGCTCAATTCTTAAATTACAACCTCTTCCGCTTCAACAAATTTTTCTCCCGAAATTTTTGTCACAAACATTGCCGCAACGGTGTCGCCTGTAGAGTTAAGCACCGTCGCCAAAGGATCCACCAATGTTCCAATGATCATCACGGCCGGAATGGCTTCCTGAGGTAGACTGTACACAGAGATCATCAACATTTCTCCAATATAGCCACCATTGGGAATTCCGCCTGCGACGATACTGACGAAGACCGTAATTCCTAAAGCCAACAACAGATTCATCGGATCGAAAAAATCTTTGCCAATAATTAGAAATGCCACATAAATTTTAATAATAGAGGACATAGAGGAACCGTTTTTGTGCAGCGTACTTCCAATGGGGATCACAATATTCGCGATAGAAGAGGGAACGCCAATTTTACCTGCCGCCAGTAAATTTGCGGGCATAGTTGCGAAACTGCTGCACGTAGAAATTGCCGTAAGTGACGGATAAATATTGTTCATCCAGAATTCTTTAATACCACGTTTTCCTTTAGCCAAAAAGGCGTAGAGTGTAAAGAAAACAAAGAAATAAACGACCCCGGAAATATAATATAAACCAAGAGGTTTTGCGTAAAAACCGAAAAGTTGTGGTCCAATAGTCGCAACTTGAAAAGCAAAGTAAGCGCCCAAACCGATGGGTGCACCTTTCATCACAAGCAGCAGAAGTTCTTTCATTACTTCATAACCCGAGGCTAAAAAATCGCGGAAAACTTTTCCGGCTTCTCCAGTTTTTCGGGCTGCAGTTCCGGTAAGGAAAGCAAAAATTAACAAGGCAAGCATGTTTTTTCGGGAGAACAGTTCGGAGAATTCACCCACTGTAAAAAAGCGGACAATGCGATCGCCCCAAGAATCATCTGCCCCAGAATTATCCAGAATATCATTTGAAGTAGAAGGCAAAGCCTGGGTTGGAAAAAAATAAACCACGGCGATGGTAAAGATTGCCGCAATAAGAATGAAAAGTAAAAAGGTGATGATCATTGAGAAAATGATCTTTCCAAATTTTCCTCCTTTTTCTACACTGGCAATCGAATTGGCCACCGCAAAATAAACGAGCGGCACAACGCTGACAAAAAGAAGGTTTAGAAAAATATCGCCGAGCGGCTTCAGATAAGAAACGACATTGGGTGAAAATATTCCTGTAAAACTCCCGAGAATAATTCCGAATAAAAGTAAAATAATACCGGAATAGTTTTTCAGAACTTCTTTCATTTATTTAAATTTAGTCAAATATAATTCTAAATATTAAAAGTAGGATACTTACCAGATCATCATTTTATCTTCCAATCCAATTAGGTCGTCCAGGAATTATTGATGACCGCAACAAGATAGTATTGGCCTTCATATTCTGAAAACACAAAGAAAAGAGAATTCCAATCCATTAATCCGTATTCTTCTGTTCCGGGAATGTAGTTTTCGACCAGTGAACCTTCATAAGTTTTGCGGATGTTATTAATTGTGTTTCCTTGACCCTGATAGGAATTGAGAGAAAATTGACTCTGGGTAAAATCTTTTTTAAATACCCACTGTTCCAGATAATCTTTCAGAGAAAGGATTAGAGGATCGCCGGTTCCATCTTTTTCGCCCCACGTAAATTTAATGGGAGAAGAACTGTATTTTCGGAAATCTTCCAGACTGAAATGTTTGTCTTTCTTTGTGTTTACATAAGAATACATGGAAAATGTCACTCCTTTTTCCGGATGAATAAAAGTGGAAAATTTTTCATAATCTTTCATCTTTAAAGATTGAAGAACTTCATCATTTATAACTTTTAAATGTTCCACTACATCTAAAGTGTCTTTGGTAGCTTCAGGCTTGGTTACGGAGTCCTTGATAATCTTTGAAGTTTCCATAGATTTATCCGACGTTAAGGCGGTTTCCTGCTTCGAACAAAATAGGAGAGAGAGCAGGGAAAATAAATAGGGAAGTTTTTTCATAGTGCTACAATTTAGGCTAAAGTCCTGTTCATTAAAATTAAGAAAAATAAACAGAAAGTTTTAACACAACTTTAAAATAGAAAATCCTTTACTTTTTGTAAATTTGAAGAAAGCATTATTCAATGGCATATATAGATTATTATAAAGTTTTAGGAATTGATCAGAAGGCCACGGCCGATCAAATCAAAAAGGCGTACCGTAAGTTAGCGCGGAAATACCATCCCGACGTGAATCCCGGTGATAAAGAAGCCGAAAGAAAATTTAAAGAAATTAATGAAGCCAACGAGGTTTTGAGTCATCCGGAAAACCGTGCTAAATATGACAAATACGGAGAAAACTGGAAGCATGGCGAACAATATGAGCAAGCGCAACAGCAACAGCGCGGTCGGCAATCCAGACAGAGCAGCAGTTATGGCGGCTTTGCAGATACCGATTTTGAGAATGGTGCAGATTTTTCGGACTTTTTTCAAAGTATGTTTGGTGGCGGCGGATTTGGCGGTGCTTCGCGAGGCAGCGCTTCTGGGAAGTTTAAAGGCCAGGATTTGGAAGCCTCATTGAATCTCCATTTGCGTGATGTAGCGAAAACCCATCAGCAAACTTTTGAGATCAATGGTAAAAAATTGCGCATCACCATTCCGGCCGGAGTTGCAGATGGTCAGAAAATCAAATTAAAAGGCCACGGAAATCCGGGTCATAACGGCGGTCCCAACGGTGATTTATTCATCACGTTCAATGTGCAGGAAGATGCTGAGTTTAAAAGACAGGGCGATAATCTGACTTCAGAGGTTGATCTGGATTTATATACCGCCATTTTAGGTGGGGAAATTGAGGTGAAAACACTGGATGGCGCGGTAAAACTTAAAGTGAAACCCGAAACGCAAAGTGGAACAAAAGTGCGCTTGAAAGGTAAAGGTTTTCCTGTCTATAAAAAGGAAGGCGAATTTGGTGATCTTTTGGTGACGTATAACGTCCAACTTCCTAAAAATCTGACTGAAGCGGAAAAAGAATTATTCCTTCAACTTAAAAATCTAAAAAAATGAGCGAAAGAATATCACGCGAAGAACTCGTAAAAATCTATAATATCGAAATCACATTTTTTGATTCGCTGGAAGAAGCCGGACTTTTGAAACCTGTGGTCGACAATGAAGTAAAATATTTACTGTACGAAGAATTACCGGCTTTTGAGCGGTTTGCAAATTGGCATTACGATCTGGAAGTTAACCTTCCCGGTTTAGAAGTGATTCAACATCTTTTAGATAAGCTTGAAAAACTTAGACATGAAAACGAAAGGCTGCAATATCTTTCGAGTAAATTTCATGATATCGATTAATTTCTTGTCTTTTTTAAAAAAATGAAACTTCGAAAAGCTTAATTCGAGAAAATATTTGATGAGTTTCTGCAATTATTTTTCGGAAAATGACGTTATTTTTAACTTTTCAACTGTTTTAACAAGCCATCTCTTCTCGGGATGGTTTTTTTAATTTAAAATTTTATTTCTCACAATGTGTTATTTTATTAGGCTTTCAGGGCTTTTCTATTGTAATAAAAGTAATTGATATAAAAATAATATTGAAAGTTTTACTACTTTGTATTGCATAATACTAAATTTATTACATATCTTTGTAATGTAAGATTTGAGAAGGTGTTGAAAATTTGCGAATCGATGGATATCAATCATTCAAAAAATCACCCTCAAGTTGAACATCAACCAATTAATAACCTAAAAGAATATGAACACAGAAAACACCAAAGCGCAAATGCGGAAAGGTATTCTGGAATTCTGTATTTTAAGTTTGATTAATGAGCGCGAAATGTATGTTTCTGATCTTATTGATGAACTCAAAAAAGGAAAACTGGATGTAGTGGAAGGCACTCTTTATCCGCTGTTGACCCGACTTAAGAACGGAGAATTCCTTTCTTACCGTTGGGAAGAATCCACCGGCGGGCCACCCCGAAAATATTACCAGATGACGGAGAAAGGCAAATTATTTCTTGCGGAACTTCAAAATACCTGGAACGACCTGACAGACTCTGTAAACTTGATTACTAAAAACAATAACCCGACGGGCGCACCTGAAAGCGCGTTCCTACCAAATTCTTAATATCATGAACAAGACACTCTCCATAGGACTCGCCGGTTTCTCTTTCACAATCGAGGAACACGCTTACATCAAACTCAGCGATTATCTTGCGGCACTCAAAAGCTCTTTAGATGCGAATGAAGCAGAAGAAGTAATGCATGATATTGAAATCAGAATGGTGGAAATATTTAAAGATGCACTCGGAAAACGCGAAGTGATTAATGATGTTGATGTTGACCGCGTGATCTCACAAATCGGCTCGCCGGAAAAAATAGAAGAACAGGAAGAAGCCTATTTTTCCGAAACTAATTCAAACCAGAAACGTCAACAAAAAAGCAATGCAAATTTCAATGGTCAAAAGCAACTTTTCCGAGATCCGGAACTTGCTAAAATCGGTGGAGTTTGTGCCGGATTAGGGCATTATGTAGGTATGGATATCAGCGCCATGCGTGCGATCTGGTTGGGAATTGCGATTTTAGGGGTATTTACCGCTGCAATTTCTACATCAGTTATTATTTTAATCTACATTATTCTGTGGATCGTGTTGCCGAAAGCGGAAACAGCAACCGATTTTTTGAAAATGAAAGGCAAACCTTTAAATTTCGATAATTTAAAACAGGAATCGACAAAAATTGTACAGTTTGCCAATGAATCTACGCAGAGAGTAGGAGAACTTTATAACGAAAATAAACCCTATATCAACAAAGCGGGAAACGGCTTGTGGAATGTAGTTCGTTATCTACTGGGAACGATTTTAGCAATCATGGGACTTTCACTTCTTATAGGATCGTTCACCGTGTTAGGACTTGGTTTTTCCGGAGCCAGTAACATTAATTTCTTCAACAATTTAGGATTTTATCTGCAGGACAGTAATTTTGGATTCCTCGTGATCGCTCTCGGATTCTTGTCTTCTTTTATTCCGGGACTAATTTTCTGTTATCTCGCAGTTAAATTATTTTCTCCGAAAACAAGGTTTAATAATACGGGATATGTGATCGGAGCCTTAGTTTTGATCTGGATCGGACTGGTTGCTGCGACAGGATTTAGCGCAATTCGATATAAAACGCAGTACAGCGGAAGCAATGACAGTACGCAAAACGTCGCCATCAATACTTCTTCAGATTCCCTCTTAATTGATGTGAAAAGAGTCGTAATTCCGCAAAACTTTAAATCGTACTGGGATGATGTATATTCTGATGGGAAAACTATTTTCAAAGAAGATTATCCTAATTTAGATGTCATAAGAAAAGACGTAAGCGTTCCTTATCTCGAAATTAAAAAAAGAGCAGATGGATATAATTTACCTTTAAATGTGAATGTTCCCGTGGAAATTGTAGATAATAAAATCTTGCTTCCGAATTATATTTCTTATTCCTATAATGACCGTTTAAGAGATTACAGAGTCGACTATAATTTGATTGTCCCAAAAAGTATGAAGGTGATTGCCCTGAACGATGGGCGTGGTTTTTCCATAGATGATGAGGCAAATGATGATCATGAAGAAAACGATAACTCCACCGGAATCGTGATTGAGAAAAATAAGGTGAAGATCAACGGATCTACGATCGAATATAACTCAAACGATAGAGACAGTGTAATTATCAATGGCAAAAAAGTACCGAAAAAAGAAGCAGATAAAGTGATCGATTCTATGAAATGGAATCTGAATAAGCTTCAAGACGTCGACATCTCCATCAAAAACGGTAAAAAAGAAATCGTCATCAAGACAAAATAATTTAATCTTGATATCAATAAAACTTTAATAAAAATTAACACGTTCGAAATTTCTTTTTTAGATTTTAATTACTAATTTCGTAGTGTTAATTTAATGTAAGATTATTAACACCAAAAAACTTCCAATTATGGTTCAGATTGTTTTAGACATCGCAATAAAAATAATTGATTTCGTAACTAATTTGTTATAGACAAAATTATATTTTAATATATTTGTTAGGTATAACCAACGCTGTTTGGTTATACTTTTTTGTTTATCAGTCTTATAAAAAGTGGGTCTTTGGAACCAAAATTTAGATTTTATGAAAAAATTATTCGGCAAATTAATGCTTAAACTGGTCGGTTGGAAAGTGGTCTTAGAAGGCGACGTAAATAACCTGGACCGCTGCATTCTGGTCGTCGCTCCTCACACCGCAAATGATGAGTACATGCTCGGGAATTTTGCGTATTGGTCCTTGGGTAAACCCTTGAAAGTCATTATTAAAGATCAGCATACGAAAGCTTGGTATGGCTTTTTAATAAAGGCAATGGGTGGTATTGGCATCGACCGTTCTCAGAAAAATGATTTGGTTAATTTTGTCGTGAATGAGTTTAAAAAAGATGATTTCAGTTTGGTAATTACGCCCGAAGGAACCAGAAGTTGGGTGCCTAAATGGCGCAAAGGTTTTTACCATATGGCATTGGCTGCAAAGGTTCCCATCGTTATTGCTGCCGGAGATTTTAAAGATAAAGTAATTTATTTGGGTAAGAAAATTTCGGTGGAAGAATTAGAAACAAGATCGTATGAAGACATCATGGCGGAAATGGAGGAATATTACAAAAAGATCACGCCGAAATTTCCTGAAAAGTGGAATCCGAAGATATACTAGCTCAACCTTAACCTCAACCTTAACCTCAATCTTAACCTCAACAAAAACCTCAACCTTAAACTGACTTCAACCTTTATGGAAAATAGAGAAGAAATTTTAAATAAATTAAATAACTGGGGCGGCGAAACCCTGGGAAAAACTTTAGATATCGTTTTTACAGATGTTACTGACGATTCCCTTTCTGCAACGATGCCTGTAACGGCAAAAGTGCATCAACCTTACGGTATTCTGCATGGTGGTGCAAGCTGCGTTTTGGCAGAAACTTTAGGTTCCTCTTTATCTGTATTGCATGTCGATACCGAAAAATTTGCGCCGGTGGGAACGAACATTAATTCAAATCATCTGCGAAGTAAAAAAGATGGAATCGTGACTGGAACGGCAAAATTCATTCGAAAAGGCAGAACAATGCATGTTTCGGAAATTGAAATTCGCGACGAAAAAGGGGAATTGATCAATCACACCACGATGACAAATAATATTATTCCCCGTTAATAATTTTCATCAGATGTTTTAACTTCAGTTGATAAAAACTAAAATGCTGTATTTTCGATTTCCTTTTTCCGAAGACTATAATTTCGTTGATGAAAATCTCGATAAAAATCCGGTATCTTTTCATTCTTTTGATAATTTAGAAATCCTTGATTTTAGCGGAGAAATAGAATCTATTTCTAAAGATGAAATTTTAAGTGCTGAAATTCTGAGCGATTCTTTATCCTCAAAATTGCCTTTATTTGAGGAGGAACAGCAATCGGATTATCAGCAGAAACTTCTTAAAGTTATTGATTTTATTAAAGAAAATGATCTTTCAAAATTGGTGATTTCAAGAAGAAAATTAGTGAAGTATGAAGGTTCACCAATTAATTTGTCCAGAACTTTTCTTAATCTTTGTAAAGCTTATCCAAACGCTTTCGTTTATTTCTTCATCAAAGACGAAAAATGTTGGCTCGGCGCTTTTTCCGAACTGCTCGGGAAATTCAATAAAAAAACTTCCGAGTTTGAAACCATGAGTTTGGCCGGAACAATTCCGGTTCATGAAAGTTGGACGAGCAAAGAAATTGAAGAACAGAAACCGGTAACCGATTTCATTAAAAATATTTTAAATGCTTATTCCGAAAAAGTGGAATTATCGGAGACTTATGATCATCTGTCCGGAAATATCAAACATTTGAGAAACGATTTCAAAGCACAAATCGTGAGAGAGGATGTAGAGAAAATTATTTCTGAACTTCATCCAACGCCGGCAGTTTGTGGGATTCCAAAGGATTTTTGCAGAAAGGCTATCGGCAAGTTTGAAAAGGATCCAAGAAATTTTTACGCGGGTTATATCCGCGTGGAAAACGACGATTTTGTTCAATATTTCGTTAATCTGCGGTGTGCTGAATTTTTTCAGGATGCGGCGCTTATATATGTCGGCGGGGGAATTACCGCAGAAAGTTCGCCTGAAAAAGAATGGCGAGAAACTGAATTAAAAGCCGAAGCTGTTCTGAAAAATATAGATTTTAGCTAATTTCTTGCGGTAAAAATTGAACTAATTTTTGAAATTAAAGTCGTCTAAATCGATAAAAATCTCTGGTCATTTTAGAAGTTTCCGAGACTCTTAAATTATTTTTTTAGTGTGCAAAACCCATGAGGAAACTCACAAGCATAATGGCCAAAACGATAAGAGAAACGATGACGTAAGTGTAATCTCTTTCTTTAATGTAACCGACGAGCGCAAAGATAATTCGAACCAGTGGCGTTAAAATCAATATCAGAATTCCGAGCTGAATAATTCCTATTCCTTCAAAATTTTTCAAAGAATTAAAGAAACTTTGCCAAATCGTACCTTCCGGAACTTCCAGGGAAATGTAATCTTTAGGCATTGTAAACCCTTCAATAAACAATTTCACAAAACCAAAGAGGGAAGTGACAACCGAAATGATGACGCCTAACCGAAGAAGATTTCCGACGGAACGGTTAAGATCCAGATCTGTAAAATGTCTTTTCATTATTTAAAATTATGGTTAAGACCGTTATACATCATATAAATCGAAAGAATGGACACGACCACTGCAAAAACAATTTTCAGCTTTTTAGTTTGAGAAACCATAAGGGTTTTCGAGCCGATATAACTTCCCAAAACCACACCGATCAAAACCGGAGCTACAATAACGGGAATAATTTCACCCCTTTGAAAGTAGATAAGAGAACTCGCAACTGCAGTCACTCCGATCATGAAATTACTGGTTGTGGTAGAAACTTTAAAAGGCAGTTTCATTAAATTATCCATGGCTAAAACCTTTAATGCACCGGATCCAATCCCTAAAAGTCCCGACATCACTCCGGCAAAAGCCATCATAAAAAATCCGGAAATGGTATTTCTCGCGGCGTAGGATTTAATTACTCCTTTGTCGGGAAAAGTGCCGTACAGTTGAAGTTTATGTTCTAAACTTCCTTCTATTAAAGGTTCTTGATGATCTGGTTTTTTTCTGAGATTAAGAATAACGGTCAGAATCAAAATGCTGGCGAAGATAATTCCGATCGTATTCGCATTCAGCATTCCCGAAATTAAAGCGCCTCCAATTGCCCCGGTCGTCGTGGCAATTTCTAAAAACATTCCGATCCGGACATTCGTAAATCCTTCTTTCACAAATGCAGCGGCAGCCCCGGATGAGGTTCCGATGACTGAAATTAACGAAGCTCCAATTGCATAATGCATAGGAACACCGAAGCCAAGAGTTAATAAAGGAATGATGACAACACCGCCGCCCAATCCGGTTAAGGATCCCAATAATCCAGCAGACACGGCTCCGAAGAACAGAATTAATATTTCCGACATTTCACAAATTTAAGGATTTTATGCCTTTTAAGAAAAATTTATTTTGTTAAAAAAGAGAACATTAAAATTTTATAGAATTTATTTAAAACGTATTTTTGTTTTTTCCAGAAGATGAAATTATTTTACACCATTCTCGGAGCCATACCTGCAGGCAGAAATATTGAACAGCATGATGTGTTTTTCGGTATTGGTGAAAGCATGAAATCGCTCGTTCCCGCAATAAAAAAGTTTTGGCCCGAAGCCAAAGGGAAAATCCATATCGACTGTTATCAGGAAGTGAAATTTGTAGACGGCTTTGAAATAAAGATCGTAGAAAAAACGGCAGAGCTTTCCGAAAATCATCTTTTCTTCATCAATCTTGGCGGTTACGAACACGGAAAGTTTGAGGAACTGCATCAGCAATATTTGATGGTCGGCAAATCACTGTCGGAAATCACGAAAAGAGTCAAGAAAACGGAATTCTATAAAACCATGGGTTTTACAGATGCCGTGAGTCATATTGATGATAAATACGGGGTTGATATTGATGATATTTTTAAAGTGAACGATATTTTACCCCTCGAAATGCGGGATAAGTATTCCATTATTCTGGAAAAAACAGAAGCAACAAATCAAGAGAATTTTACTCATATCGGTTATTTGAAACTCAGCAAATTAAAATAAAAAATGAAAATAGGAATTTTAGGAGGTGGGCAACTTGGGCGCATGTTAATTCAGGAAGCGTTAAAATATGACGACGAATTTTACACACTTGACCCCAATGCAGATTGCTCCTGTGCTCATATTTCGCACTTTACACAAGGAGATTTTAATCAAAAAGACGAGGTCGTGAATTTCGGAAAAGATAAGGATGTCGTCTCCATCGAAATTGAGCATGTGAGTGTAGAAGGCTTGGAAGTGCTTGAAAAACAGGGTGTAAAAGTGATTCCTAATTCAAATATCATTAAGATAATTCAGCAGAAAATTTTGCAGAAGCAATTCTATGAGCAAAACGACATTCCGAGTCCGGCTTTTCAGGTTATTTTATCTAAAGAAGAGGAAATCAAAATACCATTTCCGTTTGTTCAAAAACTTAATACAGGCGGTTACGACGGAAAAGGCGTCCAGGTCATTAAAAATGAAAGTGATCTGAATAAAATGTGGGACGAACCTTCCGTCCTGGAAAATCTCGTCGATATTGATAAAGAACTTTCTATAATTATCGCGAAGAATGAAAGTGGAGAAATTAAAACGTTTCCCGTCACAGAAATGATTGCGGATCCGAAATTGAATCTTCTAGATTTTAATATTTGTCCGGCTCAAATTTCGGAAGACGTTCAAAATCAAATTCAAATCATTGCTGAAAAATTTATGAAAGCGGCCAAGTCTGAAGGTTTATTTGCAATTGAATTATTTTTGGATAGAGAGGGTAAAATTTGGGTGAATGAAACCGCACCACGCTTACACAATTCAGGCCATCAATCGCAGGAGGGAAATGCCAATTCTCAGTTCGAGCAGTTTTACAGGGTTTTAAAAAATCTACCACTCGCCAACACTTCTGACCATGGATTTTCCGGAATGTTGAATTTGGTAGGGGAAGCAAATTATACAGGAAAAGTAAAGTATGAAGGTATAGAAGACGTTCTTAAACTACCAAATACTTACGTTCATCTTTACGGAAAAGGTGATACGAAACCAGGACGAAAAATGGGTCACATCAATGTTTTGGCGGATTCAAGAGAAGAACTTTTGGAACAGTTGGTTGCCATAAAATCGATGGTAAGAGTGATTTCAGAATACGACCCAAAATAGGTTGATTTGTTATAATTGATAAAATTTGATTAATTAAAATGGGACGATGAAATTTTATCTTTTGCTTTTCTCGATAACTTCGTTCTCTGTTTTTGCGCAGGAACAGGATTCGGCGACGCTTATTTCTGAAGTTAAAATCGAGGCGTACAAAAAGCCAAGTTCGTATATCGGCTCTACAAAATCGGTTTCCGTTATTTCAGATCATCTTTTACGTTTAAATAATCCTGAAAGACTTCTGGAGGCGATCAATCAAAATGCCGGCAGTAGAATGGAAGAACGCTCACCGGGAAGTTACCGTCTGTCCATACGTGGAAGTTCTCTGCGTTCGCCCTTTGGGGTCAGAAATATCAAAGTTTATCTGGATGATTTTATTTTATCCGACGCTTCCGGAAATACTTATTTGAACAGTATTTCACCCGAATTAATTCATCGAATTGAAATTTACAAAGGTCCCGAAAGTGGCGATTTTGGTGCTGTAACGGGTGGGACACTTCTGTTAAAAACCCGGACCGCAGATCATTTATCAGGCAATATTTCGGTTGGGAGTTATGGAACCTTTAACCAAAGTATCGATTTTTCAAAGCAGTTTAAAAAACATTTTCTTCAGGTTTTTCAGAATTATTACCAAACTGATTCCTATCGTGAGCAGTCTGCCGTACAACGAAAGCAGCTTTTCATAAAAGATCTTTTTCAATATCGTGAAAACGCAGAATTAAAAGCCCTGCTCCTTGTATCAGATTTATATTATCAAACGCCTGGCGGTTTAAGTTTGGAACAAATGCAGATGAATAGAAAGCAAGCGCGACTTCCAACAAAGACTTTGCCCGGCGCAAAAGAACAACATGCCGGAATTCGGAATAAAATGATTTTAGGCGGACTTTCGCACGAGTTTAAGATCACTCCCAACTTGTCGCAATTTATTTTAGTGCAGGGATCATATGTGGATTTTGAAAATCCCTTTATTACTAATTTCGAGAATCGCTTTGAAAGTAATTTTGCGCTGCGAACCCATTTGAATTATCAGAAAAACTGGAATAAATTGAGTCTGGAATGGAGAGCGGGTTATGAAGGAGGAACCAATTCTATTTTAATTAAAAACTATGATAACAATAGAGGAATTGAGGGAGATCCGCAGAATTTTGACCAACTTAAAAATAATTCAGGATTTTATTTTTTGTCCCAGAAACTGAAATTTAGTGATAAATTATTCAGTGATATTTCAGTCAGTTTAAATTCAAATTCTTACGATTGGGAAAATATTTATCCAAATATTGAAAACGGAAAGGTGAAATTTAAAAAGCAGGTGCTGCCGAACTTTGGAGTTACCTACATGTTAACGAAAGATTTTTCGGTGAGAGGCAAAATTGGTAAAGGAAATTCTTCGCCCACAAATGAAGAAATCCGTTCTTCAAATCAGAAAATTAATAAAGAGCTTATTCCGGAATATGGCTGGAACAAAGAAATAGGTCTTCGAAAACAGTTTGCAAATCTCTTCTTTCTGGAGACACTTATTTTGATTTCCGCATGAAAGATGCCATTGTCAGACGACAGAATGAAAATGGAGAAGAGTATTTTGTGAATCAGGGAAATACCGTACAGAAAGGAGCAGAAGTGCTTTTGGAATCTAAAAATTTTAAAATTAATAATCCGGTATTAAATGGTGTGAAGTTTAGATTTTCCGGGAGTTTTTACAATTTCAAATTTGAAAATTGTCGGCAAAACGACGTCAGTTTTTCCAGAAATGATTTAACAGGAGTTCCCGCAACCACGATTAATAGTTTATTGAATTTTATGTTTTTTAAAAAATTGGGAGTTGATTATTCTCATTATTATACGTCCAGAATTCCTTTGAACGACGCAAATTCGGTTTGGTCAGATGCGAGTTTTGTCGGAAATATTCAATTTCGTTATCCGCTGCTTTTTGATAAGACGCAAGTAAATATGTTATTTCAAATTCAGAATCTATACAACACGGAATATGTTTTGGGTTACGACATCAATGCTTTTGGTAACCGCTTTTACAATCCTGCGGCCAAAAGAACATTTAATTTTGGTGTTAATTTCATATTTTAGAAACCTATCACAATAAATTCTCAACCTTAATTTTAATTCTTAAAAAGTGATAAAGTTTGACAGGGTTTTTTAATAGGTACGATTAATAATGATAAATTTATAGGGATGGCAATAGAAATAGAACGAAAATTTTTGCTCAACCGCGAAAAATGGGAGGAAGTTGAAAAACCTTTGGGCGAGTTTTATCGCCAGGGATATTTATTGACCGATCCGACAAAAACTATTCGCGTTCGTCAAACAAGTGACAAAGGATTTTTAACCATCAAGGGAATTTCCGTGGGAGCTTCCAGAGCGGAATATGAATATGAAATTCCGTTGCAGGAAGCCAAAGAATTGCTGGATCAATTTGCGGTTGCAGAACTTTCCAAAATCAGATATAAGATTTCAATCGGCAATCATCTTTGGGAAATTGATGAATTCTTGGGAGATAATAAAGGTTTAATAGTTGCAGAAATCGAGTTGCAAAATGAGGACGAAACCTTCAATATTCCAGACTGGATTGGGGAAGAAGTAACCGGAGAGGAAAAGTATTACAATTCAAACTTAGTTCTGAAGCCTTATCAGAATTGGTAGAAATAACACCCGTAAACTTATCGGAAGAGACAATGTGAATTTTTAAATCATAATGGAAGACGATCAAATTATCATTATCGGTGCTGGTCCTGCAGGATTAATGGCCGCGCAAATTTTAGCCGAAAAAGGATTTAAAGTTCACGTATATGAACAAAATAAAGCAGCAGCGAGAAAATTTTTGGTGGCGGGAAATGGTGGATTTAATTTGACGCACAGTGAAGAATTGGATCATTTTATTCAAAAATATGAAGCAAAAGAAATTCAGCAAATTGTAAAAAGTTTCGATAATCAAAAAGTGATTCAGTGGCTTTTGGATTTAGGAATAACAACTTACGTCGGAAGTTCCGGAAAGATCTTTCCCACTAAAAATTTCAAGCCTATTCAGGTTTTAAAGGCCTGGCTGGAGATGATGGAAAAACTCGGAGTGGTCTTTCATTACGAACATACCTTTATTAACTTTGATGATACGACCGTTTATTTAAAGAATAATGATCAAACGATTTCTATTAAATATTCAAAACTCATCTTGGCAATGGGCGGCGGCTCCTGGAAAAAAACCGGTTCAGATGCTAAGTGGGTAGAAATATTAGCTCAGAAAAATATTGAGATAACCCCCTTGCAGTCCGCGAATTCCGGTTATAATACGAATGTGATATTTCATCATTTACAAGGTCAGTATTTAAAGAACATCAAAGTTTCTTTTGATAAAGAGGAAAAAACTGGAGAAATTGTTTTTACAAAATATGGGATTGAAGGAAGTCCGATCTATTATCTTAATCGTTTTACACGAAAACATAATTTCCCTTTAACGCTGAATATCGACTTGAAACCCAACCTATCAGAAACTGAAATTCGGGAACATTTAAATGGAAGTTCAAAAATAAGTTCTGTACTGAAAAGAAACTTAAAATTGTCAACAACCGCAATCAATCTTTTAAAAACGCTTGATAAAGAAAGTTATCTGGATTTAGATAATTTAGCAAAAACCATCAAGAAATTTCCGATTGAAGTTTTAAGTTTCCGACCGATTGATGAGGTGATTTCGACGGCAGGAGGCGTGGCTTTTTCGGCCTTAAATTCTCAACTTGAATTGAGAGATTTTCCAAATGTTTACTGCGCGGGGGAAATGATCGACTGGGAAGCACCAACAGGTGGATATCTTCTGCAAGCGTGTTTCTCCACGGGAGTTTTTGTAGCAAATTCGATTGCAAATTCTTAATTGTATTATCAAATTTGGCTGTAATTATTCTCAAAATTAATAGCTGTCATTTTTAAAATCTGCAGAAGAATTATCAAAATCATCCAATTTGCAGGTTTATTAAATATCCATTCCTAGAACTTCTAAATTTTCTTAACTTTAAACCTTAAAATTTACACGCAAAATGGTCGGAATAATAATGGGAAGTCAAAGCGATTTGACAGTGATGGAACAGGCAGTTGATTTTCTTAAATCATTGAATATTCCTTATGAATTAACGGTGGTGTCCGCACACCGCACACCGGAACGAATGTTTGATTATGCAAAAACTGCAAAATCCCGTGGTATTAAAGTAATCATCGCCGGCGCAGGAGGCGCTGCCCATTTGCCGGGAATGGTCGCGAGTTGTACCACGTTACCCGTCATCGGTGTTCCGATTTTATCTTCCAACTCAATTGATGGTTGGGATTCTGTCTTGTCAATTTTACAGATGCCGTCCGGAATTCCCGTGGCAACGGTTGCTTTAAACGGTGCAATGAATGCAGGGATTTTAGCGGCAAAAATATTAGGAAGTTGCGATGACGAAGTTTCACAAAAACTGGAAGCTTTTCAGGATTCTTTAAAAGACAAAGTTTTGGGAACCGTGAAAGCAATCAGTAAAGTACATCCCAATCACTTCGACAAATAATTAAAGATCCACCCAGAGGAAAGCGGCCGGGAAAACCCGTCTCCAAAAGAGTTCGTTGTGTTTCCCTGTTTCATCTTCTTTAAAAAAAATGTTCTTAGACTTTACTTTTTTAAGTTTAAGATTTGCGATGACTTTCAAGGTTTCCTTATCCATTCCTTCGTCTTCGTGTTTGCCTTGAATAAAATAATATTTCTGGTTTTTTAAATTTGAGTTTTTCGAAGAGATGAAGTCATTAAGTTCTTTTGAATTGAACCAGAAAGCGGGACTGAAGGCTAAAATATTCCCGAACGTTTTCGGATATTCAACAGCGCCATAAACAGAGATTAAACCTCCCAGAGAACTGCCGCCCAACGTGGTGTTTTTTCTGGTGCTTTTGGTTCGGTAATTTTTATCGATGTAGGGTTTCAGCGTTTCTACAATAAATTTCATGTAAAGTTCCCCTTTTCCACCGCCATATTTTTCATTTTTAAATGGAGACAGTTCTTCTATTCTTTTTTCGCCGCCATTATCTATACCTACGACGATAGCACTTCCTTCTTCTTCCTTAAAAAGTTGGTTTAAAGTTTCGTCGATTTGCCATTCCCCGGCATAGGAAGTTTTATCATCAAAGAGATTTTGACCATCCTGCAGATAGATTACGGGATATTTTTTTCGGGACTGATCATAATCGGGTGGAAGATAGATCCAGATTCTCCGCGTGGTTTGAAGTTGAGGCATTTCAAACTTTTCTGAAATAATTTTTACATTTTCAGCGGCGGTTGATTTTTTTTCCTGAGAATTGCCAAAGCTAAAATGGAGAAGTAAAAAAAGATACAGCAGTTTTTTCATGAGGTAAAATTAAAAAAAGACTTCGAGTTGAAGTCTTTTTAAATCAATTATTTAATTAAGAATTTATAAAATTCCTACCTGCTGCATGCACCATTTCATTTCTTCGTACGTTCTTTTAATATCGTGGTCTAAACCTATTGACATGCGGATTAAGCCTTGTGAAAGTCCCATTTCTTTTTGCTCATCTTCCGGGATTTCAGAAGAGGTAGAACTGCCAGAACAGGAGAATAAAGTCTTATAGAAACCTAAACTCACTGCCAGATAACCTAAGTTTTCCTTTTGCATTAATTCCAGTAATTCATTGGCTTTTTCTACAGTTTCTACATCCAAGGTCAACAAGCCACCAAAACCATATTCGGGACTCATCATGCTTTTATAAAGCTCGTGTTGCTTATGACTTTTCAAGCCGGGATATTTTACTTTCAGTCCATCTTTTTCAAACTGTTCGGCAAGATATTGTGCATTTTCGCTGTGTTTCTTCATTCTGATATGAAGCGTGCGTAGATTTTTAAGAATACTTGCGGCGCGCAAACTGTCCATGGTTGGTCCCAGCAACATACAGGCTCCGGAATTTACATCTTTCAAATCGTTAATAAATTGAGAAGACGCACAAACAACACCGCCAACGGCATCACTGCTTCCGTTTATGAATTTCGTTAAACTGTGAATGGTAATGTCGGTTCCTAAAGTTTGTGGTGCAATCGACAGCGGTGAAAAAGTGTTGTCCACGATCAGTTTCAAATTGTGTTTTTTTGCAATTGCCGCCAATCCGCGTAAATCAGCAACTTCTAAAAGTGGATTGCTTACAGTTTCACAAAACAGAACTTTTGTATTTTCATTAATGGCTTTTTCAACCACTTCCAGATCGGTAATGTCTACGAAAGAAGTTTTGATCTGAAAACCTGGCAGAAAATTTTTCATAAAAGCATAGGTTCCACCATAAATCGTACGGCTGGAAATAATATGATCGCCAGTTTTACAAAGCTGCAGAAGGGTAGAAGTGATGGCTCCCATCCCGGATGCCGTTACATTTGCACTTTCCGTTCCTTCCATCTGAGCCAGCGCTTCACCTAAATAAAGATTGCTTGGGGAAGAGTGTCGGGAATATAAATAGCATCCTTCTGTGTTGCCTTCAAACGTATCGAACATGGTTTTAGCCGACAGAAAAGTGTAGGTTGATGAGTCTGAAATTGAGGGATTTACACCTCCGAATTCTCCAAAGTATTGCAGATCCTGAATCTTATTAGCTGCATTAAAGTTTTCCATTAAAGTTATTTTTTTATAAACTTCAGTATTTTGGAATTAAAAGACAATATAAACGCAGAACTTTAGAAAATAAATCTATGAAATGAAGCAGTTGTAGATTTAAATTTTATATTTGAAGAATAATAAAAACATTTACCGAAAATATTTCATTGCATGTTAGATTCAAAAGATAAAAAATTACTCATTTTGTTGCAGAACGATTCCAAGAAAACCACGAAACAACTCGCAGGCGAACTTGATCTGTCCGTAACTGCAGTTTTTGAACGCATTAAGAAATTAGAAAAACAACAGGTGATTGATAAATATGTGGCTTTGGTTGACAAGACGAAATTGCACAAAAGCTTCATCGTGTTATGTCATGTGCGTTTGGCGCAGCATAAAAAAGAATACATTTCTCAGTTCGAAAAAGAGATCATTCAGTTTCCCGAAGTGCTGGAATGTTTTCATGTATCCGGCGATCATGATTACATCTTAAAAATTTGTGTTCGGGATATTGAGGAATACCGGGATTTTATGGTCAGTAAGTTGACGAATCTGCAGCACATTGCGAGCACGCAAAGCTCCTTCATGATCAAAGAAGTCAAAAATTCTACGGTAATTGAACCTTAGTGAAGGAAAAGTTGCTCTTTATTTCTTGAAAAAATCCATCAGATCCATATAATTTTTTTGGTTCACGCCGTGGCCACTGATATATTCGCGGAAAGAGAAAAAACAGCTTAGGTCATAAAGTAAGTCTGCGGCTTTTCTACCCCATTCAATCGGAATAATAGCATCGTCGGTACCATGGGAAATGAAGAAGCGAAGACGTTCAAGTTTCTTTTTATCCTTAACAATATTGGTCAATAATTTTTCTTCCGGATAACAGCTCATACAAGCGACCTTCGAAAATAACTCGGGATGATGAAGTGCCAGTGCGTAGGTTAAAATTCCGCCTTGAGAAAAACCGGCAAGATGGGTTTGGTTTTCTGTCAAGCCATATTGATTGGTGATTTTCAGAATGTTTTCTAAAATTAATTCCAGAGATTTTTTAGCCTGGGTGACATCAATGCGGTTTTCCGGATTCATGAGATCGATGTCGTACCAAGAATAACCTTCGTAAGCGCTTTTCATTGGGGCGCGGAAACTCACAATTAACCAGTCTTCCGGCAAGGTTGGCGCAAAGCTGAATAAATCTTCTTCATTGCTTCCGTATCCGTGCAATAAAATCAGTAAAGTTGTTTTAGAGTTGATGTTATGAGGTTCGCGTACGACGTATTGTAAATCCATGGCACAAAGATAATGAATTAGGTTAATTTTATTCGAAACGTTGTGAATCCTTTCTGTCTCTAATTTTATGTTAAGCGTCAGAGTTTAATTTTCCGTTTTAATTACTTTTCCTTTATTTTTAGTAATTAATAAACTGAAGTTTTTGTCAATCCAAGAAATAAGTGTTAATTTTATAAGTCGTGCTGAGTGCAATCATTGCGCTTAAGTTTATCACCAAATAAACGAATATGAAAAATTATGCTTTGGTCACCGGTAGTGCCGATCGAATTGGAAAAGCGGTGGCAGTTCATCTTGCCAATCAAGGCTATCATTTGGTTTTGCATTATAACTCTTCGAAAGAAAAAGCTGAAAAGCTGAAAAATGAAATTGAATCGATTTATGAAAATATAAAGGTAGAATTGCTTCAAATTAACTTTTTAAAAGAAAATGATTTCAATCAGATTTTTAAAGATTTAAAGAAGAAAAAAGTTATTGTTGATCTTTTGGTGAATTGTGCATCGGATTTTATTCCATCCAACTTTGAAGAGGAGGGAAGTGAACTTTTTGAAAAAGAAATGACTATTAATTTTAAAAATCCTTATTTGCTGACCAAAGCTTTTGCAAGCGTTTTTGGGAAAGGAAATATCATTAATTTCATCGATACAAAAGCAACGAAAAACAGCACCGTTCATCTTGATTATATTTTAAGTAAAAAGTTGTTGAGTGATTTTACCAAAATTTCTGCCGTGGAATTAGCACCTCATATTCGCGTTAATGGAATAGCACCGGGCTTAATATTGCCTCCGGAAGGTAAAGATGAAAGTTATCTTTTAAATCTGGCTAAAAATATTCCTTTAAAATCAATAGGCAGTTTAGACGAAATTGTAAAAGCTGTACAATTTATTTTGGACAGCACATTTTTCACGGGACAAATATTATATATCGACGGCGGAGAGCATTTGGTATAAAACCAGACTTGGGATCAGAAAACTACTGATAACGGACTATTTGGCAACAGTAATGTAGAGAATACCTGTTGCATTTTTAAATAAAACAAAAGTAAAAGTAAGTATTTATGGGAGCAACCTATCATCCGAAATTATCCGAAATTAGGGTAGAAAAGCTTAGACTTCGGGCATACATTGGTTTTATTGACTGGGAAAAGGAAAAATTGCAGGATGTGATTATTTCGTTTTCCTTTAAATATGATACGGCCTTGGCTTCGGAAACTGATGAGGTAGCACATGCGGTCGATTATAAGAAAATAACGAAAAAAATTATCGATTTCGTGGATCTTAAAAGCTTTCATCTTATCGAAAGTTTGGCCGAAAAGGTTTTTTTACGGATTCAATCTTTTGGTCCTGCGCTAGAGGATATTAAGGTCAAAGTTGAGAAACCCCATGCTTTGCGTTTTACAGATAATGTCCTGGTCGAAATTGCAGGTCACGATCGGTACAACACGGCGGTAATCGCGCTGGGTTCTAACATCAATTCTGAAGAAAATTTCAGCAAAGCCTTGGTTAATCTTCAGGAATTAGGCTTCATCATGCAGCGTACAACTTTTATAAAAACCGCTCCTTTAAAATTTGAAGATCAACCGGATTTCCTGAATGGTGCGCTTCTTTTGAACACTAAAAAAAGTCTGTCAGAATTGAAGATGAATTTAAAACAGATTGAAGCTTTGCTTGGAAGAGTACGGTCTGAAAATAAAAACGCGCCACGGGAAATTGATTTGGATGTTCTTACTTATAATGGATTTCTGATTGATGAAGAAATTCAAGAACTGCCTTTCCTGCTGGATTTCGTGCGCGAGTTGCAACCGGAATTTCAGGTGGATCGTTCAGCATTAGAAAAATAATTGATCTCACTATTCTTAGTTTACTAAGATTTTCTCAAGCATTTATTTCCCGTTGTAAACTTAAAAATGTGTTACACATTTCATTCAGATTTTAAGACAACGTAAAAGAAAAACGTCTCATCAAATAATGATGAGACGTTTTATGTATTTAATGTTCTCTATTAACAACGGCAACCGGATTTAATTTAATCAGTTTCATTTTGTCAAGTAAAATCATAATTTGATAAGTGACATCCATTTCATGCCATCTTACCCCACCGAAGTTGGCTCGGCCTCCATGTTTGTGGTGATTGTTATGATAGGCTTCCCCCATCATTAACCAATCAAAACGTAAAAGATTTTTAGAGGTATCAGAAACTTTGAAGTTCGTATAGCCATAAATATGTGCAAACCAGTTGATAATTACGCCATGAATCGGCGCCATCGTATAAGCGACGGGTAATAAAAGCCACTGCCACCAAGCTGTTGCAAAGAAATAGAAAAATACAGTATATGCGATTCCCCAAGCCAATCTGGAGCCCCAAGAACTTGCGAACTTATCGAAACTCGCCCATTGTGGAACATTTTTCGTGAATTTTTCTTCGATGATTGCTTTCTGACTGTTGATGTCCGCATAGATTTTCTTTGTCCGCCACATCATGGTAAATAAATTATCATCGTATTTTGGTGAATGCGGATCTTTTTCAGTATCGGCATAAGCGTGGTGCATTCTGTGCATAACGCCGTAACCGTAAGCGGAAAGATAGTTGGATCCCTGCGTAACCCAAGTTAAGACGTAACACAATTTCTCGCCAAATTTTGACATTTTAAAGGATTGATGAGCTGCGTATCGGTGCAGAAAAAAGGTCTGAAAAAAAAGTCCGGAATACCAAAGGACTACAATAAAGATGATAATAACCATGTAATAAATTTAATTAACAAAGGTACAATGCTTTTAGCAAAAATAAAAGCCGGAAATCATCCTGCTTTCACAATAATATGTTAAATGTTATCTAAATAATATTTAAATCGCTTTCACGATGAAGTAATTTTTCTTTCCTTTTTGTAATAACAGGAATTTTCCATCAATTAAATCTTTTTCTGAAACTTCGAAAGTCTCGGTAACTTTCTCTTTATTAATAGAAATGCTGTTACCCGTTAATTCTCTTCTGGCTTCTCCTTTTGATTTAAGAAAACCTGATTTTTCAGATATAAGATCAACAACATTACAGCTAAGCACTTCGTTTTTAGCGATCTCTTTTTGAGGAACACCTTCGAAAATTTCTAAGAAAGTCGCTTCCTCCAATTTTACTAGATCTTCTGCGGTTGATCGTCCGAATAATATTTCAGATGCTTTCGCTGCTTTCTCGAATTCTTCGCGGCTGTGAACCCAAACTGTTACTTCTTCAGCTAATTTTTTCTGAAGCTTTCTTTCGTGCGGTGCTGTTTTATGATCTTCAATTAAAGCCTCAATCTCTTCTTTGCTTAAAAACGTATAGAATTTTATAAAGCGTTCTGCATCAGCATCGGTTGCATTGACCCAAAACTGATAGAATTTGTACGGCGACGTTCTTTTCGGATCGAGCCAGTAATTTTCCCCAGCTTCAGATTTTCCGAACTTAGAACCGTCGGCTTTTGTAATTAACGGAACCGTTAAAGCAAATGCTTCACCCTGAACTTTGCGGCGGATTAATTCTGTTCCTGTTGTAATATTTCCCCACTGGTCAGAACCTCCCATTTGTAGTCTCACATTTTTCTCCTTATACAGATGCAGGAAATCATAACCCTGTAAGAGCTGATAAGAAAATTCTGTAAAACTCATCCCTTCCGCGCCACCTTCACCGGTGATTCTTTTCTTCACGGATTCTTTGGCCATCATATAATTCACGGTGATATTTTTTCCCGTATCACGAATGAAATCCAGAAACGAAATTTCTTTCATCCAGTCATAATTATTCACCAATTCTGCATTATTAGTTTCGCTACCGTCGAATTTTAGAAATTTAGAAAGTTGACCTTTCAAACAATCTACGTAATAATTCAGGGTATCTTCATCTAAAGCATTGCGCTCATTAGACTTTCCGGAAGGATCCCCGATCATTCCTGTAGCACCGCCGACCAAAGCGATAGGTTTGTGGCCATGCTGCTGGAAATGCGCCAACACTTTAATGGGAATTAAACTTCCGATATGCAGTGAGTCCGCAGTAGGATCGAACCCAATATAAGCAGTCGTCATCTCCTTATTCAGTTGTTCTTCAGTTCCCGGCATCATGTCGGCAAAAAGGCCGCGCCATTTCAGTTCTTCAATAAAAGAGTTCATTTTCTTGCAAAATTTTAAGAAGCAAAGGTAACGATTTTGTTGGGAAGAGGCGTGCTGGTGCGAGCGAAGTTTTAAAAGCCAGGCGAAATAATCATAAAAAATTCCTTTAAAATAATCTCTTTTCTTAGGATTATCGTACTTACCTGAAATCACAAAGAGGCAGGAGAAATTTCATTTGATTTTTATAAGAAATGTCTTGCATTTAAAAAGAAAATGAAATGCAGATGACGTGGGTTTTCATAACTTTGATTTTTAATTTAATAAAAAGTTGATTAATATTTAAAAATGGGAGGTTTTCTTGCGTATGTTTTGATTTTTTTTATAATTCTGCTCATTCGTTATTTTGTGACCGCAGGATTTTTCTATGCCTTTTATTTAAAGGTGAAGAAAAGTAATACCGACAAAAAAATATTAAGTCAAAGACCCTTAAAAAAGGAACAGGTCAAAAAAGAGATTTACTGGAGCGTCATTTCCTCCGCGATTTTTGCCTTTTTTGGAGCAGTGACGTATTGGCTTTATTTGAATCAATTCACCTCCATTTATCTGGATCCTGCTACTTATGGATACTGGTATTTACCGTTGAGTCTGTTGATTGTTTTGCTACTGCATGAAACTTATTATTACTGGGTTCATCGCGCGATGCATTTTCCGAAAATTTATAAAGTCGTTCACAAAGTTCATCATCAAAGTTTAAGTACCACGCCCTGGACTGCGTTTTCCTTTCACCCATGGGAAAGTATAATTGAGGCTTTAATTGTACCACTCATTTTAATCGTAGTTCCTGTTAATATTTATGTGTTGCTTTTTTATCTGATTTTAATGACTTTCAGCAGCATGATCAATCATTTGGATATTGAAGTATATCCGGAATCATTTCGAAAAAGTGCGTTCGGAAAACTTTGGATTGATGCAACTCATCATCATTATCATCACAAAGAATTCAATACCAATTATGGTTTGTACTTTACGTTTTGGGACAAACTGATGGGAACAGAAAGCCGAAAAATGGATGTGTAATAATTGTGCTGCTAAAAAGTGAAGAATCTTTTTCATTTAATGTAAAGAAGAAAATTGATACGAGTTTTTTCAGTTTAAAACCGTGGTTTCTTAAAGCCTTTTAGCAGAAAATCCCTTCCTCCTTGCGACAGATTCATTCCTTCCAATTCAAAAATTAATTTATAAACACTCAAAGTTTCATCATTAATTTGCTCGAAATCAGCGTGTTTTAATAGTGTGATTAAATTTTAATTCACTAATTTTGCACCCGCAAAAAAAGGGCAAGTAGTAGACTGATTATTATCAAATACGGATGATGGTCGTTATTACATGAAACCTTTGAAAATCAGAAAATATTTGCATATGAAAAGAGTAGGTGAGCACAGAAAGCTTCTTGGGGTTGATAAAACCGCGACATTAAAAGATTTAAAAACGATTTACAGAAATACGATGAAGGATGCGCATCCGGATAAATTTGTAAATGATGAAGAAGGGAAACTGGAAGCAGAAGAAAAAAGCAAGTCCGTTATTGAAGCCTACCACTTTTTGGTGAGCATCAACCCGGAGACGCAGGAAAAATATAAGGAAGAATATACAGAAACGATTACAAAATCCAATATTCAGGATTTTTATTTAGAGAAATCAATTCTAAAAATCCAGCATTTGAACGGAAAAATATTTGAATATATTGGTGTTCCAAGAAACACTTATATTAAAATGGTGAATTCAGATTCGCCGAGCCGTTTTGCAAGACGTCATATTTATGGCAATTATATTTACCGTAAAGATGGTGAAGCGATGGTAGATTAATTTCCCGTTTTTTTATTAACAAAATTTACATCAACCAAGAGGTGAGTTTATTCAATAATATGATTAACTAATTTTAAATTGGTAAAAGAGAAGAAGTACAAATCGAAATAGATTTATGTACTAGTAGAAATTTTTATTAAGATTGCCTCTTCAAGATTCTTCCTCTCGGCTCATCCCCTTTATAAAGCGCAATTTCAGAATGTAAAAATTGTGCAGCTGCGGCGGAATCTATAACTTTTGATTTACTGCGTTCCAACATTTTATTTTCAAAGGGAATTAATACGCTCTCTCTAATTCCGCTTTCCCTCCACTCAGAAAAAGGTTTGCAGTTTTTAAAAATTTCACGGGCTAAAGAAAGTGCATCGAGCAAAGCTTGATTCGCGCCCTGACCTTTAAATGGACTCATCGGATGCGCTGCATCACCAATTAAGGTTGCTGCTCCCGCATTTTCTAATAATTCCGGCTGGAGCAAAGCGCGGTCATAAACCGGATAACCCGAAATCTGAGCTTCCTGTGTAGCTGCTAAAATTTGTGGAATAGGAGCGTGCCACTGCGTTCTGCGAATGGCTTCTTCTTTCAGTGCTTTCGGTCCTTTTATACTTAAAATTTTAGCTTCCTCTTCTGACAGTGGAAAGCTTAATTGCCACATCACCGACTCCGCATCAAATGGCATTACATAAATTCTTTCATTTCCATTGGCGGTTTGGAAAACCGTCGCTGAATCCAGCAGAGAACTTTCAACGTCTTGAAGTGCGGATAAGGGGCAAATCCCCAAAATCACAATGCAATCCAAATAGCGCAAAGGTGAAATTTCCTCTCCAATGAGTAAGCTGCGAACAGCGCTTCGAATTCCATCAGCTCCAACAATCAAATCTGCTTTTTCAGTTTTCGCTTTTCCGTCTACCAAAAAGTTGAGTTCAATTCCGTGTTCTTTATTCTCTTTAAAATCCAGAAGTTGATGTCCCCACTGCACCGATTTACTCCCGCCAAGTTGGTCGAGTAAAGCCAAACGCAAAGATTGTCGGGCAATGTGAATATTTGTTTTTTTGTGGGAACTTTTAGGAGTGTTTTCTGTTTCGAGCCACTTTCGCATTCCCCATTCGCCGACTATTTTTCCCTCCGGTGTATGAACCAAATGTCGCGTAGAAACTACGCCTTTTTCCAAATGTAAAATTCCAAAACCTTCGATCGCTTTACTTGCCTGTTGCAAAGTCAGCCCATAACCTTGGGAGCGTTCGTCGAAACTGGTGTCGCGTTCGTAAAGTGTAAACGGAATGCCTCGGTGCAGACAAGCCACTGCTAAAGCAACGCCGCCAATTCCACCTCCGATAATGGCAACGTGCGGATAGTTTTCAGAGTCTGGAGCAGGTGGGTTTTCACAAGGAATTAAGCCGGAGCCGGAACAGGTTGGACAAATATAAAGTTGAGCTTCCGGACGAACTGGAGGAGCTCCTTTGCCATTTCCTTTTTCGAATTTTTCCAATTCCTCTTGGTAACGCAGTCTCAAACTTTTTTTAATTCTGCGCTTTTTTTTGCCGAGACTCTGACAGTCTGGGCAGAAAGTCCAATGGTGTTGTTCCTTTTTCATCTGCTTTTAGGCGGTTGTCTAAGTTTGAGTTTGAAATCTATTTTGTGGGTGTTTTCTCATAATTTCGAACAGGTAACAAAGGTACCAAAGAGAATTAGTAGATAAAAATGTTTTCGTTGATTTATAAATGACACATATTATAAACAATTTTAGTCAAAAGCAGACTGAAAATTATAATATTTTTGAAAAATCATGCATCTCCATTAACTTAAAAGCAAAAAATAAAGACGCCTAAGAAAGCGTCTTTATAATAATGAACAGTAAGTTCTTCTTAATAGCTGCGTAATTTTCCCATGGTCGTATCCAGGGAAGTTTTCAACTTGGTAGAAGCATCACTCAGCGCCTGATCAATCGAATTTCCTTGACCTGTTACGGCTATCGGTTGCATTCCGCGCAAGCGGGCTTCTAGCACACATTTTTTATCATTTTCCCCTTCTTTGTGGCTATTTTCATCGCTTATTTTCACTTCCAGGCGGGTTAGATGCTCGGCAAAACGTTCGAAGTTTGCTTCTAAATCTGCTGTGAGATGCGTTCTCATCTCTGCACTTGCAGTAATGTTGTTGTCGGTGTTGATTAATATTTCCATATTTTTTTAACGTTTTAAGAGTTTATTTTTACTTTAAATTAAAGATATGAAATACTGCGTTATTTTGAAAAATTGTGCTGTGGTTTAACATCAGATTAACATTAAAGAAGGCTTGGTTTAACAATTTCATAACTTTTTTGAGGTTATACTGTCCATGGATTTACCACAATGCTTTTTATTTCCAAAGCCGCGCCCCGGAATGAGTGGAACTTTTTTTGTTGATGGCTGAACGAAAGTCAAAGCCGCTGATAACAAAGTGAGCGTGGAGGAAGGAAAAAGGCGCCCAAATATTACCTATCTTTCTCGTCAAACCTTTCCTCAAAAGCCTTACTTAATAATGAGACAGGACAATCGTTTTGTTTTGTTTCGAGCTTTCCAAGGCGGCTTCAATGATTTTCATGTTCTGAATTATTTCCGAGCCGGGAGAAGGCAAAGCGTCACCGAAAACAATATGTTCATAAATCTCCTGATAGTAATTCATGTAATTTCCCGGCTCGCTGGAGGTCAAAAGCCGCTTGGTCTCTGAATCTGCTGTCAGATAATTTAAGATGCCGTCGGGTTCATTTAAAGGTTTTGTCCAGTCTTCGTTATAAGTTGGAGTGGCACCGGCAACCAATTCTATTTCCTGACCGTCCGTTCTTTCCTGCAGAAAACTCCCTTTATTACCGTGAAGAATATAGGCATAATGCGCTTCTTTGCTGAAAACTGAAGATTTTAAGCGAACACGCAGGTTATTTTTATAGTAGAGCAGAATTTCAAAATAATCGTTCGCAAAATCAGAACCTTTCATTGAAAATACATCGGCAAAAATTTTCTCCGGGAAACCAAAAAGTTGTGTGGCCTGATCTATAAGATGCGAACCTAAATCATGAAGAGCGCCGGAACCTTTTAAGGCAGGATTTTCTTTATGTTCTTTTGAGCCGGGTTCGGTACGGAACCGGTCGAACCGGATTTCAACTTCTTTAAGAGCTCCTAGTTTTCCTTCTTTTAAAATTTTTTCAACTTGTAAATAATCACGGTCAAATCTGCGGTTTTGGTAGACACTGAGGAAGAGATTTTTTTCTTCGGCGAGTTTTACAAGTTCTTCCGCTTCGGAAGTTGTCACGGTAAAAGGCTTTTCTACGATCACATTTTTTCCTTCCTCTAAAGCCATTTTTGTATATTCGAAATGGGTTTGCACGGGCGTGTTCACGACGACGAGTTCAATGTCTGCATGCTGAAGCATTTCTTCCACTGATCGGAAAATTTCGGTTTCGGGATATTGGTCTTTTGATTCTTCTTTGGACCTTTCCACGATGGCCGACATAAAAAATCCGGGATGTTCTTTCAGAAAAGGTGCGTGAAATACTCTTCCACTCATTCCAAAAGCACAAAGTCCCACTTTTACGAGTTGCATATTCTAAATTTTAACAAATGTATAAAAGCTTTTTTAAATTTTTAAAAACCAATTTTTAATGTGCAATAATCTGCGCCCCGGCCTGAGTGGAGCTCTCCGCCGCGGCGGAAGCGGGAACGGAGGACGGATGAAGGCGTCCAAATCAACTCAATAAAAGGTGCCCGGATGAAGAATTTAAGACATGAAGTGACATATTTCTTAAAATCTGACAAAATTTTTAGGATTCTGTAACTTTTACAGGAATTTTGCTACTTATTGACCATAGAATTAATATAAAATTATGATAAAAAAATCTTTTTCAGCTTTTGGCCTTCTGCTTTTGGGAGTTTTGTCACAGGCTCAGGAAATTAAATTTGAAGAATATGATTTGCCGAACGGCATGCATGTAATTCTGCATCAGGATAATAAGGCACCGGTGGTGACTACCGCGGTGATGTATCACGTAGGTGCTAAAGATGAAATCGCAAACAGAACAGGTTTTGCACATTTTTTTGAGCATTTGCTTTTCGAAGGAACACCAAACATCAAACGTGGAGAATGGATGAAAATTGTGGGCGCAAATGGCGGTACCAACAACGCCAATACGACCGATGACCGTACGTATTATTACGAAACTTTCCCGTCCAATAATCTTCAGCTTGGTTTATGGATGGAATCTGAACGTTTGAGACATCCTGTGATCAATCAAATTGGAGTTGATACGCAAAATGAGGTGGTGAAAGAAGAGAAAAGACTGCGCGTTGATAATCAGCCTTACGGTAATATTATGAAAGCCATTAAAACAGGTCTGTTCAAAAAACACCCTTACAAAAACACCACCATTGGTGAAATGGAAGATTTAGATTCTGCCAAGCTGGAAGAATTTTTAGCGTTCTTTAAAAAATATTACGTTCCAAACAACGCAACTTTGGTTGTAGCCGGAGATTTCAAAAAGGAGGAAACCAAGAAATTAATTGATACCTATTTTGCTAGCATCCCGAAAGGAGCGCCGATTGTAAGAAATTTACCACAGGAAGATCCCATCACAAAGGAAACGGTAATGACTTTTACGGATCCGAATATTCAGCTGCCGGCTTATCTTTATACCTATAGAACGCCAAGTGATAAAACCCGGGATTCTAAAGTTTTAGATATGCTTTCTTCTTATCTAAGTAACGGTAAATCATCTGTGCTTTATAAAAAATTGGTTGATCAGGATAAAAAAGCATTGCAGGTTCAGGCCATTAATTTAGGTGAAGAGGATTACAGTGTATTTGCATTCTTTGCGATTCCTTTGGGAGAAACGACTGAAGCTACGCTGAGAGCAGACATTGATGCAGAGGTGAAAAAACTACAGACCACATTGATAAGTGAAGAAGATTTTCAGAAACTGCAAAACCAGTTCGAGAATCAGTTTGTTAATGCGAATTCAAGTATTCAGGGAATTGCCAGTTCATTGGCGACCTATCACGTTTTACAGGGCGATGCCAATTTGATAAATAAAGAAATTGAGATCTACCGTAACATCACGCGTGAAGATATCCGCGAGGTTGCAAAAAAATATCTGAACAGTAACCAAAGAGTTATTATTAATTATTTACCAGAAAAAAAATAATCGAAAATGAAAAAATCATTATATAGTATCGCCGCCGTATTTTTTATTTCTGGCTTTATGAGTGCACAGGTTATCGATCTTAACCAAATGCCAAAACCGGGACCAACACCAACGGTAAATATTGCGACACCCCAAACTTTTAAACTGAAAAATGGTTTAACGGTGATGGTGGTAGAAGATCACAAACTTCCGCGCGTAAATACCACGTTATCTTTTGACCGTCCCCCAATGGTGGAGGGGAGTAAAGCCGGTGTTAGCAGCATTATGGCTGACCTTTTGGGAAGCGGAACTTCAAAAATATCTAAAGACGAGTTTAACAGGAAAGTAGATTTCCTGGGAGCTTCCATTAACTATGGGGGAAATGGAGCGAGCGCCAACACGCTTTCGAAATATTACCCGGAAATTTTAAATCTTTTTGCAGCTGGAATTACCGATGCAAAATTCTCTAACGAGGAGTTGAATAAATCTAAAGAAAGAGGAATTGCAGGTTTAAAATCCAGTGAACTAAGCGCCGAAGTCATCGGTAATCGTGTCTACAACGTGCTGACCTATGGCAAAAATTCGGCGATGGGTGAGTATGAAACTGAGGAGACCCTAAAAGCTATTACTTTAAACGATGTTCAGGATTATTATAAGAAAGCGTACGCACCGAACAACGCTTATCTCGTCGTGATTGGAGATGTTAAGTTTAATGAAGTGAAGAAGATGATTGAAAGCGCCTTCGATGGCTGGAAAAAATCGGATTACAAATATCCTTCTTTACCGAAATTTACAAATGTTGCCAAAACTGAAATCGATGTGGTTGATGTTCCCACTGCGGCACAGTCTGTCATTAAATTAGGAGGTCTTCACGATCTAAAAATGAAAGATCCCCAATATTTTGCAGCGACTACCGCCAATTATATTTTAGGTGGTGGAAGTTTGGAGACCCGTGTGAATATGAATCTACGGGAGAAAAACGGATTTACTTACGGTGCATACACTTCAATTGATACCTCTAAATACGATTCTAGTTTTGGAGGAACGGCAAATGTTCGTGGTGAAGTAACGGACAAAGCCATCAAAGAATTCATGACGGAAATTAAAGGTATTAAAACCATTAAACCGGAAGAACTGAATAATGCGAAAGAAAAATTAAAAGGTACCTTCATTATGTCACTGGAGCGACCTGAAACGGTGGCGCGATTTGCCTTGAACTTAATGACGCAGGATCTGCCAAAAGATTTCTACACCAATTATTTGAAATCGGTGGATGCGTTGACGATTGATCAAGTTCAGAAAGCGTCGGACTATTTCATCAAGCCGAATAATATGAGAATATTTGTGGCAGGGAAATCGAGTCAGTTTGCGGATCAACTTGATACCTTGGGTTATCCGGTAAAATATTTTGACGCCTACGGAAATCCTGTTGCAAAACCTGAAGTAAAGAAAGTTGATGCGAACGTAACCGTAGCAAGTGTGGCGGATAAATACATTGCAGCTATTGGCGGCAAAGATAAAGTGTCGAAAATTACCTCTATTACTTCTGTTTCTACGACAAAAATGCAGGGAATGGAACTGGGTATTAAAAACACGCAAGCGCTGGGTGGAAAAATGAATATGGAAGTTTCGATGATGGGAAATACCCTTCAGAAAATGACCTTTGACGGAACCAAAGGTTCGATGACCGCACAGGGAAATAAAATGGATATGCCCGCAGAAATGCAGGCAGCGTATGCCAAAGAAAAAAACCTTTTTCCGGAATTAACTTTTGCGACTTCGAAAGATTATACGCTAGGTGGAATTGAGAAAATAGAAGGAGCCGATGCTTATGCAGTGAAAACTGCAGATGCTACCTACTATTACGATATGAAAACCGGTTTAAAAGTAGGAGAGGTTAAAAAGCAGAAAATGCAGGGTCAGGAAATCGAAATTCCGACCTATTATTCCAATTACAAAGAAGTAGACGGAGTAAAACTTCCGTTTACCGTAAAAGTAAATCAAATGGGACAGGATATGCAGCTTGATGTTCAATCTTATGAACTAAACAAGGCGACCGCAGACGATTTTAAATAAATTTTCTCGTTTAAATAATTGATTAAACGGCATCGAAAGATGCCGTTTTTTTTACTTCGAAAAATTTTTAGCCTTTGCTTACAACGTGGTTACCGTATTCTGAATACAACAAAATTTATATTTCCTCTAAAAATGTTTTGTTTCCCTACTTTTTCTTCTTAAAGCCGTTTTTCCATTTTGATATTTGCTCTTTCATACAATCCTTTTTGCAATTCGATTTCGTAAAAACCATATTTTCGATAGAGGTGAATCGCAGGTGCCAATTGCGTGTTTGAGTAAAGAATGAGCGTTTTAATTTGGTGATCTTTCGCAAAGTTTAAACAGTGTTCCAAAAGTAATGTTCCAATTCTGTGGCCTTGCGCATTTTCGGAAACTGCCATTTTTCCTATTTCGAAAGTAGTGTCATTTTTCTGTAACAAAGAACAAGTTCCCACGATTTCATTGTTCAGTTTAGCATAAAAAATAAATCCGCCTTTATCTATAATTTCTTCTTTAGGATTTGAAAGGGAACGTATGTCACTTTCTTCAATCTTAAAATATTTTTCAAGCCATTCGTAATTCAGAGTTTTGATAGGTTCTTCCAGTCCTTCAGCGAAATTTATGATTTCAATCTTATTTTGATCCATTTTTGTCCTCTTTCTCTTATTTCTAAAAGTTACTTACACGAAATTACCACCATCTTACCTAGTGGTGATTTTCATCTTAAGAGCATTTTCGTTCTTTTTTAGTGAGTAAATTTTAGGTGAATTTTAAACGAAGTCTACAGCTTTTGTCCGTTGTACAATAATTTAATAACATAACTTATTCTTCATATTAGCAAAGGGTTAACATTAGTTCACTCCCTTTTCCCCTTGAAATTTCCTACGCTCCAGATTCAAATTGCCTAATCTGTTTTGCTTATCCAATGTCCAGATATTGATAATTTTTTCGTCATTTAAATCTTGCTCATTAGGTTTAATGATTTCTATTTCTTTAATGCTTTTGACTGCTATTTTATAATCCGATTTTTTTAATAGATAGCCATCAACATAGATCTTTGTATTTGCATCTGCACCAAAAAATGAACGGATTTCAGATTGCGTTTTGGTCGCTATTTTAAAGTCGCTCACTTCGATAATGATAAGTCCGTATTGACTAAGATTTGGGAAGTCTTTTACGTGTTCATCGGTCAGCGTTTGTTTCGGTTTAATGACGTCCATACTTTTTATTCCCTCAGCGGAAATATAGTCTGTAAAATCGGAACCAACAATGGTATTTTTATTCACGATGTAGGTCGGCGCATTTTTTTTGGAATGCAGTAATTTTTCGAACTGTTGTCCGAAAACCGCGCTGGAGGAAAGCAAGACGGTTAAAAATGCTAATTTGATTTTCATAGGAATTTTTGTTTAGATTATTAAAGATAACCTGTTGTGCATTTAGCACAAATTAACTTTTAGTTTATTCAAACTTCTTTTGAAGACGAAAAAATTGAGGTATTGAATCATCGTAAAAGAAGTTATTTTCGACACTATCCTTGTCGCCAAACCTTGAAAGGTTTTTGCAAAGTTCACGTTTATTGTAAACTGGCCGCATAGTTGCGATATATTGGTTTCAATCCGTTTCCTTATGTTTGATTTTGTCCTTGAAAACTCTACAAAACCATGCTGGTTTTTCCTCATCGGGACCGAAAGATTTATCTTGGAATAGTTGAATAAATCTACTTGAAATTTTTTACTGATATATCCTCTGTCCCCGATCAATAAACAGTTTTTAAAGTTTTCCTTAATATCCTTGAGGTAATTTACATCATGAACATTTGCAGGGGTGAAATCAAAAGAGTGAAAGATTCCATTCTTGTCACAAACCGCATGAAGTTTATAGCCAAAATACCTTGACTTCTGCGCGGCACAATATCCAAACGAAGGTTTGATATCATCTGTGGAACAAATTGCCGAACGGTTTGCACGACTGAATTTACATATTTCAATCGGTGTTGAATCAACAATGAAGACATCGCTGAAATCAGAAAATTTACCGCTTAAGGTCTCCCTTATTTTTTCAATATATGGAAAAAGCCTCCTCCTTCTTTTATTGTAGACGCTCCTCTCGATCTTCCCATCCAAATCGGTTCCCGAAATACATCTAAACAACTGTAATTCAGAGTTAATGGACATGTATTCAGCGGTAATATTAAGTGCCACAAGTTCCAAGTCAGACATTTTCGGGAGTCTGATCTGCTTATTTGACTTAATATGTTTACAGGTTGCTGTCAATTCTTTTAAAATAATTTCGTAGTTTTGAATGAGATTGTTCATGTATTTAAATGACTTGGTAATCAATTAAATATACGATTTTTTAATCAAATGGACAATCTTTTTTCCTTTCAATTTCTAAATGCACAACAGGTTAAAGATAGCAAATTTCCGCATCCAATCGAAAAAAAAACTCCCGACTGAGTCAGGAGTTTCTTTTTTGAAGTGAGCAATTTTTTTTATCGGTTTTTGGAACCTTTTAATTTGAGTAACTCATTAATTCTTCTTTTTTAGAATTAATCAGTTTGTATTCCAGATATTTAAAGGAATCTCTGGGGATGATGGTGACCCATTTTTTGTATTTTAAGTACCATTTTGTTTGAATACTCATAAGACCTTTTGTCAAATAAGCTTCTACAAAGGGGTGCACGTGTAGGAAAAGTTTTCCTTTTTCAGTTTGTATTAGGGTTCTGATGACTTCCTCCATTCTTTCAACCACCACGATCGGCGCCAGGATTTCACCATCGATGTTTGGATTGTCTTCCTGCGTTTTAATTACTTTTTCCGGACGGGTTCTTTGTCGAGTCAATTGGATCAAACCAAATTTACTTGGCGGCAGAATTTTATGTCTGGCCTTGTCACGACTCATTTCTTCTTTAAAATGTTCGTACAGATCTCGTCGGTGGTCGGCATTGATCATGTCAATGAAATCCACGACGATAATTCCTCCCATATCGCGAAGTCTAAGCTGTCGAGCGATTTCAGTTGCTGCCATTTTATTCACCGTCAGTGCGTGTTCTTTGTTGCTGGAACCTGCGCCTGAAGAAAGATTATTCCCCGAATTCACATCGATCACGTGAAGTGCTTCGGTGTGTTCGATGACGAGATAAGCTCCTTTGGAACTTGGAATGTTGACGTGTTTGCCGAAACTTTGTTTGAGTTGTTTTTCTACGTTATAATATTCCATCAAAGGAATAGGTTTGTCGTAGAATTGCACGATATTTTTTCGTTCCGGTGCAATGACTTCAATGTAGTTACGCATGTCATCAACCATCTGCTCATCATCACAGATAATTGAAACGAAATCTGCATTGAAATTGTCCCGTAAAATTGCGGAAGCTTTATCTTCTTCACTCAACACTTTACTCGGAACTTTGTTTTTCTGAAGGTTTTTGAAAGTCGTTTCCCACTTCTGAATCAGCTGATTCATATCATTGTGGAGTTCAGCGACTTTTTTGCCTTCTGCAACTGTGCGAATAATCACACCAAAACCTTCCGGTTTAATGCTTTCTATTAAGGTTTTCAGTCGTGTTTTCTCTTCCGAGTTCCCAATCTTTTTAGAAATTGAAACACTTTTATCAAAAGGAATTAAAACCAAAAACCGTCCTGTTAGGGAAATTTGGGTTGAGATTCGTGGTCCTTTTGTGGAGATTGGTTCTTTCGTAATTTGCAGAATAACGCTGTCATCTTTCGCCAGAACTTTATCAATGGTCCCGTTTTTATTAATTTCTTTTTGAATTTCGAAATTTTTGAGAGAAGAGTTCTGTTGTTTTTTGGAAACCGTGTCCTGTAGAAATTTTTTGTAGGTCAGAAATTGAGGACCTAAATCCTGATAGTGCAGAAAGGCATCTTTTTCGTACCCAATGCTGACAAAAGCAGCATTCAGGTTGGGTGCGAGTTTTTTTACTTTACCGATAAATAAATCGCCTACCACGAAGTCGCTTTTGTCCTCCTGTTCATGGAGTTCAAAAAGACGGCCGTCTTCGAGCAGGGCAATTTTAGATTGCTCACCTTCATGTGATATTATCAGTTCTTTCTTCATTCTTTAGTTTGGGGATTAAGGATGGTAAATTTCTCTTCTTGTGAGAAACATCTTAATCGGCCCATTTTTTTATAGTTTCTATGCTTTGTTTAAAATGGTCATCATGCTTTAAGTATCATGATCAGGACCAATTTTTCAACTTCATTAAAAACAAAAATATAGCTGGTGAAGTTTTAAACATATAAAAACACCAACTATATTGTTATATTGTAAATCGCAAAGAGATTATTTTTTCTTGTGTCTGTTTGCTCTTCTTCTTTTCTTTCTTTTGTGAGTTGCAACCTTGTGTCTCTTTCTTTTCTTTCCGCTTGGCATAATTTAAATTTTTTGGTTTGTAACGTATATTTTTCTTGAGTTAATTAATTTAATTATTTTACTGCTACTTTAGTTTTTACTTTCTCTACGAAGGTTTTCGAAGGTTTGAAAGCAGGAATATTATGAGCAGGAATTTCAATTGCAGTATTTTTTGAAATATTTCTTCCCGTTTTTGCAGCTCTGGTCTTAATAATGAATGAACCGAAACCTCTTAAGTAAACATTGTCTCCATTGTACATTGATGTTCTGATCTCCTGCATAAAAGCTTCTATAACTTTCTGTGTTTCATTCTTTTCAGTTCCCAATTTATTTGAGATGGTATTCACCAATTCCGCCTTTGTCATTTCCTTTATTTATTTATATTTTTGGTGTGCAAATATAATAACTATTTTTGAAAACAAAAAAACAAAATGCTGATTTTCTTCATGTTGGTAGGAAATTACTGGATTGGTACAAAATCCATGGCAGAGATTTACCCTTTAGAAAAACCAGCGATCCATATAAGATTTGGATTTGCGAAATTATTTTTCAGCAAACCCGAATTGAACAGGGTTTAAATCATTACAATAATTTTATCCAAAGGTTTCCCGATCTAAAAACATTAGCTGCTGCTGAAAATGATGAAGTGCTGCTTTACTGGAAAGGTTTGGGCTATTATTCCCGGGCCTTAAATCTTCACAAAGCAGCGCATCAAATTATGACTGAATATAAAGGAGTGTTTCCGCAGGAATATGATGATATTTTGAGGTTGAAGGGTGTGGGCAAATATACCGCCGCTGCCATTTCAAGTATCTGCTTCGGAAAAAAAATCCCGGCCGTAGATGGGAATTTTTACCGGGTTTTATCGCGCGTTTTTGCAGATGATTTCGACGTTTCAAAATCCAAAGCTTTTGATTATTTTTCCGATCTGGCTTTAAAGGCAATGCCCGAAAATGAAGCTGGAACTTTTAACGAAGCCATGATGGATCTGGGCTCAGAAATATGCAAACCCAAAAATCCTTTATGTGAAAATTGTCCTTTAAACGAAGATTGCCTTGCTTTTAATCTGGGCAAGATTCAGGATTTTCCCGTAAAAACTAAGAAAACGAAACCCACCGATTTAGCACTTCAGTATTCTTTTGTAGAATTTGAGGGTGAATTTCTCATTAAACAGCGGGGCGATGACTTTATCTGGAAGAAATTATACGAGTTTCCCATTGAAGTTCCGAAAGAATGGAATGCTTTTATTACCCGTCAAAAAACGGTTCTTCATAAACTGACCCATAAAAATTTGAGCATAGTCATCAATCACATTGTGGTGGAATCGCGGGAAATGATGGAAATATTTGCCGACGAAAATGGTTTTATGATCGTGAATGAAGAAGAAGCGCATCAGAAATCGTTCCCGAAACCATTAGAGAATTATCTTGCGGATCGATTTAAAAGTAAGTTATAAATGTCAACTGGATTGGTATTTTTCAACCACAAAAGTCATAAAAGCTTTATATTTATTAAAGTTCGGATCTACGTTATAAATCTGCGAAAGCTTGTACGTTTCGATTTTGGATAATTTCCCTTTATTTTATCGTTTTCCAGAAGTCATTTTGATCCATGACGATCTTTATTTAAAATTTAAAACTAATTCGTATTTTTGCGCAATGTTTAAAAAACTCATTTTCACTTTTTTAGGATTGTTTTTGATTTCCTGTTCAGAAGAGGCGAAACCAAAACCGAGTGGAGAACTCCGTTTGGAATATCCGGTGGCGAAATATCAAACTTTTATCAGCCCTTGTGATTTTACTTTTCAATATTCTGATTACGCCAAAGTTGAAAAAGCGAAAAATGAATGCTGGTATTATATTTCATATCCTAAAATGAAGGCCAAGGTTTATTTAACCTATTTTCCTATTCACAATGATTTTGATCTGCATGTAAAGGAATCTGAGAAAATGGTGTACGAACATACCATAAAAGCAAGTGCGATCGACACGAAATCCTTCAGCTTTCCGGAGCGTAAGGTTTTTGGCAATTTTTATGAACTTAAAGGTCAAACGGCCTCCAATATTCAATTCTTTGTCACGGATTCTACCCGGCATTATGTGACCGCAAACCTTTATTTTAATTCGCGCCCAAAACCTGATTCTTTAGGTCCGGCGGTTGATTATATAAAGAAAGACCTGCAACATATGATCGATACTTTTGAGTGGAAAAATTAAACAATGATCACATCAGATGAGATGTGAGCTCAGAATTGGCGTTTTAAAAATGAAGATACAATTCTAAGAGATAGATATTTTAAAAATAAAAAATTAGATAAATGAAATTATTAGTCGTTGGTTCAGTCGCTTTTGATGCTATTGAAACCCCATTCGGGAAAACAGATAAAATCTTAGGCGGTGCAGCCACTTATATCAGTATCGCATCATCTATTTTGGGTGTGGAATCCGGAATTGTTTCGGTTGTCGGAGGAGATTTTCCACAAAGTGATTTAGACATGCTTTCCGGAAGAGGTGTAAACATCGAAGGAATAGAAATCGTAAAAGAAGGTAAAACTTTTTTCTGGAGTGGTAAATATCACAACGACTTAAACTCCCGTGATACTTTGGTTACTGAAGTGAATGTTTTAGAGAACTTCGATCCAAAAATTCCGGAGTCTATGCAGGATGCAGAGATTCTATTGTTAGGTAATTTACATCCGGGCGTTCAGCTTTCTGTTTTAGAAAAAATGAAAAACCGTCCGAAACTGGTGATTTTAGATACCATGAATTTCTGGATGGATTCTGCGTTGGATATTTTAATGCAGATGATTGCAAAAACCGATGTCATCACCATTAACGATGAAGAAGCAAGACAGTTATCGGGTGAATATTCATTGGTGAAAGCCGCGAAAAAGATTCATGAGATGGGTCCGAAATATGTGATTATTAAAAAAGGAGAACATGGCGCCTTATTATTTCACGACGGAAAAATATTCGCAATTCCGGCATTGCCTTTAGAAGAAGTTTTTGATCCAACCGGAGCAGGCGATACTTTTGCGGGCGGATTTGCCTCTTACCTCGCCAAAAAAGGATCCTTTACTTTTGACAATATGAAGGCAGCTTTAATTGTAGGATCTGCGATGGCTTCCTTTACCGTGGAAAAATTCGGAACCCAAAGACTGGAAGAAGTAACAGAAAGCGACATGATGGAAAGAATCAACAGCTTCAAAGAATTAACCACTTTTGAAGTAGAAGTTTAACTTTTCTGTAACGTACGAATCTGAACAGCTACTCATCTAGCCTTAATAAGAATGAGTTTGATGCTTTTAAAGCATTTTCAGAAATCCAATAAAAACAACAATTGAATTAATCTTCAACGAAAATGACAGATAGAACAATGAAAAAAATATTCGGAGCCATTATGTTATTTGGTTTAACATCTGCCGTTTCCGCGCAGTATATGATCATCGGAAAAGACAGTATTTCCCTGGATCAGTTCAAAAAAGAATATAAATACGGCTTAGAAAATGCAGGGATTGAGAATACCATTAATACGACTCAGAATTTCTATCTGTTTCAGCAATTTGCAGCTGATATGAAGGCAGATACGTTATCTTCTTTCCAAGATAAGATGAACGAGAAGCTGGGAGAATTACGGTCGAAATATTTCTTTCCGCCGAAGGTGATGGATCCTGTTTTAAATCAGTATGTGAAAGACAATCAAACGGAGAAAGAAGTTCAGGTTTTTGTTCTGGAGAAAAAGGAGGGTGACCAAACCAATTATCAGCAGGTTTACAACGATGTGAAATCCGGTAAAATAACAATTGAAGAAGCGATAGAAAAATATACGAAGGCCGATCCAAAACCTGTTTTTATTAAAGCTGGAAGTTTAGATAATCAAATGTATTCGGAAATTAAAACTTTGCCGAACAATTCCCTGACTAAGTTTTACGACACGCCATCTTATATTGGATTTGCCAAAGTTTTAAATTCCAGACCAAGTTTGGGTTATATGATTTTCGGTACCGTATCTTTCCCGAAAGATGAAAATTCTGAAAGTATCAAAAATAAAATTTATGCTGACCTAAAAGCGGGCAAAAAGTTTCAGGAAGTTGCGAAGTTGTACGGCGCCAACGACCACGAAAAAAACAATGGAGGAGTGGTAATGGGTTCACCTACGCTGCCCAATGAAGTTTATTCAGTATTCAAAGGTCAGAAAGCCGGTTTTTATACGCCGGAGCCTATTCTGTTTGGGGAAAACTATTTCATTTTTAATATTTACAGTATAGAACCTTATATTTTAACGGAGAAGAACAGGGCTTTCTTTTTACGGGAAATGAACAGTTCACTGTATGCGGAAATGGTGCAGGATCAAATGACGGCTTATTTAAAAACAGATCCTACCTATAAAGAATTTCCGGCGTTTAATAATGTGAAGAAGTCTTATCAAAATTTTGCGGCAGCGAAAGACAGCGATCTTCTTTATCAATATAAAAACGAGAAAATCACCGTTGGAGATCTGAAAAAGCTGATGGGTGAAAAGAAAAGCGAAGCTGAAAAATTGTCACCCGCGAAATGGTCAGAAGTACTTTCAAACGTAAATACGCAGGATGTGCTTCGAATCTACAGCAAAAATTTCACCTCACTTAAAGAGGTGAAGCAGGAGCTGAACGATTATAAAAAAGGATTGTTTTCGGATTTTATTTTCTCCAAATATTTGACGGAAGAAATTGCGAAACACCCGGAATGGCTTACCGAATATTACAACCAAAACAAAGCGAAATATGTTTGGGGCGAAAGAGCAGACGGTCGCGTTGCCATCATTGCCGATCCGAAACTGAACACAGAAATTTCGAAAGAAATAAAAGATCCGAAAGGCTGGGAGGCATTGAAAGCTAAATATGCAGGTAAATTAAATGCACAAAAGCAAGTTCTCGTGAGTTTTGAAAAAGGAGAAATGTCGAAGGAAGCCGATGTCTTTACAAAATACAAGGTGCCTTTTAAAACGGGAGTTCACCAAACCGAAATGGGAGCGCGCTCTTTGGTTATTGCCATTGATCAAATTTTGCCGCCAACGCAAATGACACAAGCAGAAGCCACGGAAGAATTAAAAGACGCAGTGAACGAAAAAAAATTGAATGAAATCATTGCGCTGCAAAAAGCAAAAACAAAAATTGTGATTCAACCTGAATTCATGAAGGATTTAGAAAAGAATTTTAAGAAATAATTATAATAAAATATGCAAGTTATTTGGATTAGAATGATAATTTTGCAGATTGATAAAAAAGCTATATGAATAAGAACGTAAAAACAACCTTGCTCCTGACCCTTTTAATGGTGTTTTTTGGCATCCACAGTCAGGCACAGTCGCAATTGAAAACCGGCGATTTGGTCGATGGGATTGCCGTGGTTGTAGGTGATGAAATTATTTTGGAATCAGATATAGAGGATCAGGCCACCTTTGCGAAGCAACAGGGCGCAGCGGTTACAGATAAATGTGAATTCGTAGAAAGCATCATCAATAATAAACTGTTGATCTATGAAGCCAAAAGAGATACGCTGATTGAAAACCGTTCGGCGGCGATCAAAGAAAACGCAGGTCAGAAATATGACCAGATTTTGGGTCAGTTTCCAGACGAGAAAACAATGCTCGCTACTTATAAATTCCGTACGTCTTACGAAATGAAAAACGCCATCGAGAAAATTGATACCGATAATTATTACGGACAGATGAAGTATGGTCGTATTACGGATAAAGCCGATGTTACGCCAAATGAAGTAACCGACTTTTTCAATATGTACAAGTTTCAGTTACCGGAAGTGAAAGATGAGGTTTCCCTCTCCCAAATTACCATGTATCCGAAACTTACGAATGCACACAAAGACGAGATCATTGCAAAGCTGAATAAAATAAAACAGGATATCCTGAACGGCGAAAGTTTTGAAAGCCAGGCGCGTATTTATTCTGAAGATCCGGGATCTGCGGCAAACGGTGGATTGTACAAGAATATTGCGAAAGGAAAGATGGTAAAACCCTTTGAAGCCGCGGCTTTAAATTTACAGGAAGGCGAAATGTCAGATCCGGTAGAATCTGATTTTGGCTATCACCTGATCATGTTGGTGAAGAAAAGCGGAAAGAATTACGACGCGCGTCACATTCTTTTAAAAGCAGAACCGAACGATGAAGAAATTGCGTCTGCAAAAAAGGAAATGGACAGCATCCGAACTTTGATTATGGATGGTAAACTGACCTTTAAAGATGCGGCCTACCGTTTCTCTGATGACAAACAAACCAAGTTCAATGCGGGAATTGTAACCGCTGAAGATGGATCTGATAAAATCGAAAAACTCAATTTGCCGCCTACCATCGCTTATCAGATTGCGGGCTTGAATAAAGGAGATATTACCGATGTATTTCAAGATGTGGCACAGCAGGACCGAAAAACCGTAACCATTGTAAAAGTAGATGATGTGATCGCGGCGCACCAACTGGACATTGCCACCGATTATAACCGAATTAAGCAAATGGCGCTGAACAAGAAGAAAAACGAAATGGTAGAAAAATATGTGAAGGAAAGATTACCGAATGTATTTATCTCCATCAACGACCGCTACAAGAGTTGTGTTTTCAAAACCGACTGGCGAAAAACGGCCGACAATAAATAAGATCAAAATCTCTGCAATCGCGGAGATTTTTTTTTGCTCTTTATTTTCTTTTTTTAGGAGTCTGAAGGTTTGGGGTTCTGTGAAGTTCCGCACCTGCTTTCCGCTGTATCTTTTGCTTCACGCTGTTCCGCAAAAGGATGCCGCTGCAATCAGGACTGGAAGAAAGGAACCGTCTCTTTTTTTAAGCAAAATGTTTTGGGAAGGGGCCAAATCTGCAGCCCGACCTGAGTGGAGCTCTTTTTCTTTTTTCGCAGAAAAAAGAAAAAAGCGGGAACGGAGGGCGGAAATGTCTGCCCAAAGAAAATGTAACAAATTAATCCTATTGCTCAATTATCCACAACGCTGTAGTCTTCTAAAGACGGTCTAAAGGCGATGAAACGCTGGAAACGGTGCGGTCGGTGACGTGAGTGTAATTCAGGGTGGTTTTGATATCGTTGTGACCCATTAATTTTTGAATCAGGGAAATATCAGTACCAAATTCGAGCAGATGAGTTGCGTAGGAATGGCGCAAACTGTGAATGCCGACGGTCTTTTTTATGCCGGCTTTGTTCATTGCGGTTTTAAAAACCGACTGCGCACTTCTGATGGAGTAGGGGCCGCCAGCTTGCCCTTCAAACAGAAAAATCTTGGGCAAATAGGCGCGGTAGTAGATCCTTAAATCTGCCAGGATGGTGAGCGGCAAATTGACATAACGGTCTTTTTTTCCTTTGCCTCGGGAGATGAGGACTTTCATGGTTTTGGAATCGATGTGTTCTATTTTGAGTTTTACGATCTCGCTCACACGCAGTCCCATGCCGTAGCACAACTGCAGAATGAGTTTGTGTTTTGGGTTTTGGGTCACCTCAAACAGCTTTTTTATTTCTGAAGTATTTAGGGCTTTTGGGAGCAGCATTGGTTTTTTGGGTCGCGGAATATCGAAAAATATTTTGTCCTGATGCAGTACTTTTTCAAAATAAAATTTGACGGCGTTCATTCGGCTGTGGATCTGGTTTTCGGAGAGGTTCAAGTCTTTGTGACAATAGAGGAAATAGCTTTGCAGTTTTTCTTTGGAGAGTTCTTCTACGGGAAATGATTTGAGGATGTAGAGGAGTTGTGCAAATTCTAAGGCGTAGACGCGCATGGTGTTTTGACTGAATCCTTTCAGTATTAAATGGTTGTGATATTTTTGAAAGGCGACTAAATTACAAGGGTGAATTTTCAGAAGTACTTCTTTGCCGACCATCTTTCTGTCGAGTCCAAAGAGGTCGCGGTTAAAAGGGGTGTCGGCAACGTACCAGGATTTTTGGGTATTTGACCAATGGGCTTTTGTTACGCTTTTCAGCATTTTAACCAAAGTGAAATCATTTGGAAATTTGATCCAGATGATATTTTTATTACGGTGCGTGCCTTCTGTTGGGACGAAGTATTTTTTATCAAAAACGGGCTGCGTATTTTCCATAGCTGAAGATGCGTATTTGAATAGTTAAATCTGCGTGTTTTGTATAGTCGTAAAGTTAAAACAAAACCAAAGCTCTGGGAGTGGTGTTTTCACCCTAAATAAAAATTTTTGTTGGTATGAGAAAGTTGCGTATATTTGAGAGTTAGCAGAAATGGTAAAACGAAATATTATCAAAATAAAGTAAAATGAAAAATTTAGTTTTAATTGTAATTGTAATTCTTTCAGTTTTTTCTTGCAGAGAAGACGATTGTTTCACTCCGCCTGAACCAACGATATTTAAATTTGTCAATATTAATAACGAAGACTTGATTAAAAACGGAACAATATCTACTTCAAATATATTCATTCAAGAAAACCTTGGAAATGGAAATTCAAATGGTGTACAATTTGAAATAACCGACGATAGTAAGATTTTGCTAAAAAATATTGGCAATACCGACGGAATAAAAAATTACGATGTTTATATAAACCTTCAACCAGAAGTTAAAAAATTTAGTTTCTCCCTTAAATCTTCAAAAATTACTGGGAAATGTTCAGGATATAAAGTTGAAAATATAACATTTCAAAATATAACGGCAGTAAAAGAGAATGCATATTACAAGTTAACAATTGAATAACCACATCTGCTAACATCGTATTGGCAATAGTGCGGAGGAATCGCAAGTTTGACCATTTTAGATGTTCCGAAGAGTAATTTATAATAAGAAAGTTTCCGCGTTAAAGCCGCACCATCGCCAATACGCGGAACGTTAGCTGTCATTTTAAACAAAACTCTCGTCTATGAACAAACTTCCGACCTTTGACATAAGACCAAACGGAGAAATATCAAACGAATTCTTGAAAAGAAACGTTTTAACATTTCTTCAAGCGACTGAATATATTCAAAATTTGAATTACGGAAGAAATTCAAATAAAGACGACTTAAAGACCATTTTTACAGACAACAAAGGAACTTGTAGTACCAAACACGCTGTACTAAAGCAATTAGCAAATGAAAATGATTTTGACACCATCAAACTGACACTTGGAATTTTCAAGATGAGTGCAGATAATACACCAAAAGCTGGAAATACTTTATCAAAAAACAACTTGAAATATATCCCAGAAGCACATAACTATTTGAAGTATGAAAATGAGGTCTTCGATTTTACTAAACAAAACTCGTCATCGGCTGATTTCATAAATGATTTACTCTTTGAAACGGAAATCCAACCAAATGAAATTAACCAACCTAAAATTCAAATACATAAGAATTTTTTGATAAATTGGCTTCACAAAAATAATAACATCAATTACACTCTTGATCAACTTTGGAAAATTAGAGAGCAATGTATTCAAGATTTATCAGAATGAACAAAAATGAATTACATACCGACAAAATAACCAAAGGAAACCGAACTTACTTTTTCGACATCAAAAAAAGTGAGAAAGGAGATTTGTATCTAACTATTTCTGAAAGCAAAAAGTCCGACAATGGTTCAGAACATCACAGAGTAATGATTTTTGAAGAAGATTTAAAAGACTTTGTAGATACATTTAGAAATTCATTAGTAAAATTTAAGGAACTTCAACAACCTCAAACAGAAAGCAAAAAATATTCGGTGGAAACAATTCGGGAAGTGCATCAACAAGCCTACCAACCTTGGACTAAAGAAGACGATGAAAAACTTGAATTGTTATTTTGTGAAGGAAAAAAAATAAAAGAACTTGCTCATATCTTCGCAAGAAAAGAAGGAGCAATAACATCTCGAATTAAAAAACTCGAACTAAAAGAAAAATATGGACGATAAAACCACCCACACGCTGAAAAAACGACAGCTAACAAGGTATTGGCTATATGGCGGGGAAACCGCTCCGATTAAACATTTGTGCAAAATTGAACGTCAGTAATTCTAATCAACTTTTGTGCTAAAAATCCGCCACATCGCCAATACCCCACCCGTTACCTACAACCATTTCAAAACAATCCGTGAAAGTAAAGAAAGTTTTTATATTGATGTTATTACTTATTCTTGTGATTGCAGGAATATTTGCTTACTCTCAAAAACTAAAAGTTGAGGACGATCAATTTGTATATTACATTGTTGACACGAAAAAACAAGAAATCATACTTTATTGGAAGGACAATAAAAAGAATAACTTTAAAAGTATTCAAAATTTGAAAAATTGGGTTGAAAAAGATAACAAAAGATTAGTTTTTGCAATGAACGGGGGAATGTATAAGCAAGACAACTCACCACAAGGACTTTTTATAGAAAATAAAAGACAGATAACCCCTTTGGATACGACAAATGGAAATGGAAATTTCTACTTAAAACCGAACGGAGTTTTTTATATCACGATGGATAATTTGCCTGCGATTTGTAATGCATCAAAATTAAGTAACAAATTAAATATAAAATATGCAACTCAATCAGGACCGATGTTAGTAATTAACGGACAGATTCATTCTGCGTTTAAAGAAGGTTCAACAAATCTAAATATTAGAAACGGAGTTGGAATTTTGCCAGATAATAAAGTCGTCTTTATAATGTCAAAAAGCGAAATAAATTTCTATGATTTTGCTAACTATTTCAAAAGTTTGGGTTGTAAAAATGCTTTATATCTTGATGGCCTTGTTTCACGAACATATCTTCCTGAAGAAGATTGGGTGCAAACAGATGGAAATTTTGGAGTAATAATCGGCGTAACGACAGATGAACAATAAAATATAGCAGCAGGTAACACAGTATTTCTATTAGCGGGTCGGAAGTTATATCATAAAATACTTTTGTTAGTTATTCAATTTGGTATATTTACCAAGACTTGTTATAAAAAGCCGCCGCCAACAGAAATACCCAGCCGTTGGCTGCAAGCATATCGAAACTCACGACCAGACAGAAGATGAAAGAAATAGTTGAACTTTCGGACAAAGAAATTACAATCGACAGAAATGAGTTTCTGAAAGTAAAAGGTAGCATTGACACTAATTTGTATTATATCGAAAGCGGAAGTTTAAGAATTTTTGTGTTAGACGATTATGAAGAACAAACAATACGTTTTGGTTACAAAGAAAATTTAATCGTTTCGTTGGACTCTTTTTTGACGGGAAAACCTTCTGACTTATATATTCAAGCAATTAAAAAGACTGTTGTAAAGGTTATAACCAAAGAACAAATTGAAAAATTTTTAGAAACTGAAAATAATAGAAATTTATGGACGAAGATTTTGGAAAACTTAGTTCTTCAACAAATGGAACGTGAAATTGATATTTTGAAAAATTCACCCAAAGAACGATACGAAAGAGTTTTAAAACGAAGTCCGCAACTTTTTCAGGAAATTCCAAACAGACATATTGCAAATTATTTGAGAATGAGTGCCGAAACATTATCAAGACTAAAAAAGTCTTGACTTCAATCAAGGTTTATGGAAAATGCTTTTTAGAACTTTGCATAAAATTTAAAATTATGCAATCAGAAAAATTGATACAAACACTACTGGAGCAGACAAGACAAATAATCAACCAAGCAGAAAAACTAAAATCTTATGATTTGAATACATTAACGTGGAAAGAAAACGAAATTTCGTGGAGCGTTTTGGAGTGTTTGGAACATTTGAACTTATATGGCGACTTTTATTTACCACAAATGGAAAGTAAAATAAAAAATTCATCTACCAAAACCGACATTGAGTTTAAAAGTGGAATTTTAGGAAGTTACTTTGCAAAAAGTATGTTGCCAAAAGAAAAGTTGAATAAAATGAAAACATTTAAAGACAAAAATCCATTAAATTCAAATCTTGACAAAATTGTAATTGACAAATTTATAAACCAACAAATCAAACTTTTGGATTTGCTAAATCATTCAAGAAATGTGAGTTTAAACAAACTGAAAATTCAGACTTCAATTTCAAATTTAATCAAACTAAAATTAGGTGACACTTTTCAGTTTTTTATCAATCATATTATTAGACATTTAAACCAAATTGAAAGAATACAACAAAAAATGAAAAATGCCTGACAGCCAACAGCAGTTTGGCAAAATGGCGGGTTTAGTGCTAAATTCAACGGCAGTTCTTCGATTGAACTTTTGTGCAAAACTGAACATTTGTGCTTCGATTTCCGCCACTTCGCCAAGCTGCAAAACGTCAGGCTGTGAATAAACTCAGCTTTCCAGTAATTCCTTAAGAAAACCAACCTTCCACACCTCAATAAATGCGTTTTAAGATCGGCTATTTTTTATGCTGCAATTGATAATGTATTTTCCAATGGGGCTAAAATAAACGCAAAACAAGTCTGTCTAAAAACAAAACAACCTTTCGCTTTGTAAGGTGACTTCCAGTTCTTCAATTTGGCAATTAATTCCGGAACTCCAAGAATATTTATCGCACGTTTGATGTTATACACCAGCATGATTAAACTGTGTTCACCATTTACTTTTTCAAGTCCCGTTAAATTCGTGTGATTGTAGCCCCACTGCCTTTTGATTGTTCCGAAAATATGCTCGTTGATCTCCTGCCGCTTTCGGTATAATTGCGCATTAGCTTGGTAGCGCTGATTGTTTTCTGCAACAGCATCGGCATATTGACTTCTATCAATCTCTCGGCCTCCTGTTCTGCTCGTACAAAGTGATTTTACAGGACATTCTTTACAAGCTGGAGTTCGGTATTTTTTGAAGTCGTAGCTGTCTCTATCGCGGGTTTTCTTGTGCCATCGTCCCGTCGTTTTTAAAACTTGGTTTGCCGGACAAGTGTAAGTGTCATCGTCTGTATTGTAAATGAATTTTGAAACAAAATAATCTGGTTGAGTGCCATTTTCGTTGCTTTTTCCCTGATCTGGATGCGCAACAATGGTGATAATGTTTTGCTCTTTGCATTGGGTGATTTCCCGACCATTGTGATAACCTTTGTCAACTAAAGCAGTGAATGTTTCAATTCCCAAATTCTCCTTAGCTTCAATTGCAATTGCGCTCAAAGCATTACGATCATTACGATTAATGGTGTGTGTAGCCACAACCAAATTATATTGAGCATCAACAGCGGCTTGAATATTATAACTTACTTCTACAACTTGCCCCTGAACCAACAGTGCTCGTGAATCTTCATCGGTAGTACTTATCTGAGGTTCGCCACTTGCTTTTAGTTTTTCTTCTAAGACTTCGTAGCCGAGTTTATTTTTCTTTAATCTTTCAATCTTTTCCTGAATCTTAGTGATTGTCATGCTATTTTCTTTCTCGTCATTCTGAGCCAATTCATCCAGGTATTGCTGTGTTTTCTCTTCAATATAAGCCAAGTGTTTATCAATTTTCTTTTGATTAAAATTGGCTTTTTTGCTGTTGTGCGCTCTACTTTTAGTACCGTCAATGGCGATGGTTTCTCCAGCAATTAGATCTGCATCTTTCAAAAAAGAAACGAATACTTTGAACAGCTTTTTTAAACCCGACGGATTGTTTTTTCTAAAATCAGAAATGCTGTGGTAATTGGGTACAAGTCCAAATAAAAGCCATTGTAATTCAATATTGCGCACACATTCTTTTTCGAGTTTCCGTGAACTCCGAAGTCCATTCAGATAACCATACAAATAGATTTTGAGAAATGTTTGCGTACTGAAACTCGGTCGTCCTTCCGTTTTTAGCATTTGCAGTTCAAAACCTAATGCTTTTAAATCGATATTCTCAACAAAGGCATCTACAAACCGAACCGAATTATCTTCAGAAATCGAATCTTCTAAACTTGTAAAAACCATTTGATTGCGGGCTATTCCTGTGATGTGTTGCATTATTAAATATACGAATTTCCTCCCGTATTATTGAAATAATTTAGCTATTTTTGAAGTAATAAACGGAGGTTTTTTCACAGACTGACGTTAGTGGCTAGTTAACCTGAACGAAACGTAAAAAATAAACTTAATAAGAAATGAAAAAAATATTTATATTGCTTACAACTCTTTTGTTTATGACTTCTTGTCAATTAAAATCTGATAAATCATTAACCAAAATCATTGAAACGAAGATTAAAGACAATCCAACGAAAATAGATTTAACTTTGATTGACAAACTAGATTATGACAAATTATTAATTTTAGAACCATATTCTAACATAGAAAAAACTCAAACTGAATTGAACATTGATTTATCAAACATAAACGGAAATCAAATTCATCTATCAGATGGAATTAATTTACTAGTTTTTTTGAAAAATAATAAATCAATTAAAATATCTGAATTAAATCGGAAAAATGGTGATTTTGAAGATTATAAAGTTTTTATAGATAGAGAAAATGCATTATTTGAAAAGGACAAAAATGGAATTATAACTTTAGCAAAATAATTATGAAGAAAATATTATTTATTTCAGTAATACTTTTAACATTAAACACTTTTGGACAAATAAAATCTGAAAAAGTAAATGGATTAAAAATAGTAAAGCAAGAAACTGTATCTGAAAATGATACTATAATTAGCGTAAATTATATAAATAAAATTGAAAGTGATAGAAAGCCAGCTTATTTTATAAATGGAAAACTAACAAATGAAAGTGTTTTGAAAACATTAAATCCAAATGAAATTGAAAATGTTAATGTCGAAAAAGGTAATTTTGAAATCGAAAATGTAAATTATAAGGGAAAATTATATATTGTAACTAAATCGACTTATAAACCAAAATTAATTTCATTAAATAATTTGAAAATGAAATATACAAGCATAAAAGAAAACTCTACAATTTTTAAAATAGATAATGAAATAATAAATGCTGACTATGAAAATTATGTAGTTGATGAGAATTATATTTTAAAAATAAATGTAGAGAAATTTGAAAATAGTCAAGAAAAATTGAAATTTAACATTGTCAATCTAATTACTAAAACCGAAGAAAACATAAAAAAATCAAAAGAAATAATAATTCGTGGAAAAGACAAATTTGCAATAAATAAATAACCAGACACTAACAGCAGTTTGCAAAAATGGCGGGTTTTGGGCTTAATTTAAAGTTGGTTTTGTACTTGCAAAGTCAAGTGAAGAACCGAAAGTCTAGGCTCCCTTAATCCGCCACTTCTGCAAGCTGCAAAACGTTATGCGACATTTTATGAAAACACCGCTAATATTAATATTTTTTGTTTTAAACACATTTTTATTAAATGCACAAATTTCTAAATTTGTGTTGATTGACGGTATTGATAAAACACCGATCAGATATGCAAACATAAAATCTCAAAATAGTGATTACGGAACGTCATCTGATTCTCTAGGAAATTTCCTTTTTGAAAAGCAATCCCAAGTTTTAATAAACGCTGTTGGATATGAGAAAATCAGCCTTGATTTGATGCAAAAAAATTCCAACATTGAACTTTTTCCAAAAGAAAAACTACTTCAAGAGGTCATTTTATTCAAAAGAAAAAACCAAAATGAAATACTGCTTGACGAATTTAAAGCATCAAAAATTAATCAATATTATGGATTATCTGCAACACAAAATTCGTCGTGGATAATCGGAAAATTCTTTGAAAACAAATCTTACAAAAATAAATTTGTAAAAAACATAAAAATTCTAACCAACAGTATGGTGGAAAATTCAATTTTCAATGTTAGAATTTATTCGGTTGACAATTATGGTAATCCTATGAATGAATTATATAACGAAAACATTATTGGAATCGCAAAAAAAGGCAAACATAAAACTAATGTAGATTTATCATTCACAAATGTTATAATTCCTGAAAATGGAATTTTCATCGCTGTAGATTGGATCAAAAATCAAAAAAATTCATATGAATATAAACATACAATGAAAAATAGTAGCGAAAAACTGTTAGGTAAATCGTACTCTCCTTCTTTCGGAAGTATTCTAAGTCAGGATGAAAATAAGACGAAAATTTTTAGAGGTAACAATTGGCAACCAGCAATTAAAGACATGACCAAAAATACAAATAGTTACTGTATTCTTGCTATGGAACTGACATTAACAGATTAAAAAAACGCCGCATAACATCGTATTGGCAATAGTGCGGAGGAATCGCAAGTTTAACTATTTTAGATGTTTCGAAATTTAATTTTTAATAGAAAAAGGCGGTATTTTAAGCCGCAACATCGCCAATACGCAAAACGTTATACGAGATTGCAAAAAAATATCGTCACCAAATGAAATTTCTTTTAATAAACCAAGAAACGGACAGATTAAAATTTCGAAATTTAGAAGATTCTGACTTTGAAAATTGGTTGGAATTATTCAAGGATGATGAAACTGCACAATTGCTTGGAATGACAGAATATAAATCGCCACAAGAACGTTGTGAAAAATGGTTTGAATGGACATTTGACAGGTATGAAAATAATCTCGGTGGACAAAATGTTTTAATTTCCAAGGAGGACAATAAATTAATTGGGCAATGTGGACTTTTAGTAAGGGAAGTTGAAAATAATTTTGAATTAGAAGTAGCCTATTCTATTCTGCCTGAATATCGAATGAAAGGATTTGCAATTGAAAGTGCAAAAAAATGTAGAGACTATGCTTTTGAAAATAATTTTCACGATAGACTGATTTCTATTATTGTTCAAGAAAATCTAAATTCAAAAAAAGTTGCCTCAAAAAATGGAATGAAATTAAATCGCCAAATAAATTATGGAAATAAATTGATGGATTTATTTCAAATTAATAAAGCAGATTGGGAACACAGCAACCCCGTATAACACGGCATTCCTACAAGCGGGTATGAAGTTTTCATCGAAGATTTTAGCGGTTAATTAAGATTTTAGCAAGTAGAAAATTTTCGTATTTTTATCCCGCCTGCAGAAATACCCAACCGTTATGTGGCATTTTAGAGAAACACCTTACAAAATATGAACATACAATTACCAACTAAAAAAGGACAACCAAATACTAATCCGATTATTGACTTTGAACAACTCGTTATCGTGGGTGCAAATGGTGCAGGAAAAACAAGATTCGGTTCAGATATTGAAAAGAGGTATTTAGGGCAGACTCACAGAATTTCAGCCCAAAAATCTTTATCCTTTCCCACAGAAGTTAGCCCAAAATCAAAAGTAAGGGCTGAAAACGAATTTCTATATGGTTATTATCAAGAGAACCAAAACCAACAGCAACAAGTAAACAACAAAAATTACTATCGCTGGCAAAATAATTTCAATACTTTTTTATTAAATGATTATGAAAAACTTCTTGTGCTACTGCACACAGAAGAATACGAAGAATCTCTTGATTTCAAAGAAGGAAGAATAGAAAAACCTATTACAAAACTTGACAGAGTTCAAAGTATTTGGGAATCGGTACTACCACATAGAAAATTACACAAAAGTGCAGGTGTAATACAAGCCTACCCATCAGGACAAGAAGCTTCAAAATATAATGCTTCTGAAATGAGTGATGGTGAAAGAGTTATTTTTTATTTAGCAGGTGAGGTTATTTGTACACCATCAAACTCAATAATAATTATAGATGAGCCAGAGATGCATATTCATTCTTCTTTAATAAAACCATTTTTCGATTTAATTGAAGCAGAAAGGCTAGATTGCTCATTTATCTATTTAACTCATAACATAGACTTTGCCTTCACAAGACAAAATGCCAAGAAAGTTTGGGCAAAATCTTACGAGAATAATGTTTGGGATTATGAAATATTAGATGAAAACTTACCTATACCAGAACAATTATATTTAGACGTACTAGGTAGCAGAAAACCAATAATTTTCATAGAAGGCGATAGTAGTAGTATTGATTATGAATTATACGAGCAAGTTTATAATGATAAAACTTTGAAGCCGGTTGGTAGTTGCGATAAGGTTGTTCAAGTTGTGAAAGCATTTAGAGACCAACAAGGATTTCATCATATTGAATCATTTGGGATTATTGATAGAGACAGACGTCAGCAAATTGATGTAAGTGCATTAAATAGAAATGGAGTTTGGGTTCTTGACGTTGCGGAAGCAGAAAATCTACTTTTAATAGAACCTATTGTCAAAGAAGTTGCAGGCCATATGGGAAGAGATGTAAATGACGTTTTCAATCAAGTGCGTCAGAACATAATTGATTTTTTTGCAAGTAAAATCGACAACCAAATATTATTGCATTACAAAGAAATGTTGCGAAGAGAGTATTTAGCATTATCAAACTTTACATCAATCGACATTGCATCTGCACTTGTTGAGATTGATTCAACTTTTGGAGGAATTGACAAACAGGCAATCTATACTCAAATAGACACTGAATTTAGGGACATTCTCGCAAGACAAGATTATGATGCAATTTTGAGAGTATTTAATTTAAAGAATGCTTTGATTCCAAACTCGAAAGTTTGCGAATTAACGGGAATTAGAAACAAACTAGATTATAAGAATATTACTGTAACTCTCTTAAAGCGAAAGGATGAAATTTCAAGCATCATAAAAGTTGGTATTGACAGTAAAATAATAAAAAACGCCACATAATAACTAAGCTTTCGTCTTGTCCGCAGGACACGAGATGAAAGCCTGTTGAACGGAACCTTCGGTGGCTTTTTCTCCCCAGTTGGTCACCTTATGGAGTTATCGTTTCTAGAATTTAGGATATTAGAGCAGTTTTTTAGAAGGACTGCTTTTTTGTGGAACTGAGGTGAGATTTTTTAAGCACTCACCGGCTTTTCTTTACTTTTAAGATATAAAATCCCTTACCCACAAAGTTTATTTTGCAGACGAGGCATTGAAAACGGCAAGAAAATCCTGAGGTGGGCCACGTTGTCCGAAAAGTGCGATGGTGATTAAATTTCCTTCCTTGCAACACCGGCATTTTCTGAGCAAAGTTTGAGGTACAAAAACAGTTCTTTTCACTTCTAAACTTTCTTGTAAATCCTGAAGTTTTCCACGCTTCCAGCAGCTGCTCAAAATCCCGTAATGTCGGATTCTCACAAATCTTTTAGGCAAAATATGAAGACTAAATCTGCGCACAAATTCAGTATTCGATAAAGTCATTTCCTTTTTCTGACCTTCTTTGCGATAATCTTTGTACCCAAAACGAACTTCTTTATCCGTAACTTCTTTGATCCGATGATTGCTGATTGCAACTTTGTGGGTATATCTTCCTAAATATTCAATCACCTGTTTCGGACCGCCAAAAGGTCTTTTCGCATAAACGACCCAGTTTTTGGTGAAGAGTTGATCCATTAAATCCTGGTCTTCAATTCCAGAAGCTCTTAAGGAAGCCACAAACTTTGCTCGAAAAACTTTGCTCATCGCCTTTACACAGAAGAGATATTTATCGGTTCTCATTTTCTTTTTCCATTTGCCATTTTGATCAATTCCACCGCCTGGAACAATACAATGTAAATGAGGATGAAGACTCAGATTTTGTCCCCAAGTATGCAAAATCGCAATCATTCCGAGTTGCATCTGTTCTGTTTTACCGAACTGATTTAATGTTGCCCAAGCTGCTTCAAATAAGGTTTTATACAATAATGCCGGTTGAGAGATCGCCAAACCATTCAACTCTTCAGGAAGCGTAAAAACCACGTGGTAATAACTGCACGGCAATAATTCCTGCTCGCGTTTCTGGATCCATTCTTCTTTTTTATGACCTTGACATTGCGGACAATGGCGATTACGACACGAGTTGTAACTGATGGAAATATTTCCACAACCATCGCACGCATCAATATGACCACCCAAGGCAGAAGTTCTACAATACGACAAAGCGCGAAGCGTTTTTTCCTGATGAACTGTAAAATTCTGAGCCGACAAATTGATTTTACGAAGAACGTCGGCAACGCTTCCGCTTTGTTTATTTACCTTACTTCGGGTTTCCATTTTTACTGCATAAAGCGAAAACGGTATCCAAAGGACTGTGGGGTTTTTGATCTGACAACTGACAGACATGAAGATATTCCATCGTCGATTCGATTCTTTCATGACCCAAAAGTTTTTGAACCATAATGATCGAAACTCCATCTTCCAATAAATGCGTGGCAAAGCTGTGTCGCAAAGTGTGCGTATGAACAACTTTGGTAATTCCGGCTTTTTTGCTCACCGTTTTGATGACCCATTGAACGCCTCTTTGACTGTATCTGGAATCAAAATCTTTGGTGTGCGTTGTGGAAGCACCTGTGCTGAGCGTAGTCGAAGCATCAATCTCTTCAATATTTCTATTTTGATTTCCATTGAATAAATATTGAGTCGGATTTTCCACTGAAATAAAGATTTTCAGTCCCCGAATTAAATGCTCGGATAAAGGAACATAACGGTCTTTTTGACCTTTACCCTGAACAACATGCAGCATTTGTCGGTCAAAATCAAGATGATGAAGTTCAATATTTCTTACTTCCATACATCGAAGTCCGCACCCGTAAATCAGACCGATGAGCAGTTTGTGTTTCAGTAACTGCGCCGTTTGAAGCATACGCCAAACTTCCTGACGGCTTAAAATAGTCGGCAGTTTTTTGACTCGTGGAATAGCCGGAAGATGTAGAAAACTATAGGGTAATCCTTCTGCTTTCAGAAGAAACCGCAGTCCATAAACCGTATGTTTAAAGTAAGTCTGGGAAGGTGTTTTGCTGCGCTGTTGAAGTTGGAAGAGATAATTTTTGACCTGTTCAGGATCCAATTCGGTGGGTAAAGTTTTAAAATGCAGCGCAATTGCTGCTACATGCCTGGAATAATTATCAAAGGTTCTGGGACTTTTTCCCTGGATTGAAATATTTCTTTCGAAACGTTGTATCAGTTCCGAAAAACCATTAACTTCGCTCGAAGCGCGATTCAAAATTTTGTTCGTTCTTAAATCCTCCGGAGATTTTTTTTTGTAGCCATTTTAGAGATTTTATTTTATGTTATGATCAAACAAAGTTAATAAAACAGCCTCAGGAAAAGCTACCGGAGGTTTAGTTCAACAAGGTATTGCCAAAAGCGGGGTTGAACGGCTTCAATTGAGCATTTGTGCAAAGTTTAACATTCGTTCTTCTATTAAACTTTTGTACTAAAAATCCCCGCCTTCGGCAATACCCGAACCGTTATGCGACAGTTTCATCAAAGATTGCGTTTAAAGCGTTGTGTGAGAGTTTTAAATTTTTACCACCTCTTGACTGAAGTAAATCTTCTATTTTTTGAAAATGATTAATGAAATAATTAATCTCCCTATTAGATATATTTTCAAATAAAACCTTTTCTTTGGCTTTTATGTAATCGTACAATTCCCGAGCATCATAATCCATATCTTCTTCACAGAATGAATTTCTTTCTGGTCTCATTTGGGGTTCTTCCAAAACATTCCCATTTTCATTACACGGCACAAACATTTCGAGTTTTAGCGGTTGTTTTAGGAAATCTTTATAGTTATGTAAAACACGCAATTGGTAGTTTAGGTCACCTGTGTGTAGGAATTTATCAATAAAATCCGTCATCGGGATTAAAAAACCGTCGCATAATAACTAAGCTTTCGTCTTGTCCGCAGGACACGAGATGAAAGCCTGTTGAACGGAACCTTCGGTGGCTTTTTCTCCCCAGTTGGTCACCTTATGGAGTTATCGTTTCTAGAATTTAGGATATTAGAGCAGTTTTTTAGAAGGACTGCTTTTTTGTGGAACTGAGGTGAGATTTTTTAAGCACTCACCGGCTTTTCTTTACTTTTAAGATATAAAATCCCTTACCCACAAAGTTTATTTTGCAGACGAGGCATTGAAAACGGCAAGAAAATCCTGAGGTGGGCCTCGTTGTCCGAAAAGTGCGATGGTGATTAAATTTCCTTCCTTGCAACACCGGCATTTTCTGAGCAAAGTTTGAGGTACAAAAACAGTTCTTTTCACTTCTAAACTTTCTTGTAAATCCTGAAGTTTTCCACGCTTCCAGCAGCTGCTCAAAATCCCGTAATGTCGGATTCTCACAAATCTTTTAGGCAAAATATGAAGACTAAATCTGCGCACAAATTCAGTATTCGATAAAGTCATTTCCTTTTTCTGACCTTCTTTGCGATAATCTTTGTACCCAAAACGAACTTCTTTATCCGTAACTTCTTTGATCCGATGATTGCTGATTGCAACTTTGTGGGTATATCTTCCTAAATATTCAATCACCTGTTTCGGACCGCCAAAAGGTCTTTTCGCATAAACGACCCAGTTTTTGGTGAAGAGTTGATCCATTAAATCCTGGTCTTCAATTCCAGAAGCTCTTAAGGAAGCCACAAACTTTGCTCGAAAAACTTTGCTCATCGCCTTTACACAGAAGAGATATTTATCGGTTCTCATTTTCTTTTTCCATTTGCCATTTTGATCAATTCCACCGCCTGGAACAATACAATGTAAATGAGGATGAAGACTCAGATTTTGTCCCCAAGTATGCAAAATCGCAATCATTCCGAGTTGCATCTGTTCTGTTTTACCGAACTGATTTAATGTTGCCCAAGCTGCTTCAAATAAGGTTTTATACAATAATGCCGGTTGAGAGATCGCCAAACCATTCAACTCTTCAGGAAGCGTAAAAACCACGTGGTAATAACTGCACGGCAATAATTCCTGCTCGCGTTTCTGGATCCATTCTTCTTTTTTATGACCTTGACATTGCGGACAATGGCGATTACGACACGAGTTGTAACTGATGGAAATATTTCCACAACCATCGCACGCATCAATATGACCACCCAAGGCAGAAGTTCTACAATACGACAAAGCGCGAAGCGTTTTTTCCTGATGAACTGTAAAATTCTGAGCCGACAAATTGATTTTACGAAGAACGTCGGCAACGCTTCCGCTTTGTTTATTTACCTTACTTCGGGTTTCCATTTTTACTGCATAAAGCGAAAACGGTATCCAAAGGACTGTGGGGTTTTTGATCTGACAACTGACAGACATGAAGATATTCCATCGTCGATTCGATTCTTTCATGACCCAAAAGTTTTTGAACCATAATGATCGAAACTCCATCTTCCAATAAATGCGTGGCAAAGCTGTGTCGCAAAGTGTGCGTATGAACAACTTTGGTAATTCCGGCTTTTTTGCTCACCGTTTTGATGACCCATTGAACGCCTCTTTGACTGTATCTGGAATCAAAATCTTTGGTGTGCGTTGTGGAAGCACCTGTGCTGAGCGTAGTCGAAGCATCAATCTCTTCAATATTTCTATTTTGATTTCCATTGAATAAATATTGAGTCGGATTTTCCACTGAAATAAAGATTTTCAGTCCCCGAATTAAATGCTCGGATAAAGGAACATAACGGTCTTTTTGACCTTTACCCTGAACAACATGCAGCATTTGTCGGTCAAAATCAAGATGATGAAGTTCAATATTTCTTACTTCCATACATCGAAGTCCGCACCCGTAAATCAGACCGATGAGCAGTTTGTGTTTCAGTAACTGCGCCGTTTGAAGCATACGCCAAACTTCCTGACGGCTTAAAATAGTCGGCAGTTTTTTGACTCGTGGAATAGCCGGAAGATGTAGAAAACTATAGGGTAATCCTTCTGCTTTCAGAAGAAACCGCAGTCCATAAACCGTATGTTTAAAGTAAGTCTGGGAAGGTGTTTTGCTGCGCTGTTGAAGTTGGAAGAGATAATTTTTGACCTGTTCAGGATCCAATTCGGTGGGTAAAGTTTTAAAATGCAGCGCAATTGCTGCTACATGCCTGGAATAATTATCAAAGGTTCTGGGACTTTTTCCCTGGATTGAAATATTTCTTTCGAAACGTTGTATCAGTTCCGAAAAACCATTAACTTCGCTCGAAGCGCGATTCAAAATTTTGTTCGTTCTTAAATCCTCCGGAGATTTTTTTTTGTAGCCATTTTAGAGATTTTATTTTATGTTATGATCAAACAAAGTTAATAAAACAGCCTCAGGAAAAGCTACCGGAGGTTTAGTTCAACAGTGTATTGGCAAAAGGCGGGGTTGAATCTATAAAACCACTACCCGATGTCTTTAGCCGCAGCTGCTTTTCATATTGTTTTTTTCCTTAATTTAGACAATCTGAAAAAGCATCTGCTCCGGTTGGTCGAAATTGAACTTTCAGTTAAATTTAGCCCGCCCTTCGCAAATACTTTTTCCGTTATGCGACATTTTACAAAAACACTACAGAAAAACCAATAAATAAAAATAGAATTATGAAAATATTAAAATTAACACTATTAATCATAGGATTGATTGGAATACTCGCTTCTCTTTACAACATTTATATTGAAGAAACTTTAAATGGAAACAAGTTTGGTTTGATTTGTTCCGCTTTTTTGATTTACATTTCATTTAGAACTAATTCCTTGGAATCATACATTGAGGCTGTAAATGTTAAATCAAACAAAAATTGAATATAGATATTGAGTGGCGGAAAACTGTCTAAAAGTGTTTTCACAAAAATTATGAAAATTACAGTATTGAAATATAGAATACGTGGATAATTATTAAAAAACCGTCGCATAATAACTAAGCTTTCGTCTTGTCCGCAGGACACGAGATGAAAGCCTGTTGAACGGAACCTTCGGTGGCTTTTTCTCCCCAGTTGGTCACCTTATGGAGTTATCGATTTTAGAATTTAGGACAGTAGAGCAGTTTTTTAGAAGGACTGCTTTTTTTAGGAACTGAAGTGAGGTTTTTTGAAGTACTCACAGACTTCTTTTTACTTTTAAGATATAAAATCCCTTACCCACAAAATTTATTTTGCAGACGAGGCATTGAAAACGGCAAGAAAATCCTGTGGCGGTCCTCTTTGTCCGAAAAGCGCGATGGTGATCAAGTTTCCTTCTTTACAACACCGGCATTTTCTGAGCAAAGTTTGAGGTACAAAAACAGTTCTTTTCACTTCTAAACTTTCTTGTAAATCCTGAAGTTTTCCACGCTTCCAGCAGCTGCTCAAAATCCCGTAATGTCGGATTCTCACAAATCTTTTAGGCAAAATATGAAGACTAAATCTGCGCACAAATTCAGTATTCGATAAGGTCATTTCCTTTTTTTTACCGCCTTTTCTGTAATCTTTGTACCCAAAACGAACTTCTTTATCGGTAACTTCTTTGATGCGATGATTGCTGATCGCAACTTTGTGGGTATATCTTCCTAAATATTCAATCACCGATTTCGGACCACCAAAAGGTCTTTTCGCATAAACCACCCAGTTTTTGGTGAAGAGTTTGTCCATTAAATCCTGGTCTTTAATTCCGGAAGCTCTTAATAAAGCCACGAACTTTGCGCGGAAAACTTTGCTCATCGCTTTTACACAGAAGAGATATTTATCGGTTCTCATTTTCTTTTTCCATTTTCCATTGTGGTCAATTCCGCCACCCGGAACAATGCAGTGCAAATGCGGATGAAGACTTAAATTCTGTCCCCAAGTATGCAAAATCGCAATCATTCCCAGTTGGATTCCCTTATTTTTACCAAACTGATTTAATGTTGCCCAAGCCGCTTCAAATAAGGTTTTGTACAACAATGCCGGTTGAGAGATCGCCAAACCATTGAGTTCTTCGGGCAAAGTAAAAACCAAGTGATAATAACTGCACGGCAATAATTCCTGCTCGCGTTTCAGGATCCATTCTTCTCTTTTATGACCTTGACATTGCGGACAATGCCGATTACGACACGAGTTGTAACTGATGGAAATATTTCCACAACCATCGCACGCATCGATATGACCACCCAAAGCAGCAGTCCGGCAACACGACAAAGCCCGAAGCGTTTTCTCCTGATGAACCGTAAAATTCTGAGCCGATAAATTGATTTTGCGAAGAACGTCGGCAACGCTTCCGCCTTTACTTCGGGTTTCCATTTTTACTGCATAAAGCGAAAACGGTATCCAAAGGACTGTGCGGTTTTTGATCTGACAACTGACAGACATGAAGATATTCCATCGTCGATTCGATTCTTTCATGACCCAAAAGTTTTTGAACCATAATGATCGAAACTCCATCTTCCAATAAATGCGTGGCAAAGCTGTGTCGCAAAGTGTGAGTATGAACAACTTTGGTAATTCCGGCTTTTTTGCTCACCGTTTTGATGACCCATTGAACGCCTCTTTGGCTGTATCTGGAATCGAAGTCCAGTCTGTTTGTAACTACCTGATCAATCTCTTCAATATTTCTATTTTGATTTCCATTGAATAAATATTGCGTCGGATTTTCCACTGAAATAAAGGTTTTCAGTCCCCGAATTAAATGTTCGGATAAAGGAACATAACGGTCTTTTTGACCTTTACCCTGAACAACATGCAGCATTTGTCGGTCAAAATCAAGATGATGAAGTTCGATATTCCTCACTTCCATACATCGAAGTCCACACCCGTAAATCAGACCGATGAGCAGTTTGTGTTTCAACAATTGAGCAGTTTGCAACATGCGCCAAACTTCCTGACGGCTTAAAATAGTCGGCAGTTTTTTGACTTTTGGAATAGCGGGAAGATGCAGAAAACTATAGGGTAAACCTTCGGCTTTCAGAAGAAACCGCAGTCCATAAACCGTATGTTTAAAGTAAGTCTGGGAAGGTGTTTTGCTGCGCTGTTGAAGTTCGAAGAGATAATCTTTGATGTCTTCCGGATCTAATTCCGTAGGAATTTTACCGAAATGAAGCGCTACGACGGCAACATGCCTGGAATAATTATCAAAGGTTCTGGGACTTTTTCCCTGGATTGAAATATTTCTTTCGAAACGTTGTATCAGTTCCGAAAAACCATTAACTTCGCTCGAAGCGCGATTCAAAATTTTGTTCGTTCTTAAATCCTCCGGAGATTTTTTTTTGTAGCCATTTTAGAGATTTTATTTTATGTTATGATCAAACAAAGTTAATAAAACAGCCTCAGGAAAAGCTACCGGAGGTTTAGTTCAACATAGTATTTGCAAAAGGCGAGGTTGAATCTATAAAACCACCACTTGATTCCTTTAGCCGCAGCTGCTTTTCATATTGTTTTTTTGCTTAATTTAGACAATCTGAAAAAGCATCTGCTCCGGTTGGTCGAAATTGAACTTTCAGTTAAATTTAGCCCGCCCTTCGCAAATACTTTTTCCGTTATGTGCAATGCTATCAAAATATCGTCATAGAGAGAAAATTTTCATTATCTTGAAAAAAAATATCTGAAAAATGAATGGAAAAATAAGATTGAAATTAAATGAGAAATCTTCCTTTTTTCTTATTGCTGTTAATATATTCAACTTTGAGAAACCAGAAATTAAACTAAACTTAAAATAAAATAACCTTCAAAAAAAATAAAAAATGGATTTAAAAAAAGTATTTTTATATGTTGCTTGTCTTGTTCTTTTGATAAAAGGCGGAAAAACTATTTGGGAATTAATAAATTTTAATCAGATTATGGAATTAAACGACGTAGCAAATTCAACTGCCTACAAAATTGGCTTTGTTGTGGGAATGCTAGTCGAAGTAGTAGTGTTTTTTGGTCTTATTAAAATCATTTACGATTATTTTTTGAAAGAAAAAGAAATGACCTCAAATACTATAAATTAAAAAGCACTGCACATAATAACTAAGCTTTCGTCTTGTCCGCAGGACACGAGATGAAAGCCTGTTGAACGGAACCTTCGGTGGCTTTTTCTCCCCAGTTGGTCACCTTATGGAGTTATCGATTTTAGAATTTAGGATATTAGAGCAGTTTTTTAGAAGGACTGCTTTTTTTGGGATCTGAGGTGAGGTATTTTCATGCACTCACCGGCTTTTCGTTACTTTTAAGATATAAAATCCCTTACCCACAAAGTTTATTTTGCAGACGAGGCATTGAAAACGGCAAGAAAATCCTGTGGCGGTCCTCTTTGTCCGAAAAGCGCGATGGTGATCAAGTTTCCTTCTTTACAACACCGGCATTTTCTGAGCAAAGTTTGAGGTACAAAAACAGTTCTTTTCACTTCTAAACTTTCTTGTAAATCCTGAAGTTTCCCGCGTTTCCAGGAGCTGCTCAAAATCCCGTAATGCCTTATTCTTACAAACCTTCGAGGCAAAATATGAAGACTAAATCTGCGCACAAATTCAGTATTCAATAAAGTCATTTCCTTTTTCTGACCTTCTTTGCGATAATCTTTGTACCCAAAACGAACTTCATGATCCGTAACTTCTTTGATGCGATGATTGCTGATTGCAACTTTGTGAGTGTATCTTCCTAAATATTCGATGACTTGTTTTGGGCCACCAAAAGGTCTTTTCGCATAAACCACCCAGTTTTTGGTGAAGAGTTTGTCCATTAAATCCTGGTCTTTAATTCCGGAAGCTCTTAATAAAGCCACGAACTTTGCGCGGAAAACTTTGCTCATCGCTTTTACACAGAAGAGATATTTATCGGTTCTCATTTTCTTTTTCCATTTTCCATTGTGGTCAATTCCGCCACCCGGAACAATGCAGTGCAAATGCGGATGAAGACTTAAATTCTGTCCCCAAGTATGCAAGATCGCAATCATTCCCAACTGCATCTGTTCTGTTTTGCCGAACTGATTTAATGTTGCCCAAGCCGCTTCAAATAAGGTTTTATACAATAATGCCGGTTGAGAGATCGCCAAACCATTGAGTTCTTCGGGCAAAGTAAAAACCAAGTGATAATAACTGCACGGCAATAATTCCTGCTCGCGTTTCAGGATCCATTCTTCTCTTTTATGACCTTGACATTGTGGACAATGCCGATTACGACAGGAGTTGTAACTGATGGAAAGATTTCCGCAACCATCACACGCATCGATATGACCACCCAAAGCAGCAGTCCGGCAATACGACAAAGCGCGAAGTGTTTTTTCTTGATGAACCGTAAAATTCTGAGCCGATAAATTGATTTTGCGAAGAACATCAGCAACACTTCCGCCTTTACTTCGGGTTTCCATTTTTACTGCATAAAGCGAAAACGGTATCCAAAGGGCTGTGCGGTTTCTGGTCCGACAATTGGCAAACATGAAGATATTCCATGGTGGATTCAATTCTTTCATGTCCCAGAAGTTTCTGAACCATAATGATAGAAACTCCATCTTCCAATAAATGAGTGGCAAAGCTGTGTCGCAAAGTATGGGTATGAACTTCTTTGGTGATGCCGGCTTTTTTTGAGATGGTTTTAATCACCCATTGAACGCCTCTTTGGCTGTATCTGGAATCGAAGTCCAGTCTGTTTGTAACTACCTGATCAATCTCTTCAATATTTCTATTTTGATTTCCATTGAATAAATATTGCGTCGGATTTTCCACTGAAATAAAGGTTTTCAGTCCCCGAATTAAATGTTCGGATAAAGGAACATAACGGTCTTTTTGACCTTTACCCTGAACAACATGCAGCATTTGTCGGTCAAAATCCAGATGATGAAGTTCGATATTCCGGACTTCCATACATCGAAGCCCGCACCCGTAAATCAAACCGATAAGCAGTTTGTGTTTCAGCAATTGAGCAGTTTGCAGCATGCGCCAAACTTCCTGACGGCTTAAAATAGTCGGCAGTTTTTTGACTTTTGGAATGGCTGGAAGATGTAGAAAATCGTAGGGTAAACCTTCTGCTTTCAGAAGAAACCGAAGTCCATAAACCGTGTGTTTAAAGTAGGTTTGAGAAGGTGTTTTTGATCGCTGTTGAAGTTCGAAGAGATAATCTTTGATGTCTTCCGGATCTAATTCCGTAGGAATTTTACTGAAATGAAGCGCTACGGCTGCTATATGCCTGGAATAATTATCAAAGGTTCTGGGACTTTTTCCTTGGATTGAAATATTTCTTTCAAAACGTTGTATCAGTTCCGAAAAACCTTTAACTTCGCTTGAAGCGCGATTCAAAATTTTGTTCGTCCTTAAATCCTCCGGAGATTTTTTTTTGTAGCCATTTCATGAGTTTTTAAAAGGTTAATAAAAACAAAGTTAATGAAACGGCGAATCGGAAAAGCTACCGGAGGTTTAGTTCAACATAGTATTGGCAATAGTGCGGAGGAATCGCAGGTTTATCCATTTTAGATGTTCCGAAGAGTAATTTAAAAAAGAAAGTTTCCGCGTTAAAGCCGCACCATCGCCAATACCCAGCCGTTGGGCGATATGCTTAACTAACAGCTGTCCAAAAATTGAAACGATAGAAAATGAAACAACTAATCATAATACTGGCAGTTTTTCTTTTCCAATCTTGTGGAAACGAAACCAAAAATCGCCAACAGACTGAACCTGAAAAAAAATTAGAAGATAACTCGGTTTTGACTTCTGAAATTAAAAAAATCAACCCTATTATACTTAACGTCAGTGAACTTCCTAACGATATAAAATATGAGGGAAAAATTGTAAATGCAATCAAGTGGACGGATAACTTGGGAGAAAACATTGTCATTACAACTGAAACAGGTATTTATGAGAGTAAAAAATTCAAACACGAAAATGACGGAGGAGATGCAGAAATTTTTGCCTATCATTTTATTGTAGAAAACAACAATGCTAAACAAACTTGGAAAGTTTATGACTACATAAGTGATTGTCCTGTTGATATTGTTGCTGAATTTATTGATAATACGTTTCAAATAACTGACCTTGACAATAATGGAGTTGCTGAAATATGGTTGATGTATAAAACTGTTTGCCACGGAGATGTAAGTCCTTCTGATATGAAAATCATAATGTATGAGGGACAGCAAAAATTTGCAATAAGAGGTGAAAATAAAGTTATGCACGGAATTGATGATGACGGAAATGAGATGTATATGGGAGGAGAATATAAAATTGACAAAGCCTTTTCTGATGGACCAAAAGTATTTTTAGATTTTGCAAAAAAACTTTGGAACAAAAATATAATTGAAACTTGGAAAAATAAGTATTGAAAACAGCACAATCGCACAATAGCCAAGTTTTCGTTGCGTGCGAAGCACGAACAATGAAAACCCTGTTGAACGGAAGCTTCGGGAGCTTTTTTCAGCATTACGGGCTTATCGACGAAGGATTTTAAAGATATTGAAGAGACTTCTAGAAAAATCTCTTTTTTTTGGTCGTTTCCATTTTTTAGAAACTTTCTACAATAACGTTAAACTCTCCGAGGAATCGGATGAAATATTTTATGATGAACAAATTCTGATGGGAGAGAACATTAGAAAATTGGCTGATTTTCGATGATCAACGTTAACGTTATTTAACATCTTTTGTGTTTTTTAGACTGGTTTATAAAACCTATTTTTGTTATAAAGAGTTGAAGAACACTCTTGATAACATTAAAATTTTAAATTATGGAAAAGTTTGCAATATTAGCTAGAGTAGAAGCAAAACCGGGTAAAGAAAATGAAGTATTGGAATTCCTAAAGTCCGCCTTGCCGCTTGCGGAAGGTGAGCCAGGAACTGTAAGATGGTATGCTTTACAAATTGGCCCTTCTACTTTTGGTATATTCGATACGTTCGAAACTACAGATGCAAGAGATGCTCACTTGAATGGTGAGATTGCAAAGGCTTTAATGGCCAATGCTTCTGAATTACTTGCTAAAGAACCTGTACTTGAAATGGTAGATCTACTAGCAGTAAAGTAAGCAATCGAACACAAATTTTTAATACAGTTAAATGGAGCAAGGCATTTCCCCAGCTCCATTTTTTTGTATCATTTTATGAAAGGTTGAAGCTGTGCTATGTGAACAGCGTTAATCCTGAAAATGTTCCCGTATCGATTTCTAATGATGATGTGCTTAGATGAAAAGAGTATCAAAAGCGGATCATGAGAAGAAAAAGACCAACCGCTAATAACCAGAGTTTCCATGCACTTGCAAACCCAACATGATGCTCCTGTTGAAAGCAAGTCCTGCAAGCTTTTGGAACCTTTCAGATTGACTGTCAGCAGAGATTTTAAAGAGATTTTGAAAAAAAGTCTCTTTTTTTGTGAATGCTTATTCCTTTATCCCGCCTGAAGAATAAAATCTTTACAAAATGTACAATTATTTTTCACACCGCCACTCAAGCAGCATCTCTGTCTGTACTTTGATATCTTTTCTAAACCTCACTTCTGATCCTACTTAAAGTTTCCTGAGAAATGCCAAGATAAGAAGCTATCATCCCAAGAGGAGCACGCAAAAGTATATCAGAATTTTCTTCCAAAAGCTGAATATATTTTTCCTTTGCCGTCATATACTGCAAGGAATTGATGCGCCTTTCCATATTCGACATCAGAAGCCCCAAAACACGACGGCTGAAATTGGCGATGGTGAGCGAAGTTTCGCAGAGTTCTTCCATTTTCGAGTAAAGGAAAAAGACAACTTCACTGTCTTCTATCGCTTCAATGGAATGCCGCGCCGGAATTTTCTCAAAAATGGTGTCTTTATTGGCCAGAATGCTGTTTTCAGGATAAAAATTGGTGGTGATGTCTTTTCCTTTTTCAAAATAAAACGAGCGCAGAAGTCCTTTTTCTACAAAATACACCTTGCGGTTTAAAGTGTTTTGATCGCTGATAACGGTACCCTTTTTCACAGAAATTTTTTCGGTCTGGGTGTTCAGAAAACTGCGGATATCATCGTCGATGGTGATGTAGGTGGCAAGCATTTCGGGAAAAGTCATCAGGATTCAATTTGTACAAAAATAAAAATAATGGCCCACAAATGAGGCATTATTCACAAACTAAACATTAAAAATAAACTATTAAAAATCAATCTCTTGTAACCACCTGAAAAGTTCGTCATACAATTTTATGCGCACCGGTTTTCTGGAAAGCACCAAATCGTGAATGCCTCCTTTTACGGGAACTATCGTGACATTCCCCTTAAAATTTTCAGCATTTTTATGAATATCATTCACGTTCAGGATGATATCGGTGGTCGTTACTTCCTCATTCCAGACTTTGGGATAGCCCGATTTTTCAGAATGCATCACCAATACCGGAACCTTGAGTTCTGCGTTGCGGATGTCTCTCTGTGCACGGTGAATAGCGCGGATAAAGCCAAAATTCACTTTCCCGTTGGCATTGGGTTTCAGTTTTAAATCATAATTCCATTCGCCCTTGAAATTTTTATGCAGGCTTTCACCGTATAACGTGGAAAATCCACCGCCAATTTTCGTGTCAGGATAATGTTTTCCCAAACCACTGATGATGGGAACCCCAATTTTTTTTGCCATAAACCCCATATTGAAATCGTAAAACGGACTGTTCACCCAAAGTCCGGCAATGTTCGGATTTTCAGTATGATATTTCATATACCGTGTCGTAATCAAGCCGCCGGTTGAGTGTCCTGCCAACAGAATTTTGTTATGATTTTCGGCACCAATGATTTTTAAAGCCTCATCGATTTCGGCATTGTACTCGTCCAGATTTCTGACATTGTTAAAAGTTTGATGCGGCAAATAAGAACGCCCATATTTTCTTAAATCCAAAGCATAAAAGTCAAACCCTTTTTCATTGAATTTTTCGGCCATTTCTGCCTGAAAAAAATAATCGTTAAACCCGTGAATATACAACACTGCTTTATGGGTGGGACTTTCCGCTTTTTTACGGATGACTGTTGCGGTAACTTTTCCTTCGTAATCGTTTGGAAAATTCAATGTTTTCTGCTCAAAACCGTTTCCCAAAATATCCGGCTTATATTCCTGCGAGAAGAAAAACCCCGAAAGGAAAATCAGCAGCAGTAAAAAGTTCTTTTTCATTGTCCAGTTGTTTGTTAACGGAAAGTTCGGGCTTCTTTTGAAATTTGGCTTTGACATTTATCAAAAAAAACGCCCGGAAATTTCCGGACGCTCTTTCTATAATAATGAAAACTTCTATTTCAAAAAGTCTTTACCCTGAAAAGTGGGGTTGGGATATTTATAAAAACCTTCGCCGCTGGAAACGCCAAGTTTTCCGGCATCGATAAACTGATTTTTCAGCACGTTGACAAATTTCATTTTTTCCTCATTTCCTGAGCGTTCCGATTCGGTTTTAAAAATGTGGTATACCGTTCCCAAACCAACCACATCCAAAATACCGAACGGTCCTATTGGCGAACCGGTTCCGAGCATCCAGGTTTTGTCGATGGTTTCAATGTCCGCAACGCCTTTCGCATATAAAGTGATTCCTGAACTCAACAGCGGCACCAAAAGCGTATTGAGAATGTAGCCAGGCTGTTCTTTTTTCAGTGGCAGCGCAATCATTCCGATTGATTTGGCGAATTCCACGAGTGTTGCAAATACTTCGGGATCGGTCTTTTCAGTGCCCATAATTTCCGCCGTGTTGTGTTTCCAGATTTCGTTGGCGAAATGCAAAGCGAGAAATTTTTCCGGCCTTCCGGTTTCATCCATCAATAAACTTGGCAAAAGCGTGGAAGTATTGGTGGCAAAAATGGTTTTTTCGGGGGCGATTTTGGATAAATTTCTGTAAAATTCCTTTTTAATGCCGATACTTTCCGGAATGGCTTCAATCAGCAGATCCGCATCGGAAACCGCGTCGTGAAGGTTGATTGAAAACTGCAGTTTTTGATAGGCTTCTTCCAGTTTTTCGGATGAAATCTGCAGGTCCGATTTGTATCGGGGCAGAAAAGTGTCAATCAGTTTTTTGGATTTTTCAATGGCTTCCCCATTGATGTCGTAAATGGTCACGTCATAGCCGTGCAGTGCGGATTGGAAAGCAATTTGCGAACCCAAAACGCCGCTTCCGGCTACGGTAATTTTTTTTATTGTTGTCATTTTTTTTTAAATTTTAGAAAACCTTAGAGGTATTCAAAACCTATAAGGCTTTTCAGGTTAAATAATTACTCCCCTTCTTGCTTATGCTCAAAGAGACTTTTTAGTTTGTCCCACTGCTGCGCGAAAAAACCATCGGCTTCGTCGTGCGAAATTTCCGGCAGAATATGCTCGAAATAGGTATCCTTCAAAACTTTATTCAGAATTCCGCTGCCCGGAAAACCTTTGCCGTCGTTCAAAGTATTGGCGGCTTTTAACAAATGACGGATGTCGTATTGCAACGGATTGATATCAGGGACCTGTTTGTTACTGTCAAGAAGTTCATAAACCGCAATTCTTGCCGTTCTTACTGAACTTTCCATTGTAAAAACTACATCGTTATTGGTTTCCACAAACTGTCCTACCAGTCCGAGATTCACACAGCCATCGGGAACAACCTGTGGACGGTCACCTTTTGCACGCGGTAAAAACATGGAAGTGATATACGGCATGTAAGAGGTTTTCACGATCGTATTTTCTATGATATTATCCAGTTGATTTTCAATTCCTAAATGATAGGCCAACTCTGCCAAAATCTCGTTTCCAGTACATTCCGGCATTGTTTTCTGAACGTAATTTCCTTTTTCTTCCATCAGCAAAGCATACACCCAGATGACCAAAACATCATCCGGCTGATTCGGGAAATGAGGCTGTCTGTTGCAGGTAAAACTCATCACCCAGTTGCTGTCGGTAATCGAAATAATACCTCCTGTAACGGTTTTGCCGGAATAGGGATCGTTCACCGAATACTCTTTCAGTTTTTCTACAAAAGCAGACGGTTTACAGGTAAGCGTTGCCGACATCCATGCCGATTTGGAAACATCGGAATTGAATTTTTCAGGTTTGCCAAAAACTTCAGATTTTTTTGCCAGATTGTTCCAAACTGTCCATCCTTTTGATTTTCCGGAATTTTCTTTGGTAAAATCTACCAAGGGTGCCGTAACATTATCGCCGTAGCGTGTGTCTTCCGTCATAGAGCCGGTTGTGACGATCACAAAATCATTTTCGCGTACTGCAATGTTCACTTCAGAACCGTTCTGTTCGGTAATAATATTTCTGACAGTTTTTTTATCGCCTGCGATTTCGATATCCAGGTCTTTTACCACGGTATCAAACTGAATTTTGACGCCCAGTTCCTGTAAATGTTTCCGTAAAGGAACTACGAAGGTGTCATACTGATTGTATTTTGGAAAAACCAGCGAGGAAAGGTCATTCAAACCGTCAATAGCGTGCAGGAAACGGTGAAAGTACAGTTTGAGTTCCAGTAAACTCTGCCAGTTTTCGAAAGCAAACATGGTGCGCCAAAACCACCAAAAATTACTTTCTAAAAATGTTTCGGAAAACCAGTCTTCTATGGTTAAATCATCCAGTTCTTCCTTTTTCGCGAGCAGAAGTTTCATCACCGCCCACTGGTCTTTTTTGCTAAGCCCGAATTTGCTGAAATCCTTTACTTCGCCTTTGTTGTGAATGAGCCTTGCTTTGGAATGGTTGCGGTCGTTGTCGTTTACAATCCGGTATTCATCGAGCACGGAATAAGGCTTGGGAAGTTCCAAAGCGGGAATATCCTGAAACATATCCCAGAAATTTTCGTAGGTAAAATCCATTTCACGTCCGCCGCGAATAATGTATCCGGTTTGTGCGTTTCCGGAGCCGTCCAAAGAACCGCCTTCAATTTGGAGTTTTTCCAAAAAAGTAATATTTCCGGCAGGAATTTGGCCATCCCGAATGAAATAATAGGCAGATGAAAGTCCGGCGATTCCGCTACCTACAATATAAACTTTGCTGTCTTTAAATTTGCCGTCCGGAAGTCCTATATTTCTTTGGTAATTCCCAATCTGATCGGGAAAAGGCATTGTGTCGGTGGGAACATTCTGCAGGCGCGTTTGGCTTGCATCGGGTTGGTGATTGACTTTTCTGTGATTTTCGGTTGTGTTCATAATTAATTTTTTTGTAGATTAATGATGACTCGAAGGTACGACCGCAGGTTTTTTTATCTTTTGACATTTGTCAAAAAGTGATTTTAACTGAAAGGAGCAAAGTTTAATAGGAGTAAGATCTACTTCATTTTTCGAATAAATAACATCACAAAGATTTTGTTCTTTTCCTTCAATTTGGAGTATTTTGCATCGGTAACCAAACCTTCCTCGAAATCGTTCAATAGAATAAATAATCAATGGGGTTTTTGTTTTTTTATGATAGCCGAGATAACCACGCTGTAAAACCCTATAATTTTTCAAGTTTTGTTCCAGTGCTTTGTACATTGCAAAATCCATATTTTATTTATTTAGTTATTTAAGTGTTTATTTATTACGTTATTTCATTAATAGTATTAACGCTCACTAGGGAAATATAATGTTGAATTTTCCAACCAAACTGTAAGTTCAAATATTGCGATTGAAGCCGACTGAAAGTAATGCAATAAAATTATATTCAGATTTCCATCTTGAAGTTCCATCGAAAATGCAATATCATCAATTTTGTTATTTTCCCAACTTGAAAATCTTCATTAAAGACTTGCGGGTTTTTTAGTAGTTCTATGATTTGGTTAACAATTGTAAATGCGTTTTTTGCTTGTAAGTAATGATCTAGGGTAGTGGTGACAAAAAGATTTTTCATGATGATAATTATTTAGTTAATTAGTGCTTTCGTTATTAGTCCATTTATTTTATTCGTTATTTATTTGGTAATGAAGATGCTTTTTTCTTTTATCATACCTATCTACCATGGATTAAGGAAATTTGAGGTTTTTAAAAAATATAAATGAACGATGCGCTTTTATCTTTATTCGTATAATGGCGGTGTCTTTTTCTTTGCTTAATGATTAAAAAAATGCGAACAATTTCTAGAACTGAAACGACGTGGCAGCCCGAAATGAATTTGCCTGGAAGGGTAGGTGGGTTCGTCAATATTTAAATTTTGTTTTAGAATAAATATTGATGGATTCCCAAATTCATTTTTTTAGGAAGATTTTCCATTTTTAATTTTGCATGCAGAAAAACACCAGAAATAGGAGAAAAGGATAAGAGCTTCCGATTTTAGATATTTTAAACCTTAATGGGTGATATAAATTTGCTTTTTAGTTTTACTTACCTACGATGAAAATAAATTTCCGAAACGTTGGACAACATTCATCTCAATAGACGCCAAAATTGATAACCATATATAATCACGTAGTGGTCAAATTTGATTATCTTTATTTCTTAAAATCAGGCATTATGATTTGGTCTGCAAAATTAATCAACCATAGAAATGAGGATCGCATTGGTGTAAAGTTCGAGAAAGATAAAGAGTTGATCCAACGGATAAAACTAATTAGTGGAGCGCGATGGAGTCAGCAGAAAAAACTATGGCATATTCCGGATACACGGGAAAATAGAGAACGGTTTCAAATCGCACCGGAAGAAGACACCGTACTTTCATCGGAGGGTCGAAAACATCACGATTTATTTATACGGTGGCTTTCTTCCAAAAGATACAGTCCAAATACAATCAAAACCTATTCTGATGCACTACGATCATTTTTACTTTACTATAAGTCAAAAGACGTTTGTGAGCTCACCAATGCAGATGTTCTTGATTTTAATAATGATTACATTTTGACAAAAAAATTATCTGCGTCTTACCAGAGCCAGATCATTAGCGCTATAAAATTATACTTTAGAACAATACGGGAAACAAAAATAGAAGCCGATAAACTTGACCGCCCTAAAAAACCAAAGACATTACCAAATGTTTTGAGTAAAGAGGAAGTTAAGATCATCCTCGAGGCTCATGCTAATTTGAAACACAAAATGATGCTTTCTTTAATCTACAGTTGTGGTTTACGATGCAGCGAATTACTCCAGCTAAGACCACTTGACATCGATTCTAAACGGAATATTGTTCTGATTAAGCAAGCAAAAGGTAAAAAAGATAGAATTACGCCTTTATCTCCAAAGATTTTAGAATTATTGAGAGCATATTACCAGCTTTACAAACCAAAAACTTTTTTATTTGAAGGTCAAGAACCAGGCAGTAATTATTCTGCAAAAAGTCTTCAGAGCGTATTAAAACAAGCATTACGAAAATGCGATATAAAAAAGCCCGTCACTTTACATTGGTTAAGGCATAGTTATGCCACTCACTTATTAGAAAGCGGCACTGACTTGCGATATATTCAAGAGTTATTAGGACATAACAGCAGCAGAACGACAGAAATCTATACGCACGTAAGCACAAAAAGTATACAACAGATCAAAAGTCCGTTTGATGATTTATAAAGAAAAAAAATATATCTTAGTCATCAGAAATAAGTCTCACGGAAATCAGACAAATCACTACCAAATACGTTGTATTTGTCTGACGAAGTAAGACATATAAACGAGTTAGGCGACATTTTATAAAAATACCGATAAAAAATTGAATAAGAATACATTATCCAGATTACAAGAGTTAAAAAATGGAGTAGAAAAACTTCCAAATATATTATTATCTGAATCTGATTTTAACAATTATTATGGTGGCAAAACTGAAGAAGAAAGAGCTATAATTGATAACAAACTAGCAAAAATTCATGAAGAAAAAAATAAACTAATGAGGCAAATTATTGGTTTTTTTAATGCAAATCTTGATGAAAATAGCAATTATTATACAAGTTTAAGTAGAATAACATTTAGACCAAAAGAAGGTATTTATAATGTTGGACATTATAAAAATGATGAAGCTTGGAGAAATGACAAAAACAACTTATTAAATCTTCTTGATATATTGGAAAGTGAGATAAAAGAAACTATGAAAAAAACTCCTGAAACTTCTGAAAACATATTCAAATCTCCACTTTTTTGGACTATACTGCCAATTGCAGTTGGCTTATCATATTTTTTAGGAACATATAAAGCTGAATTTGATAAATCTGAATTAGAAAAAGAAAATGCAAAACTCAAAACAGAATTAAATGAAACAAAAACTCAAAATTCAAATCTGAAAAAAGAATATAATAATCTCAAACAAAAAAGTAAGATAAAGTAAAACGTCGCCTAATAACTAAGCTTTCGTCTTGTCCGCAGGACACGAGATGAAAGCCTGTTGAACGGAACCTCCGGTGGCTTTTTCTCCCCACTTGGTAACCTTATGGAGTTATCGTTTCTAGAATTTAGGATAATAGAGCAGTTTTTTAGAAGGACTGCTTTTTTTGGGATCTGAGGTGAGGTATTTTCATGCACTCACCGGCTTTTCTTTACTTTTAAGATATAAAATCCCTTACCCACAAAATTTATTTTGCAGACGAGGCATTGAAAACGGCAAGAAAATCCTGAGGTGGGCCACGTTGTCCGAAAAGTGCGATGGTGATTAAATTTCCTTCCTTGCAACACCGACATTTTTTAAGCAAAGTTTTCGGTTTTACTTCTGTAATCTGGATTTTTAAATCTGATTGTAAATCCTGAAGTTTCCCGCGTTTCCAGGAGCTGCTCAAAATTCCGTAATGCCTTATTCTTACAAACCTTCGAGGCAAAATATGAAGACTAAATCTGCGCACAAATTCAGTATTCGATAAAGTCATTTCCTTTTTCTGACCTTCTTTGCGATAATCTTTGTACCCAAAACGAACTTCATGATCCGTAACTTCTTTGATGCGGTGATTGCTAATGGCAACTTTGTGCGTATATCTTCCCAAATATTCGATCACTTGTTTTGGTCCGCCAAAAGGTCTTTTGGCATAAACGACCCAGTTTTTGGTGAAGAGTTGATCTATTAAATCCTGGTCTTTAATTCCGGAAGCTCTTAATAAAGCCACAAACTTTGCCCGAAAAACTTTGCTCATCGCTTTTACACAGAAGAGATATTTATCGGTTCTCATTTTCTTTTTCCATTTTCCATTGTGATCAATTCCACCACCTGGAACGATGCAGTGTAAATGAGGATGAAGACTCAGATTCTGTCCCCAAGTATGCAAAATCGCAATCATTCCGAGTTGCATCTGTTCTGTTTTACCGAACTGATTTAATGTTGCCCAAGCTGCTTCAAATAAGGTTTTATACAATAATGCCGGTTGAGAGATCGCCAAACCATTCAACTCTTCAGGAAGCGTAAAAACCACGTGGTAATAACTGCAAGGCAATAATTCCTGTTCGCGTTTCTGAATCCATTCTTCTTTTTTATGACCTTGACATTGCGGACAATGCCGATTACGACACGAGTTGTAACTGATGGAAATATTTCCACAACCATCACACGCATCGATATGACCACCCAAAGCAGCAGTCCGGCAATACGACAAAGCGCGAAGTGTTTTTTCTTGATGAACCGTAATGTTCTGAGCCGATAAATTGAGGGTACGAATGACTTCTGCTACACTTCCGCCTTTACTTCGGGTTTCCATTTTTACTGCATAAAGCGAAAACGGTATCCAAAGGGCTGTGCGGTTTTTGGTCAGACAACTGACAGACATGAAGATATTCCATGGTGGATTCAATTCTTTCATGTCCCAGAAGTTTTTGAACCATAATGATAGAAACTCCATCTTCCAATAAATGAGTGGCAAAGCTGTGTCGCAAAGTATGGGTATGAACTTCTTTGGTGATGCCGGCTTTTTTTGAGATGGTTTTAATCACCCATTGAACGCCTCTTTGGCTGTATCTGGAATCGAAGTCCAGTCTGTTTGTAACTACCTGATCAATCTCTTCAATATTTCTATTTTGATTTCCATTGAATAAATATTGCGTCGGATTTTCCACTGAAATAAAGGTTTTAAGTCCCCGAATTAAATGTTCGGATAAAGGAACATAACGGTCTTTTTGCCCTTTACCCTGAACAACATGCAGCATTTGTCGGTCAAAATCAAGATGATGAAGTTCGATATTCCGCACTTCCATACATCGAAGTCCGCACCCGTAAATCAGACCGATGAGCAGTTTGTGTTTCAGTAACTGCGCCGTTTGAAGCATACGCCAAACTTCCTGACGGCTTAAAATAGTCGGCAGTTTTTTGACTTTTGGCATGGCTGGAAGATGTAGAAAATCGTAGGGTAAACCTTCTGCTTTCAGAAGAAACCGCAGTCCATAAACGGTGTGTTTAAAGTAAGTTTGGGAAGGTGTTTTGCTGCGTTGTTGAAGTTCGAAGAGATAATCTTTAACTTCTTCCGGATCCAATTCAGTAGGAATTTTACCGAAATGAAGCGCTACGGCGGCAACATGCCTGGAATAATTATCAAAGGTTCTGGGACTTTTTCCCTGGATTGAAATATTTCTTTCGAAACGTTGTATCAGTTCCGAAAAACCATTAACTTCGCTCGAAGCGCGATTCAAAATTTTGTTCGTTCTTAAATCCTCCGGAGATTTTTTTTTGTAGCCATTTTAGAGATTTTATTTTGTTGAATAAAAACAAAGTTAATAAAAACAGCCTCAGGAAAAGCTACCGGAGGTTTAGTTCAACAGTGTATTGGCAAAAGACGGGGTGAATATTGTCTTTGAGCATTCAGTTAACAATATCCGCAAAATGCTTTCCATATTTCTTTTTTTTCGTAATTTAGAAATCTGAAAAAGCATTTTGCTCAGGTCGGTTCTCCTTTGAAATTCTCAGCAAAGTAGCCCGTCCTTCGCCAATACTTTTTCCGTTATGCGACATCTTATCAAAACCCGTTACCAAAAGTGAATTTCGAAAAAAAATATGATAAAATCGGCGACGAATATAATTCAACAAGATTTGCAGATGAATACTTGACTGAAAAACTTTTTCAATTTCTAAATGCACAGCCGAACGAAATAAATCTCGATATTGGTTGCGGAACAGGAAATTATACTGTTGCTTTGGCGAACAAAAATCTAAATTTTATCGGCATTGAACCATCTGAAAAAATGTTAGAGATTGCCAAATCTAAAAGCAAAAAAATTGATTGGAGAATTGGAAGTGCGGAAAATATTCCTGCTGAAAACGAATATTTCGACAATGTTATTGCGACCTTAACAATTCATCATTGGACGAAACTTAATGATGCTGTGAAAGAAATTTTCCGAGTGCTGAAACCAAATGGAAAATTAATAATTTTCACTTCCACACCTTCACAAATGAAAAACTATTGGCTCAATTATTATTTCCCAAAGATGATGGAAAAATCAATGCTTCAAATGCCAACTCTAGAAATAATAGAAAGCGAAGTAAATAAATGCAATTTTAAAATCACAGAAACTGAAAAGTATATGGTTACAAATGAATTGCAGGACTTTTTCCTTTATTCCGGAAAAGTGAGACCGGAAATTTATTTACAAGAAAAATTCAGAAAAGGAATTTCATCTTTTGCTTCATTGTCAAGCCAGGAAGAAGTAAATAGAGGATTAAAAATTCTGCAAGAAGATATTTCGAACGGAAATTTTAACAAAATAAAGGATAGTTTTTCCGAAAATTATGGAGACTATATTTTCATTGTGGCAAAAAAAGACGTCGCATAATAACTAAGCTTTCGTTTTGTCTGAAAGACAAGAAATGAAAGCCTGTTGAACGGAACCTCCGGTGGCTTTTTCTCCCCACTTGGTAACCTTATGGAGTTATCGTTTCTAGAATTTAGGATAATAGAGCAGTTTTTTAGAAGGACTGCTTTTTTCGGGATCTGAGGTGAGGTTTTTTGAAGCACTCACCGGCTTTTCTTTACTTTTAAGATACAAAATCCCTTACCCACAAAGTTTATTTTGCAGACGAGGCATTGAAAACGGCAAGAAAATCCTGAGGCGGTCCTCTTTGTCCGAAAAGCGCGATGGTGATTAAATTTCCTTCCTTGCAACACCGACATTTTTTAAGCAAAGTTTTCGGTTTTACTTCTGTAATCTGGATTTTTAAGTCTAATTGTAAATCCTGAAGTTTCCCGCGTTTCCAGGAGCTGCTCAAAATCCCGTAATGCCTTATTCTTACAAACCTTCGAGGCAAAATATGAAGACTAAATCTGCGCACAAATTCAGTATTCGATAAAGTCATTTCCTTTTTCTGACCTTCTTTGCGATAATCTTTGTACCCAAAACGAACTTCATGATCCGTAACTTCTTTGATGCGATGATTGCTAATGGCAACTTTGTGCGTATATCTTCCCAAATATTCGATCACTTGTTTTGGTCCGCCAAAAGGTCTTTTCGCATAAACCACCCAGTTTTTGGTGAAGAGTTGATCTATTAAATCCTGGTCTTTAATTCCGGAAGCTCTTAATGAAGCCACGAACTTTGCGCGGAAAACTTTACTCATCGCTTTTACACAGAAGAGATATTTATCGGTTCTCATTTTCTTTTTCCATTTTCCATTGTGATCAATTCCACCGCCTGGAACGATGCAGTGTAAATGAGGATGAAGACTCAGATTCTGTCCCCAAGTATGCAAAATCGCAATCATTCCGAGTTGCATCTGTTCTGTTTTACCGAACTGATTTAATGTTGCCCAAGCTGCTTCAAATAAGGTTTTATACAACAATGCCGGTTGAGAGATTGCCAAACCATTGAGTTCTTCAGGAAGCGTAAAAACCACGTGGTAATAACTGCAAGGCAATAATTCCTGTTCGCGTTTCTGAATCCATTCTTCTTTTTTATGACCTTGACATTGCGGACAATGCCGATTACGGCACGAGTTGTAACTGATGGAAAGATTGCCACAACCATCACACGCATCAATATGACCACCCAAAGCAGAAGTTCGGCAATACGATAAAGCCCGAAGCGTTTTCTCCTGATGAACCGTAAAATTCTGAGCCGATAAATTGATTTTGCGAAGAACGTCGGCAACGCTTCCGCTTTGTTTATTTACCTTACTTCGGGTTTCCATTTTTACTGCATAAAGCGAAAACGGTATCCAAAGGGCTGTGCGGTTTTTGGTCAGACAACTGACAGACATGAAGATATTCCATCGTCGATTCAATTCTTTCATGACCCAAAAGTTTTTGAACCATAATGATAGAAACTCCATCTTCCAATAAATGCGTGGCAAAGCTGTGTCGCAAAGTGTGAGTATGAACAACTTTGGTAATTCCTGCTTTTTTGCTCACCGTTTTGATGACCCATTGAACGCCTCTTTGACTGTATCTGGAATCGAAGTCCAGTCTGTTTGTAACTACCTGATCAATCTCTTCAATATTTCTGTTCTGATTTCCATTAAATAAATATTGATCCGGATTTTCTACGGAAATAAAGGTTTTCAATCCTCGAATTAAATGCGCGGATAAAGGAACATAACGGTCTTTTTGACCTTTACCCTGAACAACATGCAGCATTTGGCGGTCAAAATCAAGATGATGAAGTTCGATATTCCGGACTTCCATACATCGAAGTCCGCACCCGTAAATCAGACCGATGAGCAGTTTGTGTTTCAGCAATTGCGCCGTTTGAAGCATCCGCCAAACTTCCTGACGGCTTAAAATAGTCGGCAGTTTTTTGACTTTTGGAATGGCAGGAAGATGCAGAAAACTATAGGGTAAACCTTCACATTTTAAAAGAAACCGCAGTCCATAAACCGTGTGTTTAAAGTAAGTTTGGGAAGGAGTTTTGCTGCGTTGTTGAAGTTCGAAGAGATAATCTTTGATGTCTTCCGGATCTAATTCCGTAGGAATTTTACTGAAATGAAGCGCTACGGCTGCTATATGCCTGGAATAATTATCAAAGGTTCTGGGACTTTTTCCCTGTATGGAAATATTTCTTTCGAAACGTTGTATCAGTTCCGAAAAACCTTTAACTTCGCTTGAAGCGCGATTCAAAATTTTGTTCGTCCTTAAATCCTCCGGAGATTTTTTTTTGTAGCCATTTTAGAGATTTTATTTTATGTTATGATCAAACAAAGTTAATAAAACAGCCTCAGGAAAAGCTACCGGAGGTTTAGTTCAATATCGGCTTCGCAATATGGTCGTTTTAATTCTACAGAGAAGATTTGCGCTTCCTCTCAAGTTAAGTGATTATAGAAAGTTTCGGCTTGTTATCCGCCATTTTGCCCATCCACAATCGTTAACCGCAATATTGAAAAAACTATTTATGAAAAAAAATTTCACTGTATTTTTTGTTCTTGCATTTGCAATGTTCTATTCGCAGGAATTCAAAATAATATCTTTAAAGGATTCGATTCCAGAAAAGAAAAATTATGAAGTATTTGAATTTATAAACAATAAATCTTCCACCGAAAATAGTCAGTATTTGGCAACTATAAGTTGTGAAGGTGAAAAATCGCTCTTTTCAAATATTTACGAAATTGCAAAATTTCATTCTCAAAATCTTGGCGCAAATTCTTTTAGATATATAAAGAAGGAAGAAACTCCCAATACCATTAAAATTTACTTTGACATTTATTATTCAACCAATGAATTTATAATCGAGAATAGAAAAAATGAGGAGGAAAATAAAATTTATGTTTTCGGTAGTGACAATTTGAACGATAAAAAGAACCGCTATTATAAACTCAATGGAAAATTGAGAACTATTGAAAATCGCAAATTTGATAAGATTGATTATCACTTGGGTTATAAAGTGAAAATTGGGCAAAAAGATTTTATGGCCAGTCCAATCAATTTTCAAATAAATCGAAATTTTAAATCTATCTTTTTAAATACGGACGGTTGGGGCAGGAATGAAAGCCGGGAAGGCGTTAAAGATTACGGAATTGTGACCGTAACGACCTACGAATTATTTTATAAGTTTGACAAAAATCTGGGTTATACCTTACTTGAAATTTATTAATTGAAAACACTTTGTTTACCAATTGCTATTATAGGTCGGAAGTTCCTTTCGTGAAACTTTTCGTTAATATTTCAATTTGTTATGTTTACAAAGATTTTTTAGAAAAATTCCCGCCAGCAAAAAACACCGACTTATAAAAACCACATAAAATTAAATCATCTATGAAATTTACCATTACATTTTCCACTTTACTTATTACAACAGGTTTCTTATTTTCTCAAAATAATACGACAGACCAAGCCGTGCAGATGATTGAAAAATCAATTAAAGCGCAAGGAGGCAAAGACTTTTTAAAAAATATTAAAACATTATACTCCAATTCTGAAACAGTGATGGATGGTAGAAATGTAAAATGGGTTACCAAAGAAATGGCGCCCAATAAAGGAAGTTTCGAAATTGTATACCAGGGAAGAGTAGTGTACCAATCGTTCTACGATGGAAAAACCGGTTATGATGTGGTAAACGGACAAAAAACCATTGCTGATCAGGATGAAGTTAAAGATAAAGTCTATCGAAAACATATTATGAATTCACTGGATTATATTGATCCAACACTTTACTAGGTAGAATATATCGGCGAAGAAAAAACGGGAAATAAAGACTGTCACAAGATTAAAGCGACCTTAGTGAATGGAAAAGTAACTTACCTTTATTATGATAAAGCTTCCGGTTTTCTCGTGAAGTCTGAAGTGGTTAAGGATCCTGAAAAGAATTCAGACTCCACGGTTTTGTATGATGATTTCAAAAAGTTCGGGGATTTAATTTACGAAACCAAACAAACATTTGTGTCAGAAGATGGCAATCAGGAATCGAAAATTATAGATTTGTATTACAATAAGAAAATCTCTGAAAAAGACTTTAAATAGTTTCTTTATCAAAAAAAATAATCAATAAATGATTCAAAAAGAATTGTCCCAATTAACCAATGAAGAACTTTTGCTGGAAGGTAAAAAAATAAGATCAGGCAATATTGTAAATGCCGTCTTGTTCGGAGTGATGATCGGTGTTGCAACGTGGAGTACCGTAAAATATGGGCTGGGAATTATTACGTTCTTTCCCTTGCTTTTTATTCAAATGCTCCTGAAAAATAATGCCCGCAAAAAAGCCTTTGAAACTGAATTGAAAAATAGGAATCTCACTTTGTAAAGTTGTTTAAATTCAATGGGTTGAAGATTCTCTTCTGTCTTTTATAGGAGAAATATAAACTGTTTAAAAATTAATTCTAAAAATTTCAGCAGGTCGAAAACTGCATTATTCGAAAGATTTTTGGTAACTTGAATAATTATTAAAAAGTATATTATGAAAACAGCCTCTTTAAGAAACGACCTTAAGTACAACGAAGATAAAGTTGCCGTGACGGTGATGATGGAAACTGAATCCTCCAAAGAAATACGAATCCTTTTTAGAAAAGGGCAAAGCATGAAGGAACACAAGGCCGGTTTTCCGATCACAGTGGAGATTCATGAAGGTGCAATTGAATTTGGCGTGAACGGCGAAAAAATGTCTTTAAAAGCAGGCGATTTAATTTCCCTGGAAGCTAATGTTCCGCACGATTTACTTGCACAGGAAGACAGTATCGTTCGCTTAACTCTATCGAAATTTGATAAAGTAGAAAGGGTGAAAAAAGTAGTGGAGTAGACTTCCAACTTGTACTCACATAGAAATTGTACCGAAAAAATCTGTAAAGGATTATTATAACAGAAGCGGTCTAAATTTGAATACAAATGTTCAAATTTAGACCGTTTCGTTAATTGATATTTAGAAAGTAAAAAGTTTATTTACTGTTCTCCGCTAAATAATTGGAAAGTACTTTATCCATCAATTCCTCTTTTGTCAAATGGTGAAAAATCGTTTTCACCTGCTGTCTTACTTCTTCCGGAATCTCGCGGTTTGGTTTTGTTTTAAATACTTTCTTAGCCCAAACCAAAGTATTATTCCATTCGATGTCTTCAGCATTTGCTTTTTTAACAGGATGAAATTTAATTCCTAATTCCTCTTCAAACTCAGCAATTTCTTTAACTTCCTCTTCCTGAATAATCGTCATCGAAAGTCCTTTTGCGCCCGCTCTACCAGTTCGTCCGCTACGATGAACATAAGCTTCAGGCGTGTCTGGTAAGTGATAATTGACAACGTACGCCAATTCCTTCACATCAATTCCACGCGCCACCAAATCGGTCGCCACCAGAATATCAATATAACCTTCACGAAACTGATCCATAATTCGGTCTCGAATTCCCTGCGTCAAACTTCCGTGTAAAGCTCCTGAGGAGATTTTACGGATCGCTAAATTTTTTGCTAATTTATTTACGGCTGCTTTGGTTTTACAGAAGATAATTCCTCTTCCGCCTTCCTGCGAATTCAAAAAGTGTAAAAGCACATCTAATTTTTCGATCGGATCGACCACGATATATTGATGATCAATTCCTTCATGTCCAATCGTCGCCATATCAGAATTAATGGAAACCGCATTCTTTGACATATAATTATGAACGATATCTTTCAGTTCACCCGGCATGGTCGCACTGAATAAATACGTACGACGGTTTTTAGGAACTGCTTTCAGGATCGACATTAAATCTTCTTTAAGCGCCTGAAACATTTCGTCAGCTTCATCTAAAACCAAGTTCTTCAAAGACTTAATATCAAAAGCACCTTTTTCCAGTAAATCTAAAAAACGACCCGGCGTTGCCACAATAATTTGAGGCGCAGATTTCAACTCTTCAACTTGCGATTTCACGGTGTTTCCTCCTGTTAATAAAACAATAGAAACCTCAGGCATATATTCCGCTAAATCCTTCAGGTTATTATAAATCTGTTGACTCAACTCTCTGGTCGGCGATAAAATCAAAGTTTGCACAGGGGTGTTTTCAGGATCTACCAACTGCAAAAGTGGCAATCCGAACGCCGCAGTTTTCCCCGTTCCCGTTTTGGCAAGTGCCACCAAATCCTCACTCTGCTCCAGAATGATCGGAATCACCTGTTCCTGAATATCTGTTGCCACCGTAATTTCTAAATCGGTTAAAGCGTTTTGAAGTTTTTTAATAATTCCTAAATCGGAGATGAGTCTGGACATGCTAATTTTTTTGCAAAGATAACCACACTTTTCCTCAATTGATTGATCCGGTCCTAGAATTAAAATAATTATGGGAATTTTTTAGGAAATCATTCGATGATCGCTACTGGCCGGAATGCTAAGTTTTTTTAGGAGCAACAAAATATTTGCTTCTTTTAAAATTACGACCTGCTCTACGTTACAATTCCTCGTTTCGGCGCTCGCTTCGCTCGCGCCTCACTCCGGGATTTTCACTGCGATCAGGGCTGGAACTTCAGGAGGTTTATTTTTTTTTCAGCTGTCGCACGAATTATAGTGTGTGATGTTGTGAAAATTAAAAATTCCGAAAACTTTATTTCTCTTAATAATTTTTTTATTCCAATATTTCCCGTTTATTCGCATTGACCAAATTTGAATATCCCTCCACCGAAACCCCCCAAAACTATGGAACCCTTAAACACCCTCGAATCAAATCTTTTAAACCTTTTAACCGAAAAATATCCTGCATTAAAATCTCATCTTCCGTATCTGAAAGTGAAAGACCGGGAAATCACAAAAACCGGAATGACGGTCAATTTTGACTACACCAATGCTGAAGAAGAACTCAAATTTGATGATATCAACGCCTTGTTTAGCGGTGGAGAAAATATAGAAGTGAAAGGCTTAAAACAAGGGTTAAGCTATGTAGTTGATGTTACCGACGGTCAAATTTTATACATCGAATTCACAACCTACGGCGAAAACTGGAATGGCAAATTAGGTGATTACAAAATTATTACAGAATAAGAGTTGATCTACAGTCTTTTTTTCACCACAAAAGATGACCAAAAGCTTTGATATAGTAAATTGTCCAACAGTAAGTAAAGGAGCGTTTTATTAGATTATACTTTTTGCATTCTTTTGATAATCTTTTTCTTCATTTATCTTTTGTCTCTTTTGCTGTTAAAAATTAAATATTTGCACTTTTAGACCATTACAAACTTCAAGTATTTTCTTCTATTCTAAATTTTTTACTTCAACATTTTTTCCTCTTCATTGATTTAATTAAATTTACCCCATGAGTAATTTTATCGATTTTGGCGCGGCTAAAAAAATGAAAGAAATGAGTGAGAAAGAAAATAAAGTCACTGACTTATTTAAAATAAAATATCCCATTATTCAGGGTGGAATGATTTGGCATTCCGGTTGGCGGTTGGCTTCTGCGGTTTCTAATAATGGTGGTTTAGGCTTGATCGGTGCCGGAAGTATGTATCCCGATATTTTGCGCGAAAACATTCAGAAATGTAAAGCGGCGACAGATAAACCATTTGGAGTAAATGTGCCAATGCTTTATCCCAATTTAGATGAAGTCATTCAGATTATTTTAGAAGAAGGCGTTAAAATCATTTTTACTTCCGCTGGAAATCCGAAAACGTATACAGAAACATTACAAAAAGAAGGTTTAAAAGTTGCTCACGTCGTTTCCTCCACCAAGTTTGCCATGAAATGTGAAGACGCTGGCGTTGATGCAATCGTGGCAGAAGGTTTCGAAGCGGGCGGACATAACGGTCGCGATGAAACCACCACGTTCTGTCTGATTCCAAACGTAAAAAAACATATTTCAAAACCGCTTATTGCTGCGGGTGGAATCGCTTTAGGTTCCCAAATGAAAGCCGCTATGATTCTTGGAGCGGACGGCGTTCAAATTGGTTCCCGTTTCGCCGCCACATTGGAAGCGAGTTCCCATGAGAGCTGGAAAAATAAAATCATCTCCCTGAATGAAGGCGACACCCATTTGACTTTAAAAGAGTTAGCGCCCGTAAGAATGGTCAAGAATAAATTTTTCCATGACTTAGAAAAGCTCTACGACACCGGGCGAAATGTAGAAGCATTAAAAGAAACCCTCGGCCGTGCCCGTTCGAAACGTGGAATGTTTGAAGGTGATCTGGAAGAAGGTGAACTGGAAATTGGTCAGGTTTCCGCTTTAATCAAAGAAATAATTTCCGTAGAAGAGGTTTTCCAAAATTTATTGAAAGAATATCGGGAAGTGAAGTCCTTTGATTTATAAAGGGTTAACATAAAAAAGAAGGTTTTCCTTTAACCTCCTGTAAAACATGACATCAAAGTTGCAAACAGGCGGTATGAGCATATCGCAACTTCAGAAAAATAATCACCTCCTTCTGCGTGCAGGTTTTGGACCGGAACTTTCGCAATTTGAAAAAATAGAAACCTGGAAGGACAGTGAAATACGAGATGTTTTATTTAAAAATTATCCTTTTCAACCCCTGGCTTTGAAAGAAGAGCTGATTGCTGTTGATTATCAGAACATCAAAAAGATGGATTCCGTCACCAAAAAGATGGTGATGCAGAAAAATCGGAAACAGATTTATCAGCTTAATCTTTCCTTTTTGGATCAAATGGTTTTTTCAGAAGATCAGTTGCGGGAAAAAATGGCCTTTTTCTGGCATGGTCATTTCGCCACACGGACCAATAATGCAGCCTTTAATCTTCAGTTGCTCAACACCATTCGCGAAAAAGCTTTGGGTAATTTCGGCGATTTATTGATCGCGGTTTCCCAATCTCCGGCGATGCTGCAGTTTCTCAACAATCAGCAAAATAAAAAGACCATCCCAACGAAAATTTTGCGAGGGAAGTCATGGAGCTTTTCACTTTAGGTCGCGGAAATTATTCGGAGAAAGATCTTCAGGAAGCTGTGCGCGCTTTTACAGGCTGGAGCTTTTTACCCGACGGAACTTTTTTTGAAAGATCGAAACTGCATGATTTCGGCATCAAAACATTTCTGGGTAAAACTGGAAACTTCAACGGCAATGAAGTTTTAAAAATAATTTTAGCTCAAAAAACTACCGCAAAATTCATCACTACTAAAATTTACAGATTCTTTGTTAATGAAAAGCTGAATACTGAAATCATCGAAGATTTAAGCAATCAATTTTATGCTTCTAACTATAATATTAAAGAGCTGCTGCAAAACATCTTCAGTTCAGACTGGTTTTTTAGGGAAGAAAATATTGGTACCAAAATAAAATCACCCATTGAATTAATGGCGGGAATGAGACGAATTCTTCCAATGGAAATTCAAAATCCGGAGAATTTAATCGCGTATCAAAAACTATTAGGACAAATGCTGCTTTATCCGCCAAACGTCGCTGGCTGGCCGTCGGGGAAATCCTGGATCGACAGTTCTACTTTGATGTTGAGGTTGCAAATGCCGCAGATCTGGTCGGGTTTGAAACCTTTGGAAGTGGAACCAAAGTCTGATGATGACGTGGAAATGGGCATGAAAAGTGCGCAGAAGCAGACGAAAGGATTCAAAAATCCCAAGATTGTCATCGACTGGAAAAAAGTAGAAGACGTTTTTAAATCAAAAAATATCGAGGATTATCTGTTGCAAAGAAAATCTCCGGCTTTGGCGAAAACTATTCAACAATATTCCGGCTCTTCCGTGCAATCGCAGATCATCAACGTGATGTCTACGCCCGAATTTCAATTGTGCTAAATTACTCATTACTCATTACTCATTGCTAATCATAAAAATATGTTACTCAAACGACGCGACTTTCTCAAAATATCCTCCCTAGCCACAGCTTCCCTCATGATTCCTAATTTCCTCCAGGCTATGGCGGTTCCGGAAGCTTTAGACAAAGAAAACCGAATTCTGGTTATTCTCCAGTTCAGCGGTGGGAATGATGGTTTGAATACCATTATTCCGACCCGCAACGATATTTATTTTCGGGAAAGAGAAGCCATTGCGGTGAAAGATGCTTTACGCCTAACCGATGACGCTGGCATTAATCCGAGTTTAAGTTATTTTAAAGAACTCTTTAATAACGGAGAACTCGCTGTTTTAAACAATGTTGGATATCCAAATCCCGACAAATCCCACTTCCGAAGCATGGATATTTGGCAGTCTGCAAGTAGAAGCGACGAATTTTTAGAAACCGGTTGGGTCGGCAGATATTTGGATGAAGCCTGTTACAATTGCGAACATCCAACACAGGCTTTGGAGATTAACGATATGTTGAGTTTGGCTTTGAAGGGCGAGGAGCAAAAAGCTTTTGCCTTCAAAGAGCCCCAAAGATTATTTCAAACTTCGCAGGAAAAGTTTTTCAAAACCCTTGCCGACAATCACCATCACGAAGAAGAAACCGTCGATTATCTTTACCAGACAATGTCTTCCACCATTAATAATGCCGGCTATATTTTTGAAAAAAGCAAAGCAAAATCCAGCAACGTCATTTATCCGAATACGGCTTTAGGAAAAGATTTTAAGAATATTGCGTCCCTCATTAATTCCGATATCAATACGAAAGTGTATTATTTGTCCGTGGGAAGATTAGTATTTTTAAGATAAATTTGTTTGCCTTTTGAATTTTCTGCTTATAAACTTCACCTTGTCACCTCGAATTCTAAACAATTCTTCCCGAAAAAACCTTGTCAAGGTTCTGAACCTTGACAAGGTTGATGACGCTGATTTTCACAAAAGCTTTTTACTAGAAACCATCTTTTTCTAAGCTCTAAAATCTAACTTCTCTTCCTCAAAGCTTCCCCTTCAAAAGAAATTCCATCCCACCCAAAGTCTATAAAGTTTCTAATATTTTGGTGATCATTTCCTTCTGGATTTTTTAAGACATCGTTTCTATAAAAATCTCCAAAAAGAAATAAAGTTTCTTCCTTTGATAAATTATTTGACTTTGCAAAACTGAACACTTTGCACGATCCATTATTTTGATTGGCTTCATTTAAGGTGTTTCCATTTTTGAATGGAGTTGGGCTGAAATCATAATGCTCATCAATAAATGAAATAACATCTTTAAACTCTATGTTTTCTGGATCTTGCTTTAATTGCTGTATGATCATTTCTTTTAATTTTCTTTAAAAATAGGAAAACGTTCTCACTTTAAATAGTATATCTTTAAAGAAGAAAACGTGATATCACCCTAATGAGATCGGTCCTAATAATCGATATTTGCTTGTACTTCAATTAAAATCTAACCTATGGAAATGCCTAACATCCACCAACTGGCCGCTGAAAAAACGGATTCAACAACCATTTCTTACTTTCTGCTGAGACAGTTAATCGGCATTCTCGGAATCCTCTTGCCGTTTGCTTTAATGATTTTTGGCGGAAGATTACAACCCTCTCTGAGCCACTATTACTACAGTTTTTCTCACACCATCTTTATAGGAACATTAGCATCGCTCTCTACATTTTTAATTACTTACAAAGGAGAATACAGGATCGAAAACTGGCTGGCCAACATTGCGGGAGTTTGTGCGGCCGGCGTAGCGATATTTCCGACCAATGTTAAAGGTTTCATCGGCACGAAATTTATCAGTCTTCCTATTTCTGCTGAATCTTCGCACTTAACAAATGCGCTTCACTACGGGTTTGCGACGGCTTTGTTTATCTGTTTTGCTTTATTCTGCGCCGTAGTTTTTCAAAAACCTGATAAAAATGAAATCATTGATGATAAAAAAAGAATGCGTAATAGAGTCTACCGCATCTGCGCTTACATCATGATTTTAAGTATTCTCGCTATTGCTTTTCTTTCGATTTTTAAAAACTTAGATTTTCCTTATTCAACCCTTATTTTTGAATCGACCACTTTACTTCCCTTTGGGATTTCCTGGTTATTAAAAGGCTCTTACAATTGGACTCATTCCAGATATGATATTTTAAAAATATTGGTTAAGCCTTTCAGATAGGTTTATTGCATTTTTAATCGAAAAAAAACTCCTGAAATTTTCGGGAGTTTCTAATTTTTTTACAAGAATTTCAGCTGGTACCGTTATTTTCACTCGCTTCGTTAACTTTTTCCGTCCTTGAATTTTGTTGAATGAACTGTAATTTTGACAACGAAAATAAGGACCTTTTTAAACTTACTATTTTCTGAAAAGCCTTTTGATCTGTTCTAAAATCATCCTAATTTCTTTACTATTTTCTGCATTTCCGAATCTAAATTTTGCCAGCAATTCTGACTCCAGATGCGCACATATTCAAACCCCGAATTCTGCAGAATTTTTGCTTTGTGAAGATCTTCCAGATAACCCAGTTCGCCATCATACTTTTCCTTACTCATGCATTCCACAATAATGGAGCGGTCGTCAGGCTTTTCAATAAGCAGATCTAAAACATAGCCGCCAAAATGATGGTTTTTAGAAATTTTTAATTCCGGAAATTTTTCTTTTAAATGCTCTTCAATCTCGTTGATGAAGGAAGTTGTTTCAGCATCTTTTTCCGTGGAAGCTTTATGTCCGTAAACATCCAGAACATTTAAAACTTCATTTCTTTGGGTTTCATTTTGATCACTCACCGCTTTGCAATACGCCAGATACGCATAGAAAACTGCTTTTCTATTATTGGCGCCTTCCTGTTCGATCGCATCTTTATAATTCATGAAAAATTCTTCGGGAATAGAATTGCAGATGTAAATTTTCTCCTTCGCTCTCGTAATGATCACATTCAATAATTTATAGCCTTTCGAATGATTTACGGGACCAAAGCTTTGCACAAATTTCCCGCTCGGTTTCCGTCCGTATGTGGTCGAAATAATGATGATGTCTCTTTCGTCTCCCTGAATGTTCTCTAGGTTTTTAATGAACATTCCAGCTTCTTCCAAACCTTGAATTTTCTCTTTGAAAAGTTCGTTTTCCGGCAGATTAATTTGATGAAGGATCTTTCGTTTGATATAATTTCGTTGCGTAATATTAAAAGTAGCGATTCCTACGGAAGGATATTTTCCATCTTTATTAGGCTCGATCGTTGCCAAAATTTCAAGCACTTTATCCGCTTCTTCAGTATTGATATGATCATCGAAAATACCATCGACCTGAAAGAATTCAATCGGTTTATTTTGCGTTTGGGTTGGTAGCGGTTTTAGTCTTGAATTATAAAAAGCGTGGTTTGAAAAGTCAATGAGATACGGATGTCTGGATCGATAGTGGAAATCCAGATGGTTTTTCTCAAAGTTATTTTCCATGGCGAAATCCAGTAAAGATTCGATATTGAGCATGGCATTTTTGTAGGTGATAATTTCGTTTTCACCTTCCAACTCATATTCATCATCTACGGAACCGTCAAAAACTTTACTGAAATAATTGGAGGGCGGCATTTGATGCTCGTCTCCCGCGATGATGATATTTTTTCCTTTTAGCAAAGCCGGCAGGTTATCTTCCAGTTTCAACTGGCTCGCTTCATCAAAAATAACATTATCAAAATAGAAATTTTTATTCTGAAAAAGATTGCTGCAAACATCCGGGGTCGTCAAAATAATAGGAAAAAAGTTGGTGAACAGATCAGTGTCTTTTTGGGCAATTTGTCGCAAAGTTAATCGCGTATGATTGATGCTGCTGCGTTTGTTGTAAAGATTCGCGACCGTAATATCTTTGTTGTTCTTTTCGAAAGTTTTCACCGCTTCCTGCTGCGCCGTATTCCAAAATTGTTCGATGAAACTTTTCTGGGTAAAACCGAATATTTTTAGTTTCTTAATAATCTCTGCGTATTGCTGCTCATTAAAATTGAGTTTCTCATCGCTGTGATATTTCAGCAAAAGCGAAAAATAAGCGGTAAGAAAAGAGGATTTCCAGTTTTGGAGCGGATATAATTTCTCCAATAGATCTTTCTGGAAAGTAGATAAATTTTGATGAAATGAAAACCAATTATATTCCGCCAATAAAGGATTCGACGGATGATTCCGAAGTCCTGAATAAGTAGAAAAGAGATTGTTTAACCGTTCTTTAGTTTGCGAATACGTATTTCCGAAATCGGAATTTTTAATCCAACGGTCATTCAAAATTGACTTTTTCAAATTCTGAATTTTTTGTGAAATTATTTCTGTTTCTCGACCTGAAATAGCTGGATCAAAAAGGTTTAGAAAATCCAGCGACTCATAATTTTTCTCAATATTGAATAAAAACTGAGTTTGGGCTAATTCTGATTTCTGACGGTAATTAAGAATCTCATTTTTATTATTCCAAAGATTTCCGGAAATCTCAATAGTAGGGAAAAGCGGATTTAAACTGATCTCTTTAATGGAAGAAGAAATTGCCGTTAATCTTTTCTGATTCTTAATTTTCCTTTTCTTCGTGGAGGAAAATAATGCGCCCAATTTATAAAAGAAACCTTCTGTGACTTCCGGTAAAAACTCCTCAGAATTAGAGTTCAAGGTCGAAGTCATAATTTCTGTCTCGTTAATTAAGGAAGTCAGCTTTTGTAAATTTTGTCCAAATTCCTGCTTTTTCTTCTCGACATAAACCGGTTGAAAATCCCGTATCAACAATTGAACTTCGTTCCAGGATTTTTGGTAGCCTTGGAAAGATTGATCTAAGTTTTGCAAACTGCTGAGAAAATTTTCCTGAATTAATTTTTCTGTATTCAGAAAAGAGGCAGCAATAAAAGGCTCATATTCTTTATAAAGGGATTCTCCTGCATTGAGCAAGGTTTCAATTTCAGTAAACTCTTCTTTTGAAAAGGAAAAAATGGAATCCTGCAGATCCAGCGTTTCCTTAGAATCTCTAAATTCCAAAAGATAACCCACAATTTCCGACCAGTTTTTCTCCGGCAGTAATTCGGTATTTAACAAGCGATGAACGGCGTTGACGTTCTTTTGATGGCCCGTTATTTCCGAAATTTGATCATTTAAAGATTGCGCAGAATAGAGTTGCATCTGTTTTTTAAAATCTGCGGGATCGATGAGATTTCGCACAGCATTCACGACGAGTTTTCGATCGGAAATACTGTCTTTGATCATCGTGCAATATCGGCCATAACCCATTTTATGAAGTGCGTTATACAAAACTTCAAGGGCGGTTTGTTTCTCGCAAACCACGATCGTCTTTTGTTTATTTTCTAAAGCATTCACCAAAACCGCCGTCAAAGTCTGACTTTTCCCTGTTCCGGGCGGACCTTGGATCAGAATTTTGTTTTGAGATTTCAGTGATTCCAAAATTCCCTGTTGCGAAGGATCGGTTTCGATGGAAGTGATGGATTGAAAAGGAAGTTTTGCCGGATCTTCCAAAGGTTTAAAGTTGCTTTTTAAAATCTCATAATCATTGATGATATTCTGTTTCTGAACTTCAAAAATGGAAAATATGCCGGATTTTATAATGAAAGCGTCGCCTTTCTTCGGCAGCAAAGTTTCATAAACCGCTTTCGTCTTGATGGCTGGGATTTCAGCATAATTATTCATGATGAAATCCAGATTCTGCGTGACTTTGAGCTGACTTAAAATAGTTTCGCAAATATTGAACAGTTCGGGTTTGTCGATCTTTCCATCCGCGAGTATTTCTTCTGAAAGCTGGTCTAAAATAACGCCGGAATCACTTTGTAAATGGTTGATGAGAACTTCGTTCAGATAAATCGGATCATCTTCCGCGCGACTGATTTCCCACGTATTCATTTCGTTCGTCGGCTTGATATTTATAGACCAGATCAAAAGGGGAGACGCCGAAATCTGCCCGTCAGACACATCTTTGCGGATCAGTATCGGAAAACCAAATCCCAGAGAATTGACGCCTTTTTCGGAGTAAATTACTTCATTCTGAAAAATGAGATTTTCTAAACTTCGCGACAGTTTTTCCTTGTTCTTATCCTTTGTTTCATCCTTTAAAAGTTCGGCCCCTGTAGGACTTTCTTCATTTTCAACTTCTTGCGTTTCCTCCTTATCTTCTTCAAAAGAAAGGGTTCTGCGAGATGAATCAGCAGAGTCTTCCTCCACGATTTGGTCGTGGATCGAAAATTTAAAAGAAACATTTTTCTGCGTCAGAAGGTTGACAATAAAATGTTCGGGCAAACTTTTATGGATTTCCGAAAGCTGCGCGAGATCCAGTTTATAACGCGAACTCCCGGGAATAGCATTAAGATGAACGCCGCGACGGTTACCGGTTTTCAGTTTGTTTTGAAAAGCTTCGAAGATTTCTGGAGTAAGGTTGAGCATGGGATTTTGAAGGAAAATTGTTGTGGATTAAAAATAGGAATTTTAGTTGGAATGCAATGAAAATAATATTTAGCAACAATCTTTATTTTAAAGCACTTCCTTCCTCAATTTTTGCTCATCAATCTAATTACCCACAGAATTTGAAATGATCTTTCCTCTTAATTCTACCGGTCGCAAAGTGATTAAGGCGATGGTTTTCATTTCTTTGGTCTCCAGGTCCAGGTGGTATTTTTTATAAAGCAATCGTAAAAATAAAATCATTTCCATGTAGGCAAAATGTTCACCGATACAATGCCTCGCTCCATTTCCGAACGGAAAATAAGGTTTACTTTTGATATCACTTTCGTTAAATCTTTCGGGAAGAAAAGAATTCGGCTGCTCCCAAAAAACTGGATTTCTGTGCATATCGTAAAGTAAAAATTCCACGATCGTGCCTTTTTTCCAGGAGAAGTCTTTAAAAGAATCATCTGCCAAAGCCACGCGGTCGATGATCCACGCGGGCGGATATAATCGCAAGGATTCTTTGATGATCGTCATTGTTTTAGAATTCCCAAAAAGAGATTTTAAGGATAAAAAATCCTCTCCCAGATCGTTGATCTCCTTTACTAATAATTGCTTTTCGTGGTCATTGTTTTCAATTAAAAATAGGGTGAAAGCCAACGCATTCGCAGAAGTTTCATGTCCGGCAACGAAGAGGATGATGATCTCGTCGATCAACTGTTCCATCGCCATGGGTTCGCCGCTGTCTTCATAACGGGACTGCAACAGATTTTGTAGAATGTCATGATAGTCTCCCGTTTCACTTTGTCTTTTCAGAATAATTTCCCGGAAAACATCACGCATTTCCTCCGACAGTTGCAGGTGCTTTTTCAGTTGACCCGAAATTTTATACCAGGACATCAAAAAAGGTTTTCGCACTTCTTTGATGAACATTTTCTGGATTTCTGTAATAGAATCCGCAATTCTCCGGATCTGCGTATAGTCGATGGAGTTGCCAAATAAAGTTTTCGCGATGATATTAAAAGTGAGACTGTTGGTCATCTTATAAAGATCGATCGTTTCATTCTTCATCTGACTTTCAATTGTGGCGTTGATCTCATCGATCATCGTTTGATGCAGCAGTTCTATATTTTTATTGCTAAAATTGGGCTGAATAAGGCGGCGTTGTTTCAGCCAGTTTTTGCCGGTATTCGTCAATAAACCTTTACCCAGATATTTTCCTAAAACATGGGTTTGAATGGCAGATTTCTCATAATTCTTTTGATTCTTCCGCAAGACATAATCAAACAGTTCCGGATCGCGGCTAAAGACAAACCGCTTTTTCACCAAAAAGGAATTTAAAGTATAGGTATTTCCCAATTCCTGAAAATTCTGAGAAATAATAGCGATCGGATCACTGTTCAACTTCAACAAGGTTTTCCAGATATTTTTCTCGGTGACTTTTGGGGGGTAGTTGTACACGGTTTTTTTTGTATTTTGAGCGAAATTACGGGAAAAATTTTTGGAAAAAATTTGTTAGAATTGTTAAAAGAGCGATTTTAACTTTCACAAATATTTTTGTTTTTAAATTAATTTTTATTTTGTATGGAATATTCTGAATTAAAATCAGAGAATTTTCTAACTACGAAATTTTTTTCATCAATTTATAATAAGTTCATCAATTTAATTAATTATAAGCAAAAAAATATTTATTGCAATAATTTTAATTTAAATTAGCATAAAAACACAGATGAATGAATAGACATATATTTTTAAGTAATGAGAAATCAAGCCATCCAAAATTTAATAGACAAAGAAATGTTGGAGGCGGCACAATAAATCTTCAAGAATCTCAAGATGAAGTTGAGGAGACTTTGCCTAAAATAATTGAAGAATATCAAAAAACAAATTTCAGATTATACAATCTCATTTTTTATTCTAAACGTAAAAAAAGAAATGACACTAGGTCAATAATTTTTCCGAAAAATATTGATTTGATTAAAATACAATTTTATAATATTCCCGATACTTCCCTAAGAATCAAATTTTTAGAAAAATATGGAATTAACCCAATCGAATATAAAGACTTCAACAAAACTATCGTTTTTGAAATTTTAGATAAATCATTATTTGAAAATTTTAAAAATCACGTCAATGATATTATTGAAAGTCCAAGTAAAACTTCTTATGAGAATCAGCCCTACAATATACTTGCATTGATGTACAAATTTGAATTTATTGATAGTAGAGCAAGAATTTTCACATACAATAAGGAAGGAATTTTATTAGATTTTATAGATAGTGTTGATAGCATATATGACGTTCAAAAAGGTGAGTTAATTAAATATTTGAAAGAAAATGAGTTGAATTATTCATATTCTGAAGATTATGAAAGTATTTTAGAAATCGAAGATATTAATAGAGAAAAAGTTCAATTTATAGCTGATAATTTTGACATAGTCAAAGCTATAACTAGTTCTCGAACGCAAATATTAAGTCCGAGTTATAATGGACCAACTAGAGAATACGGATTTGAAATTAATGTCGCTGGAAATATTACAAAAGTTGGTGTAATTGACACAGGTGTGGAATTAATATCTCCACTGGAAAGTGCAATTTTACGAGATTATGTTGACCATACAAACAATGGTGCTTTTTGGGATGAAGTTGGTCACGGTACAATGGTTTCAGGTTTGATAATTTTAGGAGATGAATTTTATAATAATGTAAAAACTATCTACAACGCAAAAGCAAAAATTTTTGTTTTAAAAGTTTTACAAAACGATAATGATCCGATTGACATTCCAAGATTGTTAAATGATATAAAATTTGCTAAAAGAGAACATGGTATTAAACTCTTTAATATGTCACTAGTTATACCAAACGCAAAAAAATACAATGAGACATTTAGTAAATTTGCATACGAATTAGATAAGTTATCTTTCGAAGAAGATATTTTAATTTTTATCTCAGTAGGTAATTTTAACAGCGAAAGTTTAAAAGCGCTTATTGAAGAAGAAGAGCATCCAGATCATGATTATCCGGACTTTTTCTATAAGTTAGATCGGACAACTGAGGTCCATAATTGTGAAGATACAAATATTTGTTCCCCGTCAGAATCATTAAATAATATTTCCGTAGGAGCATTGGCAGGAAATATGGATGTCATTGACCACTCCGACGTGACACCAAATGAACTTTATCCTGCATATTATACAAGAAAATTTCATTATGATTATTCGCAAAATATTAACTCACAATCTATTAAACAAAAAAACAAACACTTAAATAAACCTGATTTTGTTTTTTATGGAGGAGATTTATTTAATGCTGAATCAGGATTAGAAATTTTACGGTCGCCAATGGTTTTAGAAGATAAATTTTATGGCAGATCTTGTGGAACTAGTTTAGCAACACCCTTAATCACCTCTTACGCAGCAGAAATTTTAAATGAATACCCCAATTTGAAGACTCAAACGGTGAAAGCATTATTAGTTAATTCCGCAAACTATTTTAATGCACATCATTTTAAGGAAAAACCAAATTCCTTATTAAAGAGCTTAGTTGGATTTGGTAAACCTGATAAGAAAGGGTTAATTGAAAATGATAAAGACTCCGTAACTTTTGTAGTGGAAGATGCAATTAAAATTGGTGAAATAATTAATATACCAATAAATCTTCCTGAATATCTTAAGAAGTCCGGTAATAAATTGCAATTTGATATTTCTTTGTGTTACAGCTTCTTACCAATAAAGGATAATCAGTTAGATTATCTTCCATTATACATGTCATTTAGTCTAGTAAAAAATGTACAAGCCAATATCTTTGAAAATGGAATTCAAAAAGATTTTGGAATAAAGAACTTTTCATGGAGTGAAGATCATTTTGGAATAGACAATAGACAATTTTCTAATAGTCAATTTATGTCTTACAGAATTCAACCAAATGATTATGCGAAATTGGATGATAGTATTGCTATAGCAATTAGATGCTTATGTAAAAATCCATACCTCGATGAATTATCAGTGAAAACACATATGTTTTCAGTTGTTGTTAAGATTACTGAAATTCTCACAAATGAAGGAACTGGAAATTTATATTCTGAAATGCTGGAAATAAATAATTATCTTGATATCTCTAATAATTTAGATTTGGATCTTGAAGCAGAAAACTAAATCCCAATCGATTGCTTTTCGATATAAATTAATTCCTGCCATTTTTTTGTATCAATTTTTGCAGAAATTATGTTAGCGGTATTTTCCATAGCAAATAAACTTCTTTTTATAGCGGTTACTAGCGTTTTTTGAATGCTATAATAAGATAGTCCTACAGATGTTTTAATCACTTTGTTTGCTTTAATTTTACTGTCGAAAATGAAGTTACCGTTTTTTAGGGTTAATGATACTAAATCTTTTATTTCTTTTTCTGTAGGTAAATTAAATCCAATTGAAAAATCAAATCTTCTCAATAATGCTTCATCAAGCATTTCTCTTTGATTTGTTGCCGCAATAACAATACTATTTTGAGGAAGATAATCAAATAGTTGCAGAATTGTATTAACTACTCTTTTCATTTCCCCATGATCTTGTGAATAGTCTCTAACTTTACCTAATGAATCGAATTCATCAATGAAAATAATACAGTCTTCAGAAGCTGCCTTGCGAAATATTTTTGCTAGATTTTTACTTGTTTCTCCAAGTTTTGATGAAACAATTGCACCTAAATTTACAACAACCATCATTTTTTCAAGTTCCCCGGCAACAACATAAGATGCTAATGTTTTGCCGCAACCAGAAGGTCCATGAAGCAGTAATTTATTAGCAACAGGCAAATCGAATTTCCGCAGTAAATCTGCTTTTTGATGTTCTTCAATAAAATATTGTAAACTATTAATAACTGAATTGTCAGCAATAATATTATCCAAACGATAGTTAGAAGTTAATTTTTCTAAAATCAAATCTCCAACTTCCTTGTCTTCAATTCTATTAAAATAAGATTCAGAACCTACTTTAGTAAGCGAATCACTTCTTTGTTGTTTAAATGAATCTTTTAAAATTGATTGCAATTGTACTGCAAAATTTATCTTTTTTGTGTTTTTAGAATGCTCAATAAGTTCATTAAGTACAGATAGTAAATTTTCTTGATCATTTTCAAGACCAAATTTAGCAATGTTTTTTATGTAATCTAATTGACTCATTTATATTGCGAAAATAAACATTTTTTTATTGTTAAGGTACATTAATCTATTAAAAAACACTAGTTTAAAATTTGAAAAAAATTATATGATATAATTAATCTTAAAAAATTAAACTTTATTATACCAATAAATTTCCAAACAATATTTCATTAATTGCTTATTTTAAACAAACGCACTAAATCCCGTAATGCTTCTTCCCACAATCAAAGAATTAATTTCTTTCGTGCCTTCGTAGGAATAAATGGCTTCGGCATCGGCGACAAATCTGGCAACGTCGTATTCCAGTAAAATACCGTTTCCACCCAGAACTTCGCGGGCTCTGGAAACAATATCTCGGGTTCTCATCGTACAGAATACTTTGGCGAGTGAGGCGTGTTCGTCTTTTAAAATTCCTTCGTCCTGCATTTCGGAGAGACGGAAAACCATGGTTTGCATCGCTGTCAAATTAGAAAGCATTTCGACCAAATGTCCCTGTATCATCTGGAAAGACGCAATGGGTTTCCCAAACTGTTCACGCGTTTTGGTGTAGGCCAAAGCACTTTCGTAGGCGCCTCTTGCGCAACCGGTCGCCATCCACGCCACGCCGGCTCTGGTCATGCGCAAAACATTTCCCGTGTCTTTGAAAGAGTTGGCGTGTTCCAGTTTATTTTCATCAGAAATAAAACAGTCGGTTAAAGTGATCAAACCGTTTTGCACAATTCGAAGCGCCATTTTTCCTTTAATCTTTTCCACCTTAAAGCCGGGATTGTCTTTTTCTAAGATGAAACCTTTCACTTCGCCATCGTCTAAACTTCTTGCCCAGATAATAATGACATCCGCAAAAGTAGCGTTGCCGATCCATTTTTTCTGACCGTTCAGAATGTAACCTTCAGGTGTTTTTTTACAGGTTGTGGTTAAACCGCCTGCCGCGCCGGAACCCACTTCCGGTTCCGTTAAACCAAAGGCCCCAATTTTATCAAAATTCTGCATTGCAGGCAACCATTTTTGTTTTTGTGCTTCTGATCCACAAAGATAAATCGAGCCCATTGAAAGTCCGGACTGAACGCCAAAGAACGTCGCGATCGACGCGTCAACTCGTGCCATTTCCATGGCCAAAACACCTTCCATTAAAAAGGGTAGGCCGGGACAACCGTAACCGTCGTAAGTCACGCCACAGACATTGAGTTTTTTAAACTTTTCAATAATTTCAAACGGAAAGGAATCGTGTAGCCAATGATTATTCACCAAAGGTTTTACTTCGGTTTCCATAAACTCCCGGACGCGCATCTGGATTTCTTTCTGCTCGGGAGTTAAAGTTTCGAAAACATCGTAAAAATCTCCGTCAACAGGGGGCAAATCTTTCTTCTTTTTTTCCGGATCAATGGCGCGCATCAGCATTTTGATTTGCTTATCATCCATTTTGGAAAAACCTTCCATCATTTTGGGAAGATCTACTTTTCCGGATATTTTGGAGAGTTCATCAAGATCAATTGATTGGAATATTTCAATAGCGTTTCGGACTTTGGAAAATATATTGGCCATAGGATTTAAATTTGAAAAAAAGATACAAAAAAAGTTTTGAAGGAAATTTGAGGAACTTAATGTAAAATTAATCGCGATAATTTTTAACCGCATTTTTCAATGTCTGCTCTATTCTCATTCGCAGTTTTCGTGGTTGCATAACCGTTATCAGATCTCCGAAACCCAGGATCATACGTTCTAATTCAAAATTCAGTTGAACTTTTATTTTGAATAAAGTCCCGTTTTCATTTTCTTCTAAAACTTCCTGAGAATGGTGAAACGGTTTGGTTTTTACATAAGGTGCATTGTTCTTTTCCACAAAAAAGATGACATTCGTGGGACGATTTCTTTCGGAAACAGTTGCACCGATTACTTCGTTGAAATAGGTATCTCCATCCACCTTTTTATCGATATAAGTTTCTGCTAAATCATCAGCAATCTCCTCAATCCGGTCTAAAGCCAGGTTGTAAATTCGCGTTTTGTGCCAACAGATGACAAACCAGCGGTTATTGAATTCCTTCAATAATTGTGGATGGATCTGCATTTGATTTATTTCTCTTGCTTTAAAAGATTTGTAAGAAACATTCAACACCTTTTTCTTTAAGATCGCTTCATATAAAACATCAATAAATTCCAAACCTTTTAGATTTTCATTTTTATCCAAATGAATAATGGATTTCTGATTTTTGCCTGAAATAACAGAATCTTCCAGTCTTTGAATAACGCCACTCATTTGTTTAAACAAAGAAAAATCTTTGAACTGCTTTAATAACTGTATGGATTCATTGATGATCTGAACATCTTTTTCCGTCACAGGAATATTTTTAATACTAAAAGTATCATCAGAATAACGATAGAACTTTCTGTCATACACTTCTATCGGCGCATTGTATCCCAATTTTTCACTCCTCATATTTTGAATATCCAGCTGTATAGTTCTCTTACTTAAAAAAGATTCTTTGCCTTCAAATTCAAATAAAGCATCCGAACAAACATCAATCAGATCTTCCAAAGTGTACTCTTTTGCTCTGTTGCGAAGGCAACTATCAATTGTTTTGTAGCGAATAAGGGCGTTTTTGTTGGATGACATATTTGTAAAACTTTAGTTATCTCTATCTTTTTATGATTTTGTATTAAATAATTTCAAAAATAATTAAAATAATTTGACCTACGCAAAATGATTGCGCAATTGACCATTTACTTTGCATCATCAAATAACTACACAATGAAAATTACAGGAAACGAAATCATCGAATTAGGTTACCGACCAGGAAAATGGTTTGCCGATGCTTTAGAGCACATCAACGAAAATGAATTGAACCAGGAAGAAATGGAAAATTATTTAGACCAGTTTAAGGATCCGGATCCACTTCCGTTAAATGAAAATCCTGCAGATTTTATCGTAAACATCACAGCAGAAAACGAAAGCGAGCAGGATAATGTAGAAAAAGTGACGAAAACAATGCAGACTTTGATGAAAACGCCAACTTTGGTTGCCGGTGCAATTATGCCCGATGCCTGTCCTACAGGTCCGGAAGGTCATATTCCGGTTGGTGGTTTGGTGGTTGCAAAAAATGCGATTCATCCGGGATTTCACAGTGCAGATATTTGTTGTTCTGTAATGTTGACGGATTTTGGAAAAACAGATCCGAAAGAAGTTTTGGATGCAGCACATTCCATCACCCATTTTGGATATGGCGGGAGAGAAAGAGGACAGCAAATGCCGATGTCTGCAAAATTAATGGAGGAATTTCGTGGAAATTTATTTTTGAACGAAGAACGATTGATCAGTATTGCGAGGTCTCATATGGGAACTCAAGGAGATGGAAACCACTTTTTATTCGTGGGAATTTCTAAAAATACAGGAAATACGATGATGATCACGCACCATGGTTCAAGAGCACCTGGAGCGATTTTATACGATAAAGGAATGAAAGTAGCCAACCGTTTTCGCCAAATTTTATCCCCGGAAACATTGAAAGAAAATGCCTGGATTCCATTTGACACTGAAGAAGGCGAATCCTACTGGGAAGCATTGCAGATTATTAGAAAATGGACGAAGGAAAACCATGAATCCATTCATAATGCGACTTTGGAAAAATTAAATGTAGAAGAATTAGACCGATATTGGAATGAACATAATTTTGTATTCAGAGATGGTGATTTATTTTACCATGCGAAAGGAGCAACTCCGCTGGACGACAAATTTTTACCGGACATCACAGGCCCAAGATTAATCCCTCTGAATATGGCAGAACCTGTGTTGATCGTGAGTGGAGCCACAAACGGTAGAAATTTAGGATTTGCTCCTCATGGTGCAGGAAGAAATTTCAGCAGAACGCAGCACAAAAAATCTTTGGCTCACAAAACCATTGAGGAAGTTTTTGAAGAAGAAACGAAAGGTTTAGACATCCGTTTCTTTACGAATGACATTGATATTTCTGAATTACCAAGCGCATACAAAAATGCTCAAAATGTAAGATCTCAAATTAAAGAATTTGGACTTTGCGAAGTTTTGGATGAAGTAATGCCGTATGGTTGCATTATGGCAGGAGATGTGCAGAAAAATGCGCCCTGGAAAAAGAAGAAAAAATTTAGAAAATAAAATCAACAACGCAAAATGATTGCGCATACAAGCAATTACTTTGTATTATTAATTAAGAGGTCAATTGAGAGTTACTTCAAAAAATTTAAGGTATTCACTTTGATCCTTACCTCTTTTATGGGGCAGTAGCTCAGTTGGTAGAGCAATTAAATTTTATAATTATCAATTTGGTCAAATAAAATTTACTACTGAAATGTGTCGAAGGTTCGATTCCTTCCTGCTCCACAAATGGTCAACAGAGACTTACTTCTAAATTGGTAATGCCGATGCAAATCGGCTTGTGGTTCGAGTCCGCGGGAAGTTTCTGAATTACCATGATCAAGGTCAAGCACATCTTACTACAATCCACCATTTGAAATAGATATGCAATTACCTGATCTTATTTTAACTAAAAAAAACCACTATGAAAAACAAAAATTTTTTAAAAGTAGCCATTAGAAATAATGCAGTTTATATTCCTGAAATCAATGATTCTACAAGTCAGAATTTGAGTAAATCGACTTTTGAATTGGTTGAAAATTTGAAAAAATTAGGTTTTTCTTTTAGTGAAGAATTACTTTGGAGCGTCAATCAATGTGATGTCAATTTTCAAAAGGAAATCTATACTGTTTTTCAAGAAATCTTGGGAACAAAATTGAATTGGACTCCTTTAATAAAAAACTGGAAAATCCCAACTGGAGAAACTAAAAGCGACCATTGGATTACTTTTTTCGCTCAAATTTTTAACGATAAAAAAGGGAGAATTTTGGCTTGCGGACATTTGATTCCAGAAAACACTTTTCCTTTGGAAAGATACAATGGTTGTCCGTTTTGCGGAACTCCTTTCAAATTTGGTGGAATAGAATCTTTCGGAGCCGGAAGCAAAATGAAAGTCTTGGAATTGTTGACTGATAAAGACATTGAGAACTATTTCCATTCTTTATTAAATTCAAAAACAGCATTGGATGCTTCTCAAATTGATTCTTTGAAAAATTTAATTTCAGAATTAGACATTCCTTCCATCGAAATAAAAATGAAAGAAACTTTGATGGTTGTGGTTGATGCTTTAATTGAAAAAGGAAAGGAAAGAGATGCTGGAAAATTATTAAAAACTCCGAATGATATTTTGAGATATTTATGGTACAAAAAAACAGGTTTTCTTCAATTGGTAGAACCAAAAACCATCATTAAAAGAATCTCAAAAAACAACCGAAATTTTTCAGTTTCTTTAGATAAAAGAGTGGAAGTTAAAGTAGAATCCAAGGAATCTCTCAAATTGAAATACTCCCGAAAAGAATCTTTGATGGTCGCAAAATGGTTGAATGAAATAGAATTAAATTCTGAAGTAATCTGCGAAAACATGCATCCAAAAAGAAACATGTGGATCCGATTTATTCGTGCGTTGCGATTGGCAGAATACAGCAAAAGAAGAGGATTTGAGCAATTGGCAAAAATTTTAGATGATTTTTACAACAAAAATTACACGGTTTTGCAAGGTAGAATTAATCATTTTCGATTGAAGTCTGATGCGGAAAACACTTTTGCATTGCTTAAAAAACGACATGGATTATTTGCGCGTTCATTATTTTCAAACATTTTGTGGTTTGGTGAAGATTTGACTTTGAAACATTTTGAAGAAATTGTTGATAAAATCCCGATGCGTTTGGTTTTAACTTTAAATATGTACGCAGAAATTTATTTTGATAATGATGCACACAGAAATATAAAAACTTTGGGCGGAACCAACAAAACGATTCCGGCAAATAAATGGTTAAAAAGTTTTGAAGATGATCACTTGAATGAAATTAAAATCAAAATTGAAGAAATGACTTTAAGCGCCATTGAAAAGAGATTTTCTGCAATGAAAACTGAAAATAAAACAATGTTTATCAGTCCAGAATTGTATAATATTCCTCTGAGTATAGGAGATAGAAGTGATAATATTCAAGATTTACCATCTGCTTTGATGGGAACAAAATTTCCTTTGGAAGGAAACGAAATTCGATTATTTATGCAATGGGGAAAAGATTTGCCTGCGCAACATCTTGATATGGATTTGAGTTGTCATATTGCTTATGAAACCAGTTCCGAAGTTTGTAGTTATTTTAATTTGACCACAAAAGGATGTCAACACAGTGGAGATATTATCAATATTCCGAACAAGATTGGGACCGCAGAATATGTGAATTTGAATATTTTCGAATTGCAAAATGCAGGTGCAAAATATGTTACTTTTACGTGTAATGCGTACAGCTACGGAAGCATTAGTCCAAATTTGGTTGTCGGATGGATGGATTCGAAATTTCACATGAAAATCTCCGAAACTTCGGGTGTTGCTTATGATCCATCGTGTGTGATTCATCAAGTTAGAATTTCAAATAATCTTTCAAAAGGTTTGGTATTTGGTGTTTTAGATGTTGAGAAAAGAGAAATTATTTGGTTAGAAATGACATTTTCTGGACAAAATATTCAAACTTTAGACACGAATGGAGTTGAAGTATTGATGAAAAAATTAGATTCAAAAATGAAAATCGGAAATCTCTTGGAGATAAAAGCGAAATCTCAAAATTTGAAAATAGTAAATAATTCCCAAGATGCACATGAATATTATGATTACCAATGGGCAATAAATTCTGCAAATGTAACGGAATTGTTTGTGGATTGAACTAATTCTAGGGGTAATAAATAAAAAAAAACTCCCAAATCACTTTGGGAGTTTCTATATAATCTCAGATCTTCTTAGTTGTGGTTATCTTCTTGACGTGGTCCGTTATTTTCCGGACGGTCATCTCTTCTTTGAGGTCTGTCACCTTGCGGACGATTTTCTCTCGGACGGTCGTTGTTATATTGTGGACGATCTCCCTGTGGACGATCTCCTTGAGGTCTTTCTTCACGAGCCGGTCGGTCTAAAAGAACTTTTCTCGAAAGTTTCATTTTCTTACGGTCATCGTAACCCATGAATTTCACTTCTACCATATCGCCTTCGTTGTACGGAACTTTGTCCAAACGCGCCCATTCGATTTCCGAAATGTGAAGTAAACCTTCTGTTCCTTTTGCAATGGCTACGAATGCTCCGAAATCCATTACTTTAACAACTTTACCGTTGTACACGCTTCCAACTACAGGAACGAAACAGATTTCGTTAATTGCTGCAATCGTTGCATTAATATTCTCTCTTGAAACACCAGAAATTTCGATTCTTCCGATTTCGCCAATTTCTTCAATTGCGATAACCGTTTCGAAATCTTTCTGCATTTGCTGAATGATTTTTCCTCCAGGTCCAATGATCGCTCCGATGAAATCTTTTGGAACTTCCAATACTTCCATTTTCGGTGCGTGTGGTTTTACGTCTGGTCTTGGTGCGTCAAGTGTTTTCAATAATTCATTAAGGATATGCAATCTTCCGTCTTTCGCTTGGATTAAGGCTTTTTCCATAATGTCCATGGTCAAACCTTCTACTTTAATATCCATTTGACAAGCCGTGATTCCGTCTGCAGTTCCTGTTACTTTAAAGTCCATATCACCTAAGTGATCTTCGTCTCCTAAGATATCGGAAAGTACCGTGAATTTACCTGATTTTGGATCAGTTACCAATCCCATTGCAATTCCGGAAACCGGTTTTGAAATTTGAACACCTGCATCCATTAAAGCTAAAGTTCCGGCACAAACCGTTGCCATTGAAGACGAACCGTTTGATTCTAAAATATCAGAAACGATACGAATGGTGTAAGGGTTTTCTGTAGGGATCATTTTCGCTAAAGCTCTTTGAGCCAAGTTTCCGTGACCTACTTCTCTTCTTGAAGTTCCTCTTAAAGGTCTTGCTTCACCCGTTGAAAAAGGTGGGAAGTTATAGTGTAAGAAGAATTTTTGATCGTAGTTGATTGCAACCGTGTCCACCATGTTTGCATCTTTTACAGATCCTAAAGTTACTGCAGTCAATGACTGAGTTTCTCCTCTTGTAAAGATTGCAGAACCGTGTGCTCCCGGTAAATAATCAACTTCTGACCAGATCGGACGAATCGTTTCCGGCGTTCTTCCATCCAAACGGATTTTTTCGTTCAAGATCATCTGACGCATTGCTTCTTTTTCTACATCGTGGAAATAGATTTTTGCGAAAGGTTTTGCAACTTCTAATTCTTCTTCAGAATACTGAGTTAAGAATTCTTCTAAAATAGCCTGGAAGTTATCATGTCTTTCTTCTTTAGCAGAAGGAGTTTTTGCAACTTCGTACACTTTATCATAAGTTGCTGCCCAAACTTTTTCGCGAATTTCTTCGTTGTGATCTTCGTGCGTGTATTCTCTTTTTGGAAGAGATTTTCCAACTCTCTCAGCTAATCTTTCCTGAGCTGCTACCTGAACTTTAATTTCTTCGTGTGCGAATTTAATGGCTTCGATCATTTCCTGTTCAGAAATTTCATCCATTTCACCTTCTACCATTACGATAGAATCTTTTGTTGCACCCACCATAATGTTTAAATCTGCTTTTGCAAGATTTTCCATACTTGGGTTAACAACTAATTTACCGTCGATTCTCGCGACAGTAACTTCAGACATTGGTCCGTTGAAAGGAATATCGGTAATTGCGATTGCTGCAGAAGCGGCTAATCCTGCCAAAGATTCTGGCATACATTCTTTATCATAAGAAATCAGGGAAATCATCACCTGAACTTCTGCATGGAAATCGGATGGGAAAAGTGGACGTAAAACACGGTCAACTAATCTCATTGTCAAAATTTCTTCATCAGATGGTCTTGCTTCTCTTCTGAAAAAGTTTCCCGGAATTTTTCCTGCTGAATAAAATTTCTCTCTGTAATCTACTGTTAAAGGTAAAAAATCGACACCT